>CAZDON010000024.1:0-19270 GCA_964507065.1 uncultured Ruminococcus sp. | reverse complement strand
CCTACGGCCTTCAGAGTCGGAGTCTGACGCGCTATCCAGCTGTGCCACGGGTAGAAATATAATGTCTTGAATATTTTAACAAAAAATCCGCCGCTTGTCAATAAAATTTGCTTAACTATTTTGCTCAACTATTTTCTGCAACTGTTTTTAAATGGTGAAATATATTAACTGTGAGTAATGTAGGTCAAAATATATTTATAAAATATATAAAAACTATTGACAATGCGGAATTCATTGTGCTAAAATTATTTAGTCAGGAAAATAAGTTAAATAGAGGATAGAGGCGCACTGCACGAAAAGTACCGAATATGATGAGTCCCCAAGACTGTTCGGAAAAGGCGTGGGTGCCGAAGTGGGCGCATTGGGAAGGTGCCTGCTGGCAAAACGGATAATATCTGCTTTGCTGTCGCACAACGTGCGGAGGGCTATCAGAAACATTATGTTTTTGGGGATAGCCTTGTGGCTATCTTTTTTGTTTGTACTGATCCAAAAGCAAGTTAATTAAGTGCCACACAGTGGCAGAACGGAGATATAAAATGAAAAAGACTGTTTTTACGGGTGTTGCAACTGCAATAGTGACTCCTCTTACCAAGGATGGCATTGATTATGCACAGTTCGCGCGACTTATTGATTGGCAGATTGAGGAGGGAATTGACGCTATCGTCGTTGTCGGAACGACGGGTGAGGGCTCGACCCTTACTGACACTGAGCATAAGGATGCTATCAGCTTCTGCGTAAAGCGTGTTGGGGGTCGTGTGCCTGTAATTGCGGGCACAGGCTCAAACGATACTGCCTACGCTATCGAAATGACTCAGTATGCAGAGGCGGCGGGGGCAGACGCGGTGCTTCTCGTTACCCCTTATTACAATAAGGCAACTCAGCGCGGTCTTATTGAATCCTTCCGTGCGATAGCGGATTCTGCTAATATCCCCTGTATCCTTTACAACGTACCGAGCCGTACGGGCTGCAATCTCACACCGAAATCGGCGGTAGAGCTTGCAAAGCATCCCAACATCGTTGCTATTAAGGAAGCATCGGGTAATATTTCTCAGATAGCAGAGCTTGCCGC
The DNA here is from genome assembly GCA_964507065.1 of uncultured Ruminococcus sp. GTDB lineage: Bacteria > Bacillota > Clostridia > Oscillospirales > CAG-272 > UBA1740. The sequence goes on along the minus strand of CAZDON010000024.1, from coordinate 18,201 downwards.
ACTTGTCGGTGACGATATGGATATATATTCAGGAAACGACGACCAGATAGTTCCTATTATGGCGCTTGGCGGAAAGGGTGTAATTTCCGTTCTCTCTAACATAATGCCTAAGGAAACCGTAAGAATGTGCCGTCTGTTTGAGGAGGGAGACCTTAAGGGCGCTCGTGATATCCAGCTTCGCCTGCTTCCTCTTGTAGACGCCCTCTTCTGTGAAGTCAACCCCATTCCCGTCAAGGCGGCTGTAAGCGCGCTCGGCTTCTGTGAAAATTACGTAAGACTTCCTCTTACGACGATGGAGAGCGAAAATGAGCAAAAGCTTCTCGAGCTTATGAAGAAAGAAAATTTGATTTAAGGAAAGCATATGAATATATTACTTAACGGTTTTTCAGGATATATGGGCAGCGAGGTCTTGAAGCTTGCCGCTGAGGGCTATCGCGGCGCGAGAGTCACGGTCTGTGTGGATATAAGACCTAAGGATATCCCCGACGTCCGTGTGTACTCGTCCTTTGATGATATAACCGATGCGTCGTCGATAGATTGCATTATTGATTTTTCGCATCATTCGTGCGTGCCGTCGTTGCTTGCCTTTGCCAGGGAAAATTCAATTCCCACGGTCGTATGCACGACAGGACATACGGAAGACGAGCTTCGTGCCATAAACACGGCGTCCCGCGATATTCCCGTCTTTTTCAGCGCTAATATGTCCCTTGGCGTTGCCCTGCTGGTTGACCTTGCAAAGCGCGCGGCGTTCGCTATGCCGGAGGCGGAAATTGAAATTATAGAAAAGCATCACGACAGAAAGCTTGATGCTCCTTCGGGCACGGCGCTTATGATAGCAAACGCGCTTACCGAGGTAAGACCCGATTCATATACTAATCTCGGACGCTCGGGTAACGGTAAAAGAACACCTGAGGAAATTGGTATTCACGCAATAAGAATGGGAAATATAGTAGGTGAGCACGAGGTTATAATCGGCACTCAGAATCAGACCATAACGCTTAAGCACGAGGCGCACAGCAGAGCGCTTTTTGCCGAGGGTGCAATTGCGGCGGCAGAGTTCCTCGTAGGTATGCCTAAGGGGCTTTACGATATGAAGAGCCTCATTGGCGGCAAGAAGAGCGAATCGGCACTTTCCGGCACATGACGAGGGCTTGCGATTATAGAATTTTCAGCCACGGTGTGGCAGAGGGAGAACGAATAAATGAAGGTAGCAATTTTTGGCTACGGCAATCTTGGCAGAGGTGTTGAGGCAGCCGTAATGAGAAGCTCTGATATGGAGCTTGTAGGTGTGTTCACAAGACGCGAGCCCCAGAGTATTAAGCCTGTGTCGGGAGTTAAAACCTATCACTCCTCACAGCTTGATAGCTTCAAGGGAAAAATTGACGTGCTTATACTTTGCGGCGGAAGCGCTACTGATCTGCCTCATATGACACCTGAGCTCAGCCGTAGCTTTAACGTGATTGACAGCTTTGACACTCACGCGAAAATTCCCGAGCATTTTGCCGCTGTCGATAAGGCGGCAAGCGAGTCGGAGCATACCGCACTCATATCGTGCGGCTGGGACCCGGGACTGTTTTCCCTGATGCGCGTCTACTTTGAGGCGGCATTGCCTGACGGTAATACTTATACCTTCTGGGGTAGAGGAATCAGCCAGGGGCACTCTGACGCGATACGATGCATTGACGGAGTAAAGGATGCCCGTCAGTATACCGTACCCGTTCCCGAGGCGATAGGAGCCGTCAGGAGCGGAGAGTCACCCGCGCTCACGACAAGACAAAAGCATCTTCGCGAGTGCTACGTCGTAGCTGAGGACGGCGCTGACAAGGAAAGAATTACGCGCGAAATCGTAACGATGCCTAACTACTTTGCGGATTACGATACGACCGTTACCTTTATCAGCGAGGAAGAGCTTATCTCAAAGCACGGCGGTATGCCTCACGGCGGCTCAGTAATAAGAAACGGTGTGACGGGGCTTGGCGAGGAATCCTCTCATACCGCCGAGTTTTCACTGTCTCTTGCGTCCAACCCCGAATTTACGGGTAGTGTTCTCGTCGCATATGCAAGAGCGGTTTCGAGGCTCTACGAAAGAAGAGAATACGGATGCAAAACCGTATTTGACATAGCTCCCCGTGACCTTTCACCAAAATCACCCGAGGAGCTAAGACGCACGCTTCTTTAAATTTATTTTTGGGAGAAATATCTTGATTTTAACGAAAACCGGCAGTAATATCTGCGAAAATATATCGCGCACCGAGCATGGTGAGCTTTGCTTTGCGGGCGTATCTCTCACAGACCTTGCAAAAAAGTACGGCACTCCGCTGTATCTTTACGACGAGGATAGAATAAGAGACAAAATAAGAACCTACAAGAGGGCTGCAGAGTCTGCATTTGGCGCTCGTTCAAGGATACTCTACGCATCCAAGGCGGCATCCTTCAAGCGAATTTACCAGATAGTAAACGAAGAGGGAATAGGCACGGACGTTGTGTCCGTCGGTGAAATCTATACTGCTGAGGCGGCAGGACTTCCTCTTTCAAAGGCGTATTTTCATTCAAACAACAAGACTGATTACGACATCGAGTATGCCATAGATAAGGGCGTCGGGTACTTCGTTGTAGATAATGCCGAGGAGCTTTATGCGATTGACAAAATAGCCAGGTCTCGGGGAGTGAAGCAAAAGGTTCTGCTTCGCATAACTCCCGGAATTGACCCGCACACCTACGCTGCAATTGCTACTGGTAAGGTGGATTCGAAATTCGGCTCCGCAATTGAAACGGGTCAGGCTGACGAGATGGTAGAGCGCGCGCTTTCGCTTCAGGCTCTTTCGCTTCGCGGCTTCCATTGTCACGTCGGCTCCCAGGTGTTTGATAGCGACGTTTATATGCGTACTTGTAAGGTTATGCTTACGTTTGTGGCACATATTTACGAAAAGTACGGTTACCTTGCAGAGGAGCTTGACCTTGGTGGCGGCATCGGAGTAAGATACATAGAGTCCCAGCCCGCACCGGATATAGAGAAAATTATCGGTGAGGTTGGCGCATATATGAAGGAGCTTGCAGACGAGCTTGGAATCGAGCTTCCCATAGTATGCTTTGAGCCTGGACGCAGCATCGTTGCCGATGCAGGCCTTACCGTTTATACCGTTGGTACCGTAAAGAGAATTAAGGGCTACAAAACCTATGTGTCGGTAGACGGCGGTATGACCGATAACCCAAGATTCGCTCTTTACGGCTCGCCGTATACCTTTGAAACTGTAAGAGCACCCGAAAGCTCTGACACGGTGGAGTGCTCGGTGGTCGGAAGATGCTGTGAAAGCGGCGATATTCTCAGCGAGAACGTAACACTTCCCGACAGTATTTCACGTGGGGATCTTTTAGCCTGCTTTACCACGGGGGCGTATCATTATTCGATGTCCTCGAACTATAACAGAATACCACGTCCGCCTGTCGTAATGCTCAGTGGGGGCAAGGATTATCTTGTCATAAGACGCGAAACACCTGAGGATATAATGCGCCTTGAGGTATAAGCGAAACAGTGCTATCGAATTTGTTTCGTTAAAAATTTTTAGTCTGAAATAATATTAAATTCGCTTGAATTTTTTACGTTTGTTTGATATAATATAGAAAAATAATAAAGGAGGATAATCTGATGAAAAGAGTAATATCTGCAGTTCTTGTTTGCGTGCTTCTCGTAGCTTCCGTATTCGCTATGGCTTCTTGCGGAAAGATGCTTTCGGGTAAGTATGAGCTTGATGCTATCGTTGGTGGAAAGACCTACGAATTCTCTGGCAGCAAAGTCACCATCACCTATGAGGTTGTAGGCTTTGAGAAGAGTGTCGAGGGTAGCTACAAGATTTCCGAGAATGATGAAGGCGAGACTGTTATAACCTTTACTTTCGATGCTGAGGAAGAGGATTCTGACGATTTTGCAGGCGAGTTTTCCTTCTCCGAGGGTGAGGATGATGGCGTTAAGTACATCAAGATCGGTGGCATTAAGTACACCAAGGCTGACTAATCCTATAGCCTGAAGATAACGGCACATACCCGTCGGGTATGTGCCGTTATCTTTTATATCTCGCGCACGCGCCTAAAATATATTAAATATTTAGGATTTACTCTTGCATTTTTTTCTTTATTGTAGTACAATAGATTTATCTTTTTTGAGGATAACCGCAGGCCTATACGTTCGTATCCTACGGTTCGCAAAAGCAATTGTGACACAGCCGCAGGTGCGGCAGATTGGAGACTCTTATGAAAAAATGCGGAATTCTTCTTCCTGTGTTTTCGCTTCCGTCACGCTACGGAATCGGAACCTTTGGAAAAAGTGCATATAAATTCATTGACTTTCTTGACAGAACGGGGCAGTCCCTTTGGCAGATTCTTCCCCTGACTCAGACATCCTTCGGTGACTCCCCCTATCAGTCACCCTCCGCATTCGCGGGAAATCCGTATTTTATTGACCCCGACGTTCTTTACGAGCGAGGATACATAGAAAAAAGCGACCTTGATGCTCTTACACCTACGGGTGATTATATAGACTACGGAAGGCTTTATGCTGAGAGATATCCGCTTTTGCGTCGGGCGTACGAGGGCTTTTCAAAGGCACGCCCCGATGACTACGAGGCGTTTCTTAAGGAAAACGAGTTCTGGCTTGATAGCTATGCACTCTTTATGTCTATTAAGGACGATATGGGCGGCGGTGATTTTCATTTCTGGCCTGAGGATTTGCTGGGGCGTCGCGATATGCCGACGCTTCTTGAAAAATACGCGGAGTCGATGGACTACTACCGCTTTATTCAGTACGAGTTCTTCTCACAGTGGAAGGCGCTCAGGAGCTATGCTACCTCGAAGGATATACAGATAATCGGTGACCTTCCTATCTACGTTTCTTGCGATAGCGCGGATTTGTGGAGCGAGCCTGAACAGTTCCTTCTTGATGAAAGACTCGTTCCTACGAGAGTCGCAGGTGTTCCTCCGGATGCTTTCAGCGCGACGGGTCAGCTTTGGGGCAACCCGCTTTATAACTGGGACGGAATGCGTGAGGACGGATATAGCTGGTGGGTCGAGAGAATAAGACACGCTGCAAGACTCTACGATAAAATCAGAATTGACCACTTCGTTGGATTTTCTAACTATTTTTCCATTCCAAAGGATGCTAAGACTCCTGCTGAGGGAGTGGTTCTTATGGGGCCTGGCTTGGGACTTTTCGAGAGGATAAAGGCGCAGGTGCCGGAGGCGGATATCATCGCCGAGGACCTTGGTATGCTTCAGAACGGTGTTGCCGAGCTTCTTGCCGGAACAGGTTTCCCCGGAATGAAGGTTATACAGTTTTCCTTTGAGGGCGGTGAGTCTAATCCTCACACGCTGTCGAATCATACCGCTCAGTCGGTGGTTTATACGGGAACGCACGACAATCCCACCTCGCGTGGCTTCTGGGATTCTCTTTCCCGCAGTCAGAAGCTTCGTTACGCAAGGCGTATGCCCGTCGGCTATAAGAACAGTGTCGACAGAATGATTGCCTACGCAATGTCGAGCGTTGCCGATACCGTAATTATTCCAATGCAGGACTATCTCGGTCTTGGAAACGAGGCGCGTATAAACGCTCCCTCGACCACAGGCTCAAATTGGAGCTGGATAATGAGCGAGGATTACAACAGAACGACGCTTATCAAAAAGGTAAAGCGGTTTGCTTTTGATTCGGACAGACAAAAATAACATAAGGCTGCTTCATTTAGGCATAACCGAAAAAGAGCGGAGTTTTCCTAAAATACGGAAACTTCGCTCACCAATGTTGCAGATCTATAAAAAGGGGCAGAATTTTGATAATTCTGCCTCTTTTGTGCTCTTTTTCTATCGTCGCTCTAGGGGCTCGTCGTACACTCGTACGCCTCACGCCCCTAGAATCAACGATTTCTACTCTAAATCAAGCTAGCCTCTCTACAGAGCTTTGCATTAAAAATTCAGCAAACAAGCCTCTTGAAGTCTTGTTTTTCTGAATTCTTAATGACTCAGCCCTTTATCTATTATTAATCCTAAAATCCAAGCATTCTTTCAATAAGACGCCTTACCTTAAGAAGGAACCCGTCCTCGTCGACAGCACCGTTTTGGAGCCACTCAACGATGAGCGCGGCAAGACCTCCGTTTAAGAACATTGCAACCGCCTCAAGGTTGGTGGGGAGCTTAAGGCCGTTTTTTGCGTCGCGCTTCAGGTCGTGTATAAACGATGACCTCGTGCCGTGCATAATAACGCTGAGAATAGAGGGAAATTCGTCGCTTATCATAATAAGCTCCGAGAGCCTGGGATTATCCCTAAGATAATCAAGAATCTCTTTTACGTAAAGCGTATAGTAATCTACGGGATTATCGCACGCCTCAATGCTGCTGAGCTTTTGGCTTATCTCGTCCTGCATTGACGATATAACGCTGGAGAGAAAATCGTATTTATCCGAAAAATGCTTATAAAAGGTCGCGCGTCGTATCTTTGCGCGTAGGCATAAATCGTATACGGTAATTTCGTCAAAGGTCATCTCGCACATCATTTCGGAGAGCGCCTCTCGTAGCTTTGAGTAGGTCTTGACAATGCGTAAATCGAGCTTCTTTTCCATTTAAATGCTAACCTCATACTGAAATAATTGACTAATGTACAATAAATTATAGTACATTAAAAAAATACTGTCAAGTAAATACCTACGATATTTTATATTTTTTAATAAATCTTAACCTCTTCCCGAAAGACCGTGTGCCCGTGAGTGAGAGGGAGTAAGATATATTATCTGACGCTCCCTAGAAAGCCTTAGCATAAGTCGTGTGGCAAGGGTCAGGCTCTCATCGTCGTATGAGGAAAACGCGTCGTCTATAATGACGGTGGGCTTGATATCACTCCAAAGAGAATCTATTATCGCGAGCCTCAGTGCAAATGAGTATAGCTCACGGCGACCGCGGCTGTACGCGTTAAGCTCTCTTGTGCCGCCCGTATCCCTTCGCCTGATGCAAAAGTCATTGTCAAGTGTGAGCTCGTGCGACTCGCCAAGCTCCTTTAAATAATTTGAAAATGCGGCTCTCGTGCCGTCGAGATATTTCCCGACGATAGAATCCTTTGCTTGCGAAAGGAGTGCTTCAGTAGCTTCGATTGCAAAAAGCTCCTCTTCCAGCGCTGAAATTTTGGCTCTCTTCGCATCAATTTCCTCGGTGAGGGCTCTAAGCTCGGTCAAAGAGGAGTGAAGCGCTTCGCGCCTGAAAACTAGCGAGGAGCGTTCTCTTTCCAGTAATATCACTTTTTGTGCTTCGCTGTCATCAATTCCTACCTCGTCCGTATTTTCGCGTCTTGTTCGGTGACGCGAAGAAACGAGCGCGAGAGTGAATGCCAGCACCAGCGCGAGCGCCGCCGCAATGGGCGTGACGTACGAGAGGGAGGTGCCGTAGGTCGTGGCAGCCGCCACTGCTGAAAGCAAAATTGACACAAGGAGTGCGGTGCATAATATGTCGCCCTTGCCCCTTGACTTGACACTGGAATTGCGCTTTCCCTTTTCGTAAGCGTCACCGCCCGGAGCGTGCTTGATTTTTTCTTCTGTACGGGCAAGCTCGCCTCGGAGCGAAAGGTATTCATCCTCACACGGGCGGAGTTCTGCCTCTTTTGCTTGCAGCCGTGAGAGCGCCTCCTTGCACTCGGTAAGCTCTCCGCCCCCACGGCGTTGAATTGATTTTTTGGCACTCTCAAGGATGCTGTGCGCGCGTTTATATTCGTCAATAGCGTAGACAGTGCCGTACTCGTTTGACAGTTTGCTCGTGAGCGAATCGTTAGAGCTGTCCTGTCGCAGTAGTCTTTCGGATATAAAAAGGGTCTTTTCATATCCGTCCTTATCGATTCCGAGCACGGTAATACCGGGTATTTCGCCAAGCTCGTCGGTTTTGCGCCCCGTAGTCTCGTCGTAGACCTCAAGCGTATCGTCTGCCGCGCGCTTGCCAAAGCTTCTCTCTATACGAAGCACAGTCCCACGGTATTCAATCGTCATATGGCCGCACGCACGGTCTCTGTCCCACGGGATAAAGCGTAATCTCTCGTTGTCGGGAAGAGAGCGTCTTGAGTCGTCAAGGCCGTAAAGCATCGCCTTTATAAAGTAGGTAAGAGTGGTTTTGCCGCGCCCGTTTCCGAGGACGTAGCAGCTTAATCCTGAGTCAGGACGCAAAAGCTGAGATTTGAGTATGCCAAAGGCGTCGATGTAAATTTCCTTGATTTTCATTACTGACACCTACCTTAGCTTCTCGCCGCGAAGCGCCCTAAGACCAAGCTCCCTTACTCGCGCACCTACCGTCGCGTCAAGCTCCGAGTCCTTTAGTATTCGGAGAAATTCACCGCGAAGCGACCTATCGTCAAGTGACGCGTCAGGCTCGTGAGAAGGGAGCGCACTGTCCTTGATTTCAAGGTGGAAAAAGCGCGGAGCAAACACCTCGGTAAGGTAAGCGGTATCGTAGATAAGTTCGGGCCTTGCCTTGCCTGTCAGGGTCACTCTTACGAGTGATTCTTCATCAATATTGCTTATGCTGTTACTTATAAGCTTCTCAACGTCATAGGAGCTGTTTGCATCTGATATGTCAACAACAATTGACATAATCTGCCTTTTTGCAAAGGGAACGAAGTTATGCCTTACACCGCGCGCAGTGTCAATAAGCACGTATCCACAGGGGTGTGCCTCATCAAAGCCGCGCCCCTCAGGTGTACCGCAATATACGCGCACGCCGCGCCCGTCAATTTTCTTTTCTGAATAGCTGTGATAGTGACCGAGCGCGAGATAATCTATACCGAGATGCGCCGCGTCCTTCAGTGAAAAGGAGTCCTCGCCCGAGGAGTCCTCAGCGCCGTGCATAACGACTATATTTACTCTTTTCGTGTCAAGCTTAAGCCCCGCAAACGGTGCTCTGCCGAGCCTTGCCTTGCCGACTATTGATACCTCGCCTATTCTGAATTCGGTAAATTCGTCCTTGAAAATATAAATGTTATCGGGTGCTGACTGAGAGAGCAGCCTGCATTCTCCGTCGTGATTGCCTGAGAGATAAAAATATGCAATCCCGGGATATGCTCTTACCGTCGATAAAAACAGCTCCGTATCAAGCACCGAGGGGGTGTTGCTGTCAAACAGGTCGCCCGCTATAATAATGCCCTCGCAGCCAAGCCTTACCGCTTCCTCGCTAAGACGGGAAAGCGTTTGCCTGAGCTCGCTTCGCCTTGTCCTCGCGCCCCTTTCGTCCAGCACTGTGGTGAGCGGTGAGCCGATATGAAGGTCAGACGTGTGAATTAATCTCATATATCCTCCCGCTTGCGATAATCACTCGGAGTCACACCGTACCTTGCTGAAAACATCTTTGAAAAATAGCTCTGGTCAGAAAATCCCGATGCCAGCGCAACGTCGTTTATAGTCCTAGTCGTGTCCTCGAGCATTTTTTTGGCGTGGTTCAGCCTCATATTGTTAAGATAGGTATTGACTGTGGTGCCGAACTCGCGCTTAAAGGACGTAAGCACCGTTGACTTTGAGTAGCCGATGCTCTTGCATATATCCTTTATGCCTATTCTTTCGGTATAATTCTCCGATACAAAGCGAAGCGCAAGCTGCGCGACGGTTGGCTTGGTCGCGCTTACCGCGTTTGAAAGCGTCAGATACTGGGCGCAAATGGTCATTATATGTACGTAGGAATTGAGCATATCCTCTCTTACGGTGGGTATCTCGGCGCATATCGCGCGTGCGTCAAAGTCCTGCTTACCTAGCTTTATCAGAGTAAGAAGCTGTGTGTCGGGGTTGTCAGTATTGAGCCTGACCTGTCCCATCATAAGAAATCCCGTCAGGGCGCCGAAGTTATAAAGCGGACTGATTGCCTCAACAAGCCCCTGGGGGCATTTGTATATAATGGTTTCGCCGGTATCAAGCGCACGGCGGCAGGACCTCTTGTCGCACTCTATACACTTATCCCGCTCGTTGTCGCTGGCGTTCTGAATATACGCGCAAAAACGGCGCTTCGTTTCGGGATAGGCTGCAATTTCCTCAAAATTTACGCCGTGAAGAGAAATGCGAAAGCCTGAGATTTTATGAAGCTCGGATAACACGGATGTAATTTCGTTATGATTCATAAGAGTCCTCTTTTGTAAAATAATCGAATAAAAACGAACTATTCTACAAAATATTATACTATTTTACCTTGTAAAAGTCAATAGGATACAGTATAATATAAATAGATTTAAAATAAAATAGAAAACAGGAGCAAATATGAGATATACTGTCGGAGTCGACCTCGGTGGCACTAACATCAAGGTCGGAATAGTAGAGCTTGACGGTCGTACGATTGTCGCGTCGGATAGCGTAAAGACTAACGCGCCAAGGAGCTGTGAGGACGTTTCCGCGGATATTGCCGCGCTGATAAGGTCGCTTACGAAGAAATGCGGAATAAGCCGTGACGATATCCTCTGGATAGGTGTTGCAACCCCCGGTATCGTTAAAAACGATACGGTTATTTCTGCTGTAAATCTCGGCTGGAGCAATACGCCCTTTGCGGAGATTCTTCGCAGAATTACCTCAAAGCCCGTCTTTCTTGCAAACGATGCTAACGCTGCCGCATACGCAGAGGCGCTGTGGGGCGTAGGTCAGGGAAGTCCCTCACTCATTGCGATTACGCTTGGCACGGGTGTTGGCGGCGGTATAGTCATAAACGGCAATATCTGGGATGGCTTTAACGGCTTCGCCGCGGAAATCGGTCATATGGTAATCCGCGCTGAGGGCAGAGAATGTCCTTGCGGAAAGCGCGGCTGTCTTGAGGCATACTGCTCAGCAACGGGACTTATCAAGGAAACTCGCAGAATGATGTCGCTTTATCCTGACAGTAAGATGTGGGAAATCTGTGACGGTGATATAGCTGCCGTTGACGGAAGGACTGCATTTACCGCAAGGGCACAGGGGGATTTTGCCGCGGGTATGCTCACGGCAGACTTTATTGACAACCTTGCGTACGGTATATCAAACGTTATTAACGTATTTCAGCCCTCGGTAGTTTGCATCGGTGGCGGAATCTCAAACGAGGGGGATGCACTTATGCTTCCGCTTCGTGACAGGGTAATGCGCCTTTCCTTCGGACTTCGTCAGGGACGCACGCGCGTTGAGGTTGCTAAGTTTAAAAACGACGCGGGTATAATCGGAGCATCACTTTTAGGACTTCAGGAAAAGGAGAATGAAAATATGAGTATTGGCGAGAGAATTTGCCACAAGTTCAGGATCGAGGGTGAGGTAAGCTCCTGCGAGCCTTACGGAAACGGCCACATAAACGACACCTATAAAATAGTTACCAGGGTAAACGGCGGCGAGAAGAAGTACATTCTTCAGAGAATCAACAAAAACGTATTCAAGCGTCCTGACCTTCTTATGAATAATTTCGCGGCTGTAACCGCATATCTTGCTGACATAATCAGAAAAGAGGGCGGCGACCCTATGCGAGGAACTCTTAACGTAATCGAGAGCCTTGATGAGAAGAGCTACTACCTCTCTGAAGAGGGGGACTATTGGAGAATGCTCATCTTTATCGAGGATAGCTTGAGTTACGATAAGGTTGAAAGCCCTGAGCAGTTTTACGAGTGTGCGCTTGCCTTTGGCGATTTCCAGTCGAAGCTTCGCGACTTCCCTGCAGAGCAGCTTGTAGAAACCATACCCAACTTCCACAATACCCCCGACAGACTCCGCCAGCTTAACGAGGCTGTCCGTCTTGATAAGTTTGAAAGGCTTGCACAGGTTATGCCTGAGGTTGAGTTTGCAAGGGCTAGGGAGGAGTTCATAGGTCTTTTCGAGCGTGAGCACGCCGCCGGCAGACTTCCTCTTAAGGTTACGCACAACGACACTAAGCTCAATAATATTCTTTATGATAAGAACACGAAAAAGCCCGTTTGCGTTATCGACCTCGATACGATAATGCCTGGCTATGCTATAAACGATTTTGGAGATTCAATACGCTTCGGTGCGACGACTGCGCTTGAGGATGAGCGTGACCTATCTCTCGTCAACTTCGATATTGAGCTCTTTGAGCTTTACGTCAAGGGCTTCCTCGAGGGAGCCGACGGCGGACTTTCCGAGGCAGAGATTTCACTCCTTCCCGAGAGTGCGATTATGATGACTCTTGAATGCGGAATGAGATTCTTAACCGACTATCTTTCTGGTGATACATATTTCAAGACGTCGAGAGAAGGACACAACCTTGACCGTGCGAGAAACCAGTTTAAGCTCGTATCGGATATGGAGAAGGTTCTTCCTAAGATGCACGAAATTGTAAATAAATATGCTCAAATCTAATAAAAGAGGTGCAAAGTAATGATTAAGATTTATTATTCTGAAACTGCAGAGGCTGCTGGACGCGCAGCGGCAGAGGTTATTGCCTCACTCGTAAAGGAAAAGCCTGATTGCGTTCTCGGACTTGCGACGGGCTCGTCGCCTATCGGTATGTATACCGCGCTTGCGGAAAAGTGCGACAGAGGGGATATTTCCTTTAAATCGGTAAAGAGCGCTAACCTCGACGAGTACGTGGGACTTCCCAAGACTCACGACCAGAGCTATGCGTACTTCATGAGAACTAATCTTTTCGATAAGATTGATATTGACCTTGCTAATACGAATATTCCTGACGGTATGGCAAAGGACCCCAAGGCAGAGTGCGAGAGATACGACAAGGTTATTGAATCGCTCGGCGGAATTGACCTTCAGGTTCTCGGAATCGGAAACAACGGTCATATCGGCTTTAACGAGCCTGACGATCACTTCCCCTACGGAACGGGACTCGTTGAGCTTACCGACTCGACCATCGACGCAAACGCGCGCTTCTTTGCCTCACGCGACGAGGTTCCCACTAAGGCGCTTTCTATGGGCATAGGACAGATTATGGGTGCAAAGAAGGTTCTTCTTCTCGCTATGGGCAAGGGCAAGGCAGAAATCCTTGAGCGCTCGCTCTTCGGTGAGGTTACTCCCCGAGTTCCTGCGTCTATCCTTCGCTTTGCTGACGACGTTGTCGTGTTTGCAGACAAGGACGCGCTTTCGGTTATTATGGAAAAGCACCCCGGTGCAGTAATCAAGTAAAGCCTTTGGGGCTGTCTTAATTTCTTTAAGACAGCCCCTGATTTTCAAGGAGTCATTATGATAAAGACGAAAATTGTATCCTCGCTCGAAAAGAGCTTTATTGACGCGAAAATTGATTCTTACAAGACGCTTGGCTGGATATCGGCGCTTCTTGGCGAGCGACTCTCGATTCAGCTTCTTTATACCTACGAGGAGGACGAGGGGCGCTTTTCGCGTCTTGAGGTAAGGCCTGAGCTTTCGGGCAAGCTCGCAAAATACGCGCGACTTCATAACGTTGCGTATATTCCCGTTATAAATCCCGGACCGTATGATTCAACGGATTCCAATTATATTAAAAGAGGAGCAGGACTTTATCCCGACGTCCTGACACCTCTTAGCTCACATTCAAGCATTTTTATACATAGAGGCTCGCTTGACTCTCTTTGGATAGAGATAAATATTCCAAAGGAGGCAAAGGAGTGCGTCGGCGAGGATACTCTTACCGTATCCTTAGTCAGAGTCAGTGACGGTGCTACCGTTTCCGAGGCATCGGTCACGGTTGACGTAATAGCTGCTGAACTCCCTCCGCAGGAGCTGATTTTCACACAGTGGCTCTACGCCGACTGTATTGCCGACGTCCACGGTGTCGATATTTTCTCTGACAGACATTTTGAGCTTATCTCGCGCTATATTGAGGTTGCTGTAAGAAACGGTATAAATATGATTCTTACTCCCGTATTCACGCCCCCTCTTGATACGGAGGTAGGCGGGGAAAGACCTACCTGTCAGCTCGTCACGGTTTATAAGGGGAAAAACGGCTACCGCTTCGGCTACAAGCTTCTTGACAGATGGCTTGATATGTGTGACTCCCTTGGAGTTAAGTATTTTGAGATATCCCACCTCTTCACACAGTGGGGAGCTACTCACGCGCCGAAGATTATGGCGATAGAGGGTGGGGAGTACAAGAAAATTTTCGGTTGGGAAACCGATGCGCACGGCAAGGAATACTCGACCTTCTTAAAGAGCTTCCTTCGCTCGTTTGTCAAGCATATGAAAAAGCGCGGCGACGACGGCAGAATGTATTTCCATATATCTGACGAGCCGCATCAGGACCAGCTTGCCGACTACAAAAAATCAAAGAAAATCGTGTCGGGAATTTTAAAGGACTATCCTATAATTGATGCGCTCTCAAGCATCGATTATTACAAGGCGGGAGTTGCAAAAAGACCCATCCCCTCAAATGACCATATAGAGCCTTTTATTGAGGCGGGTGTACCTGACCTCTGGACCTATTATTGCTGTACACAGAGTCATAGAGTGTCCAATCGCTTCGTCGCTATGCCGTCCTGCCGTAATCGCTCGATAGGTATGCAGATGTATAAATACGGCATATGCGGCTTTCTGCACTGGGTCTACAATTTCTACTACAACCGCTACTCACTCAATACGATAAACCCCTATCTTGATTTAAGCGGTGAAAAATGGGTGCCTGCGGGCGATACCCATTCGGTATATCCTGCACCCGACGGCTGCCTTGAATCAGTAAGACTTCTCGTGTTCTACGAGGCAATTACCGATATGCGCGCAATGAAGCTCTGCGAAACTCTCATCGGTAAGGATAGGGTAGTCGCGGAAATTGAGGCTGCCCTCGGTGGCACCGTCAGATTCTCCGAATGCGCGACCTCACCTGACGAAATACATAGGGTAAGAGAGCGTGTAAACGCCTTGATTAAGGAAAACATTTAGTAAGAACAAAACGAAAGCACCCTGCTGCCATTTTGGTCAGCGGGGTGCTTTTATCGTTAAAAAAGTCTTGTTTGAAACTAATTGTTTACATTCCTGGGCATTTTCAAGGTTTTGATAATCTCATCGGTAATGGACGTATCCTGCTCAGTGATTTTATCCCAGTTGAATTTTTTGATGAACGCCGCATTCTCATCGTCCGTATGGCTCGCGCGCCTGTAATTTTTAAGCTCGGCGTCGAATTCGTACTTAAGAAGAAGTGCCGATTTCGTGTAGTTAGGATTGTGCTGCTTTCCGTCGGTAAGAATAAAGCGGATATTAGGTCTGCCGCCGAGGACTGCCATAAGCCTCTCTATATTATTCCTCGCGGATACGATAGGGTCGTCCTTTGAATGAATGATAAGAACGTTTGCCTGTGTTCCGA
Organism: uncultured Ruminococcus sp.; assembly: GCA_964507065.1. Lineage (GTDB taxonomy): Bacteria > Bacillota > Clostridia > Oscillospirales > CAG-272 > UBA1740. Next base: position 2,961 of record CAZDON010000024.1, on the reverse strand, counting down.
TAAGCGTATCTTTTGCGTCGGCATCGGCGTACTTGCCAGAGGTTCTGCGCTCGAATTTCATAAATCTTCTGCGAAACGGTGCGAGCAGCCCCTTGATGCTGTCCTTGAGAATTGCATCGACCGAGATGAAGCCTGAGATTGCTACGATACTCTTTATATCGGGGTGATATTTAAGAATATTCATAGTAGCAAATCCGCCCCAGCTGTGTCCTACGACCGATATATCGGTAAAGGAAATAGCGTCGTCGCTCTTAAGCGCCCTAATGCACGCGTCAAGGTCCGAAAGCGAGTGGGCAAAGCCCATAGTGCCCTCACCGCCCGATGCCATACAGCCCGTATGGTCGTATGAAAATACGCGGAAGCCAGCTCTTGCGATAAGCTCGATTTCCTTCATATACGCGGTATGACCTGCGCCGAGCCCGTGGTCAAAGACGACGAGCTCATTCTCATTCGCTCCCTCGTAAAAATAGAAGCCGCCTCTCAGTATCGCGCCGTCACCCGACAGAAATTCATAAGGCTCGAAATTAAGTCCCTCGAAGTCACGGTGCGAGTAGTAAAACACGTCACCCTGTGAGTCCTTTCTGGAGTCAACCGCGCCTCTGTATATTGAATCGAGTTTTTTAAGCATATGATGCCTCTCTTATGAATGACGGTTCTTGATTACCGAGAACGCCTCGTCGGCAATATCAATAGTAAGCTTGATGTCCTCGTCACTGAGAGCCGCGTTTATAAAGTGGTTGTGATGGCTGGTGAAGAAAACTCCGCGCTTTACGCACTCTGCAATCCACTCCTGATGAAGCATAAGCGAGGGATCGTCGGCTATTCGCAGATAGAACAGTGACGGCACGCCGCTTACGTGAAGGTCGTAGCCGTATTTTTTTGCCGTGTCAATAAGACCCGTTTTGAGCTTAGTGCCCTTTTCGATAAGAAGCGAGGGAAGATTAAGACGCTTCATCTTTTCAATGCAGGCAATACCTGCCGCAAAGGGAACCGCTGAGAGCCAGTAGCTTCCCGTAAAGGATATGCCCGATACCGTGTTCTTTAAGAACTCCTTGCCGCAAAGGGCGGATACGTTATATCCGTTTGCCAGCGCCTTGCAGAAGCAGATAAGGTCTGCCTCAAAGCCGAAGTAATGGTCACTTCCCGCAAGGTCGAGTCTGAAGCCTGCGCGTACGTCGTCAATAATAAGCACCGTGCCCCACTCGTCGCAAAGCCTGCGCACCTTCTGCCAGAAGCCTGCCTCGGGAAGCGAGTTGTCAGCAAAGTTTCCGTGCATATAGGGCTGACCGATTACAGCGGCAATCTCGCCCTTGTGCTTTAAGAAAAGCTCCTCAAGCGCGTCAAAATCGTTCCAGTCGACGTAGAGGTTGTTCATTACGTCCTCTTCGATTATGCCTGAGTAGTCTATCTTCTGCGTCCAGGGGGACACTCCGTGATAATAGCCGCGGAAGAATACTATCTTTTTTCTTCTAGTGTGAGCACGGGCGGTCATAACGGCAAGGGTCGTAACGTCGTTTCCGTTTTTCGCAAAGAACGCCCAGTCCGCAATATTGACCGTATCGCAAAGAAGCTCGGCAAACTCAATCATTCTGGCGGAGGGAAGAGTGGTGCAGTCACCCAGCGCGCGCTGGCGTCTGGCCGCCTCGTCTATTTCGGGGTCGTTGTAGCCGAGCACGTTAGGTCCGTATGCGCACATATAGTCAATGTATTTGTTTCCGTCAGCGTCAAAAAGATACGTACCCTCGGCACGCTCAGAAAAGAGAGGGTATGCCTCAGGCGGCACGTAACAGCCCTCCGCGGGGCCCTGATGTCCGTAAATTCCCGACGGAATTACCTTTACCGCGCGTGAAAAGAGCTCGCGGCTCTTTGAATAATCGTAGGTTTTGAACATATCTGTACCCCCTTACTGAAGATATACGGATACTCTGTCAAGCACCCTGTTGAGATTATCTATATTGCATATCATACCGCCGATGCGGACGTCGCCAAGACCTACTGCGGCGACAGCGTTGATTTTACCGTCAAACAGTGCCCTTGCCACGTCGATGCTGGGGAATACCATATACGCCGAATATTCGCTGTTCTCATCGATAAGCTCAAGGGTGTGATTCTTAATCCCGATTCTTGCCTCGCACTCACCCTCAATTGAGAGTCTTGCTACACCGTCAACCATATTTGATGCGCTGAAGCGGCTGACCGAGTCGTTGTTTGCAAGCTGTACGAGCGCGTTTGCTATTACCGAGAACGTAAGACGGGTGCTTTTTTCAAAAAAGCTCCTGTCGGAAAGGTCGTCCTCGCTTGCGCGAAGATAACGGGTAAGTATGTCGGTAAGAGGCATAAATTTCTTAAGAAGAAAGCCCACCTTGAGAAGTCCGCGCCTTGGAATAGGAGTAACCGTGCCGTCTATCATTCCGTTGAATTTCTCGGCACTGCCAAAGGCTAAAAGGATATCGCAGCCGTCAGTGCCCTTTTGCACACGGCACTCACCGTCTGAAAATACGAGCGTCATGGCAGGACCGCCCTTAACCTTGAAGCCGAGTGAGATTTTTTCGTTTCTTATAAGCTCGCGTGCCTCGTCAACCTCGCGGCAGAGCGCGGGGATAGTGCCGAGCAGGGCAAACGCGTTTACGTATGCAAGAGCATTTTTCTCTATCATAGCTTAGTCCTCAATATATACGCGCTTCATAGCAACTCTGATTTTCGGCTTGTCGCCAAAGCCCGTAGGAATCATTGCGATTTCGTCAACCGCGTCCATACCCTCGACAACCCTGCCGAATGCCGCGTACTGACCGTCAAGATAGGATGCGTCAGCGTGCATAATGAAGAACTGGCTTGATGCAGAGTCGGGGTTCATAGCGCGTGCCATAGAAATGACGCCTCTCTTGTGCTTAAGGTCGTTTTTTACACCGTTTTGATAAAATTCGCCCTTAATTGTCTTTTCCGAGCCACCTATTCCGTTTC
>CAZDON010000023.1:0-19554 GCA_964507065.1 uncultured Ruminococcus sp. | reverse complement strand
ACTTATCTTCCCAACGAAAAAGCATATTTGCTTCACGCAGAGAATCCCAATTATGATGATCGCATTGAGCGTAACGTTCAGATTCAAGGAGTTGCTACACAAGTTATCAAGAAACTTTGACGATACTTTGCTTGTCTATCAGTCTTAGCAAGCACTGGATTTGGGCATCCAAATCCGTCTTTCAGTCGCAGCAAGCACTGCTTTTGTCATGACAGACAAAACCTTAGGAGGTAAATGTATCTTGAATATCAAAGAAATGTTAAATAGAATGATCGACATTCTCAAGGATAAGCACACCACGCGGGTTTATTTAGAGTTCCCTCAAATTAACGTGGAGGCGCTGCGCAAAAGAATTATTGCAATTCTAAAGGACAAGCACGGTGGGGCGAACATGGGATTGGATATTCCTGACGATGAAATCGAAGCTCTTGCCGATGTTCTCCTTCCCGGTGTTATAAAATTCTTCTCATCTGATGAATGGCGCACCGAGCTCGAAGCGTGGAAGAAGGAGCAAGAATTATTAGCGAAAAAGAAGGAGGAGCAAAATGGGGTTGCTTGAATGTGCAAGTGGCGCATCTGTTTGGCGCGGCTATGATTATTACAACGAGAAAAAGTTAAGAATCTAACGGAGACCTCTGCGGGTGTGTTTACCGCTGATGTCATCGGAACGGCAAGTGAGCCCTATGCTGTTGAGATCGACGTTGCTCATCCGAGAAAATCAACTTGCAACTGTCCGCACGCCGATGGAAAGCGCATTGTCTGCAAGCATATGGTGGCAACTTATTTTACCGCTTATCCCGACGAGGCAGTTAGATTTTACCGAGAGTATTTGAAAGCGCAAGAGGAAGCCGAACAATACGAGGAAGAACTCTATAACAGAGTGCAGGAATACGTTGGACATATGAAAAAGAACGAGCTTCAGCAAGCTTTGCTTGAATTGCTCTTTGACGGTCCCGAGTGGCAGTTTGAAAGATTTGTAAGAGAACACGATTTAGATGAGTATTAACGGAGGTGCAGATAGTGGATATATTACTAACAGCATTCAAAGGCGAGCACAATTCCTCCTATCAACTTATAAAGGATGTTGAGTGTGATAAATTGTTTTTGACGAATTCCTTTGAGGGATTGGAAGAAGATATCGAAGAATTCGAGTGCGAACAATATTCTGCCGTTATAATGTTTGGGTTGGATACTAAGCTGAAAGATAGAATTAGAATTGATGTTCGTGCTCAAACCGAGTTTGGAACAAAGGACACCGTTTGGGATGTATCGGCAATGTCTGAAATGTTTGATATATGTGGCGTTCCAAATTATATTTCAAAACGTCCGACAAAATATTTGTGCAATTACGCATATTACTTAATGCTTACAAGAATGTGCGGACGAGCAGTTTTCATACACATTCCGCCGGAAAAATATATTACTGATGAAATTAAAAACAAGATTGTTTCTGCAATACACAAATTAAGTCGTTAAAAAGAAGGTGGTGAATTATGACAGGAGTAATATACGCTCGCTATTCCTCGGACAATCAGCGAGAGGAATCGATTGAAGGTCAGCTTCGAGAGTGTCAAGCATTCGCTAAGAAGAATGACATCACTCTGCTTGAGCCCTATATAGACCGCGCCTTGTCTGCAAAGACAGACAACCGCCCTAACTTCCAAAAGACGATCAAAGACAGTGCGGCGAAAAAGTTTGACATTGTTATAGTGTGGAAGTTGGATAGATTTGCCCGCAATCGTTTCGATTCGGCACACTACAAAAGTGTTCTTCGCAAGAATGGCGTGAAGGTCGTATCCGCAACCGAAGCGATCTCCGAAGGCGCAGAAGGCATCCTTCTTGAGTCAATGCTTGAAGGTATGGCTGAATACTACTCTGCTGAGCTCTCTGAGAAAGTGGTACGAGGTCTGACCGAAAACGCGCTCAAATGCAAATACAACGGTGGTACACTTCCCATCGGATACACCATTGATGAAAACCAATTCTTCCAAATTGATCCCGTCACCGCTCCCGCTGTTATTGATGCGTTCAAAAAATATGCAAAGGGCGCAACGATGCAAGAGATCACGGACGAACTTAACATCAAAGGTATCCGCACCGTCAGAGGAACAAAGATCAGCCTCAACACCGTGACACGAATGCTGCACAACCGCCGATACATTGGTGAGTATCAATATCGTGATGTGGTTGTCCCAAACGGAATACCCGCCATCGTTCCTGCCAAGTTGTTTGAGCAAGTACAAGAACGAGCTGCCGCGAACAAGAAAGCGCCCGCAAAACACAAAGCCGAGGACGAATATCTGCTTACCACCAAACTATTCTGCGGATATTGTAAGTGTCTGATCACGGGAGAGAGCGGAACAAGCCATACGATGGAAGTCCACCGCTATTACAAGTGTCGAGGCACACGTAATGGCGGAACGTGCAAGAAGAAAACAATCAAGAAGAAATGGATCGAAGAAGTCGTTATCCTGCTCATTCAAAAATTCATTTTCGATGACGTGCTTCTTGACAGACTTGCCGACACGCTGATTGCAAAGCTCAACGCTGAGAGTAGCACGTTGCCGATTCTCCGCAAGCAGCTTGCCGAAATAGAAAAAGACATCGATAATCTCGTCAATGCCATTCAAGCGGGAATTCTTACTGCGTCTACCAAGGAACGTCTTGAGCATCTTGAAGCCGAAAAGAGCGAGATCGCGGTGCATATTCTCAAAGAAGAAATTGCTAAACCCACAGTTACAAAAGACGATATACTCGCATATCTCATCAAGTACCGAAAGCTCAATATGAAACAGCTTGACCACCGCCGCCGTCTGATCGATAGCTTTGTAAACGCGATCTATCTGTTCGACGATTACTTGGTCATTACATTCAACTACAAGGAAGGCACAAAAACAATCACCTTTGCCGAAATTGAAGAGGCATTTGGTTCGGATTTATCATCACTCACTGCTCCAAGAAGAGGGGCTGTCTCAAACGCTCTTAAATTTGCATTTGAGACAGCCCCTCAATTTTATTGCTCGCTATATCAAAAGACAAGCTCTTCGTTACACGCTCGGCTTAATTTTCAGCACAAGGCGCGTAAGCGGAGCGAAAAGAAGCGGAAAAACGATAAGATTCGTCACAAACTGTGCCACGTAGAACCACACGCCGCGAGCGTAGTATATGGCGAAGCGATACAGAAAATTATCGTAAGAGCCGCTGAAAAGTCCGACGTCGATGAGTGATGACAGCACGCCGAAAAGAAAGGTCATAGCAAGAGCTATGGCGGTCGAAGCAATTACCAGAGAGGTAGGGTAACCGTTCTTTTTTCCAGAGTCAGATTTCATCACAGGGTCGCCAGAGCCTTCGCCTGCTTCGGCAAAAGCTTCTCCCGCGCCGCCGTCCTGATGAAAAAGGGGTGCCGCCGCACTCGCTCGTATCCCACGTCTTGCGCGTCTGCCAAGAAAAGCAAAAACGGCGGTGAGAGTCGGCCAGTATATTAAATAGGTAACAAACCAACTGCCGAAGCCCCAGATGAGAGGCTCAATCATTACGAACACAAGCGACGCTATAACACCGAGGACACCAAAGCAATATCCGAAGATTGCCGAGAAAAGCGTTACTGCCTCGACGTTTGGAAGCGCGGCAAGTGCAAGCTTTACACATTCAAGCGTCGCAGCCATAATACCTACGGTAGCGCACGCAAGCGCAGGTCTTTTGAATCCCGTCATAGATTAGTAGCTTCCAACCGTGAGATAATAAATCTCGCCGCCCTTAACCGTCATCGACGATGCACCGAGCCCCGACGTGCCGAGCCTTCTTCCCTCGTAGGTAAGCTCCTCAAAATACTGACTCGTATCAAAGTCAAGCTCGTACGATGTGTAAATCTTTACGTACTCGAATGCAGAGGCATCGGGTACGAGATTTCCCACGCTGTTTATCATAGCTCCGTAGGTGCTGTCCACGTAATCAAGCTCGACGCCCTCGTTCTCGTCAAGATAACGAAGCACCGCCATAAGACCGTCGTCACCTGCAAGCTTATCAAGCTCAACCTCGTATACAGCGACCTCGTCACCTGCAAGCACTACGGTGCATTTTCCGTCCCCGTCAACTCCGCCAAAGCAGCCGACGAGCGAAAGCGCGAGCGCTATCGCAAACGCAAACGCCAGGATTTTGACAATATTTGTTTTCATTTCTCTGTGCTTTTCATAATCCCGTCCAAGAATATGTAAAGCTCCTCCTTTTTGTTTGTAATTTTTTACATTCAAAAAGCAAACGGGAGTGCCGCATGGCACTCCCTCGGTCGACATTTACACGGCACAGGGCAATAAGCCCTCGCCTCGCATAAAAATCCCCTCGTATGCCCAAGGAATGTTTTATATTAAAGAATCGGGCGGGCATTCCGACTTGAGAGTGGCGGACAAGACCTCTCTTAACCGAGTCCTGCACTCTGATACGGCAATGGCTGTTGCGACGGATTCTCACCGTGCTTTCCCCGCTTTGATTAGGCTAACGCCCCGATTCAAGGACGCATTAAATGCTTTTGTTATATTTCTCTGTCAAATTACAGAGTCCGTTACAGCTCTATTCTCTCATAGGGCTTTAGTATAAGCTTTTCCTCAAAATCAAATTCCTCAGGATTGATATCATCAAAAAGCCCGTAGTGAAGAGGAATTGCGCATCTCGCGCCTATTTCCTCTGCGAAGTCCGCGGCATCTCTTGCATTCATATTGTTTCCGACACCGTTTATGGGAAGAAACGCAAAATCCACTCCGTCCTCGCACAAATCAATAACGTCGTCTATTACGTCGTAGTTATAAAGCGTGTCACCGCTGACGTAGTAGGTCTTTTTACCGTCGTCAAGTATATAGCCAGCGGCAGTAAGGTCGCTATGCTCAGCCCTCACGGCATAAAAGGCGATTCCACCCTGCGACCATACCGAGCCGGGTCTTAGCATAACGTAGTTATGTCCACCGCCAAGCCCGCAAAGCTTAAGGTAAGCGTTGTAGGGTGCAAGCACCGTGATTTTCCTGTCGTCCGCGAGAAATCTCCGAAGCGTGGCAGGATCAAGATGATCAAGATGCTCGTGCGTTATAATAATAACGTCGGGTTTTATGTCAAACATAGACTCGTCGACGGGTATACGCCTGTTTTTCAGAGAGTCACGCTCGCCTACCGAGTTTGAAAGATAAGGGTCTACCATAACGGTAATTCTGCCGTTATCAAAAACCAGCCCTGCCTGAGTCAGCCATCTTACGAACATATAAATATCCTTCTTTCTCTTGTGTTATCAAAGCAAGCCGAAAATCAACGCGCCGCCGACGCCCGATACCGCGCCTATGACAGCCCCCGCCACCACGTCTCTTATGAAATGGTAGCCGAGAAGCACCCTCACGAGCGAAAGCACAACCCCAGCGATAAGCAGAAGAATCCCGACGGTAAGATTTGTAAAGCAAAGCACGCTCCCGATTACAAAAACCGAAAACACGTGCCGCGAGGGAAATGACTGCCCTCGCTTTGACCTTGGCGCCGTCTTGTAAAAGAGCAGCACCTCATACGGTCTTTCCGCGTTCAATATTTTACGCATCACCGTCACCATAACGAAGGGAACTCCCGTCGTTACAAGAACTGCAAGAAGTCGGTAATACGCGCCCTCGGACAGTAAAGCAACAAGGTCGTAAAGCAACGCGTATACGGTGAGAATCACTATTGCCGACGAGGCAATTCTCAGTGAGTATGAAAGCTGCTCGTTTTTATACACCGCGAGCATAGCACGCTCGGTTTTGCTTTGGGGTTCGTACTCCGCGACGCCGTCCGCACAGTCAGCGCACTCCCCCTCAGAAGTATCGGAAGGCTCAGCAACCGCGGGTGCTACCTCCGTAGCTTCCTCTATCGCGTCCGAATTTTTCACGGCGTTATTTTCGTCAAAAAATTCATTTTCCATCATAGCCTTTTACTGTCGGCCTCAAAGAGATACACGTTTCCGTAGCTCCACTCATACGCGCTCGTCCTTACTCTGTCAAAGGTAAGGTGGAAATATCTCTCCCTCGTACCTATTTTTATTGGTAAAATCGTTCCCCAGCTGCGGAAGCCGCCGTCGGGATAATCAAACGACAGATTCTCGTATCTGTCAAACTCACCCCACTTATATACTCGGTAATCCGAGCGAAGCCTTCTTGAATTTCCGCAGATGAAGTAAATTTCTCCGTCTATTTTCATAATAGAGCCGCCCGTTTCATCACCCTCGGCACTCTTGCCGACAAATACGAAGTCACGGTCGGGATAATCCGATTCAAAGAAATAATATCTGTACCTTCTCGTCGAGCCGTCGTGCCTGCATACGCTAAAGAGCCACTTTCCGCGCTTCTCATCATAGATGAGGTCGGGGTCCTCGTCACCCTCCTTGCCAAGAAAAAGCTCGTCCTCGGAGCCCGTCATATCAGTCATAGGTGTCATAAGTGTGATATCGACCGTATTAACTCCGAATCTCACGTCGTTGTCGAACACCGCGCTGCCTACTATATGTCCGTGATTAAAGGAAGCCACGTGAAGATGCCACTTGCCCGTCTGCCTGTTGAATATGAGCGAGGTCGCGACGTCGTCACAGATTTTCCCGTCTCCCGCATCAAAAAACAGCGCGCCGACCATTTCTATCTCGGCAGTACCGGGCACCCACGAGAACACACCCTGATGAGTACCCCAGGCGCGGCGAATGCTGGCGGTAAAGTAGACCTTGCCGCCCTCTACGATAACCTCGGAATTTTCGTATCTTACGCTTCTCATATCCGCAAGACCAAGACCCGAATCAACCGAGGCATCAATTTCAGCCACCCGCACTCCGCCGCCGACATGGAGGCAAACGCCCATTGCTTCCGCCACGCTTGCTTCTCTTGAGCATTTAAAGCTCTCGGACTCAAAGCTGGTAATATATCTTACGCCATACCGTTCCCTGACGAATACGTCAAACGCACCCGGGCGAAGCGATACCTCAAGATAAAGAGGCTCGTCCACCGTATAATCACGCGGCGCGGATAGCTTATGTATCTGCTGACTTAAGCTCACCGTACCCTCAGGTGATACGAAGGCAAGATAAAGCGAATGCTCACCGCGCACGAGAAGCACCTCGTAGCGCACGCTCCCGTCATCATCGTCAAAAAAGAAGGTGAAGCCGCACTCCGCATAATCGCCAAGCTCCGCTACCGTCATACGGTAGGTCGCGTAGGGGAAAAGCTGTGTAAAAAAGCGCTCTATATAGGCAGGACGAAAGCCTCTGCTGTAATCAAGCTCTGAGCAAAATATATCCGTGGCGCCTTGATTCTGCTGTGTAGAATCACACTCCCACACGGCTTCAATTCTGGAATAAGCATCTCGTCCGACGAGATCGTCAGGCTCGGCACCGTTATGGGTGTAAAGCCCGTTTTTCCAGCTCTCTATATGCTCACCGCGCTTGTATACCACAGGATAAAGGTCACCCCTGTCACCGTCGTAGAAGTCGCTGGTAAAGGTCATTTCGGCAAGCCTTACGCGCATCGTCCTTTTATGATTACACGAGAATTTTCTTCTGAATTTTTTTATAGGAAAGCCCATTTAACAAGCTCCTTCTGAGATTTTTATGAAATAGCTTAAACGGCTGCCGCACTCCGTACGGCAGCCGCCCGTTTTGCAAAAATATTAGCTGAACATTCCCATGATGCTGTCAACAATACCTGAGAACCACTCGGCAATATCGAACTCTCCGCTGCTGCCGCTCGACGAGCCCGTACCGAGAACGAGCGCGTAGACGAGAGTGCTGGTTTCGGTTGCAAGCTCGTTACCCGCATCAGCCGCCTTATCGTGAGCTCTTACTATCGAATCAAGCCTTTCCTTCGCCTCGGGAACGCCGTCAATGGTAGCGTCAAGCCCATTATACGCCGCCTTTGCCTTCTTTACACCGATGATGACGTTCTTCTCGCTGTATATATTATCAACCGCATTTATGAAGTCCGAGGCAGATATGATTGATTCAACGATATAAAGCTCGATTTCCTCAAGCTTTCCCTTTGCCTCATCGATTCCCTCATAGCCCTCAAGAGTGATTTTCGACTCAAGATAAAGCGCAGCCTCGTACTTTTCCTTGACAACCGCAAAGCTTGTTGCAGCAAGCGCTTCCTCGACTCGAAGAATGAAGGTAGCGCAGGTTTCCTCAGGGTCCTTAAGCTCAGCAACGATGCTGTTGTAGGTGGATATCTGCGTGCTGGCATTTCTATCAGAGCGGTCTATCTCAAGAAGAAGAGCGTCTGCACGGTCGAGGTACTTTCTCGTGTTGGGATAATCGTTATCCTCGTTATAATCGTAGGCAAGCTCAACGTACTTTACGAACATATCCGTCTTAATGGAAGTAAGCTTGGTGCAGGAGCTTTTTACGGCGGTGTCGTTTACCGAGTTTCCGTCTACTGCGAGATACGCGTCAAGCTTTTCATCAGCAGCAAGGAGCGCCGTATGCTTTTCCTCAAGCTCGGTTTCGATATCAAGCGCGTCAAGAGCGTTTACCGCATTTACGAATGCCGTAGCCTCACCTGCGGCAAATGCGGTCATAGCACACGCGCAGATGCCGAGCGTAAGAGCGAGCAAAAGCGCCACAAGACGAGCGGCAATGTTTCTTTTCTTCATATAGCAAATTCCCCCTAAAGGATATATATTTATATTACAATTATACATTTTACGTGAGGAAAAAGCAATATACATTTACAACAAATTTAAATATGCCTATTTGTTTATTTTGTTTGCGAGAAAAAATCGTCCTTTTTGGTGCGAATCAGGTGTCTTTTCATTGCTTTTGCATTAAACGGAATCAGTGGATAAAGGTAATGTCGTCTACCGGTGACGCTCACGTTTGTCGACACGGCGATAACGAACACAAGAAGCCCCAGAGCAAAGCCCCATATTCCAAAAAGCGCGGTAAGCGCGAGATTTATAACTCTCATAAACTTGAAGGCGTATCCAAGCTCGTGATTCTGCTGGGCGAAGTTAGCTATCGAAACGCACGCCATATAAAATATCACGTCAGGCGAAAACCACCCCACCGTAACGGCAAAATCACCGAGTATAAGACCGCCCACCACGGAGAGTGAATTTGATAGCATATTCGGCGTATTCATTGACGCAAGCTTCAGTCCGTCGAGAGCAAGCTCCGCGAGAAAAAGCTGCGCCAGAATGGGAAGCGCCCCGGGCTGGTCAGGCACTATGAACTGCATCCACGACGGCAGGATATTTATATACTCAAGCGAAAGATACCACAGCGGCGTTACTACTATCGAGAAGAGAAGCATAAGAATTCGCACTATGCGAAGATAGCTTCCCGTAAGCGGCGGAAAGCTATAATCGTCCGCCTCCTCGCAGAAGTCGAATATTGAGGTCGGAAGAATCATAACCTCGGGTGAGGTATCGCAAAATACGAGCACGCTGCCCTCAAGAACGGACGCCGCGGCAGTGTCGGGGCGCTCGGTCGTTCTTATCTTAGGGAAGGGATTGTACCACCTTCTGCGAACAAGACATTCCGAAAGGCTCTGAGTGCCCATAGTGAGAGTAAGAGGCTTTACCTCTTCAATTTTCTTTATAACGGCGCTGACGTACGCGGAGTCGGCTATACCGTCCATATAAGCAACGACGATATCGGTATGCGACGCACCTCCCACGTCAAAGTGTCGCATAGTCAGCCTCTCGTCGCGTATTCTTCTTCTTAGCAGGGCGGTATTCATAATCAAGGTTTCAACAAAGCCGTCCCTCGCTCCCTGCATAACTCTGTCACCCTCAGGCTCAGAGGTCTGTCTTGCGGGATAGGTACGCAAATCAAGAAGAATCCCCCTCGCGCCAAACGACGACGCAAGCATAAGCGTCTGACCCGCAAGCACCGCGGTTATTGCCTCGGTGGGGTCCGTTACGGCTCCCACCTCTACGTAGGGCACGAGGCGAAGCATCTCGTCCGCCCCCACGAGTGCACTTTTCCCGAGAAGATACTGCATCACCCTCTGAAGCTCGCCGTCCTTAACGAAGCCGTCAATATAGAAAAACGTGACCTCGCCCTCGCCCACGCTCAGCGTTTTCTTAAGAATATCAAAATTCCGCCTGTACCCAAGCGACGCCCCTATTGCCGATACATTTGCCAGGTAATCAGTTGAAAAGCTTGCCATACAACTTCCTTTCTGTTTTTATGCCTTTATTTTCACCGAGGCAAGTATATTTTATTCAAAAATAATCCATAGGACGAAGCGAATTTAGGGCACGCTCCTATTGACTTTATAAAGGCAGTTGTGATAAAATTAATGTGAATTTGCAAAGGGAGGGCAAGCATATGAGTCACGCTCACGCCGATGCCGAGGCAATAAACCGACTGCTCGACGAATCGCACGGAGCACGGGCGATCGTATATGAAAGCGTCGGCTCTACCAACGCAATATGCAGAGGCTTACCCAACGCCACAGCTCCTCACATCGTCGTCGCAAGGGAGCAGACCGCAGGAAGAGGGCGCTTTGACAGACGCTTTGATTCCTCACGCGACGCGGGTCTTTATATGAGCCTGTGCTACACGCCGAGGGGGGCCTCAAGCCCCGCGTCGGTAACCGCGCTTGCGGGTGTTGCCGCTTGCCTCGCAATAGAAAGACAAACCTCGCGTATGCCGAAAATAAAGTGGGTGAACGACGTTTATCACGAGGGCAAAAAGCTCGCCGGCATTCTCGCTGAGGGTGTATACGGTGAGGGAGGCACGCTCACACACGCCATAGTAGGCATCGGCGTAAACGTGAAATCAAGACCGTTTCCCGACGAGCTTGCGAATATAGCAACGAGCATAGAGGACGCATACGGCACCTGCGCTGATATAAACCGCCTTTGCGCTGACACAGTCAATATTTTCTTTTCTCTCAGTAAAGACGTCCCAGCTGCTATGAGGCTTTACCGCCAGCTTTCCTGCGTCGTCGGAAAGCGCATTACGGTGCATACTCCGACCGGCGACTACAACGCCGCGGCAGAGGATATCGACAGCGAGGGAAATCTTATAGTGTGCCTCGATAACGGTGAGATAAAAACCGTTTTCTCAGGAGAAATCAGCATACGGATTATCTAGATATTGCAAATATTAATTTACATATAACCGACTTTTTATAGAAAAGAGGATAAGCCATGCCATTCGGAATCCCTGACTATCACAAAACCAACAAAGTTCTCCACGTCGGATGCGAGAAGCCTCGCGCTTACTTCATTCCCTATGCAGACGAGAGCACTGCACGTGCGGCATTTCGCGACGAATCGTGCTATTTCAAGACGCTAATTGGCACCTGGCAGTTTCTTTACTTTTCCACGGTTGACGAGATAAAGGACGTGCCCTCGCTCTCATTCTTATCGGCAGATAAGCTCCGTGTGCCGATGAACTGGCAGAACGAGCTCGGCGCGGGTTACGACACTCCTCACTACACCAACACGAACTACCCCTTCCCCGTCGACCCGCCTCACGTGCCTAATCACAATCCCTGCGGTGTTTACAGAAGAAGCTTTACTCTTACCAAGTCACAGCTTTCAGGCAAGGATATTATGCTGAACTTTGAGGGTGTTGATTCCTGCTTCTATCTTTTCGTAAACGGAAAATTTCTTGCGTACAGCCAGGTCAGCCACGGCACCTCGGAAATCAACATTACCAACGCCGTGCACCCGGGTGAAAACGATATAACGGTAGCCGTTCTTAAATGGTGCGACGGCTCATACCTCGAGGACCAGGATATGTTCCGCGCCTCTGGTATTTTCCGCGAGGTCTATCTTCTTTTCAGAGATAAAGCGAGAATTGACGATATTTTCGTAAGAACCGATATCTCGGACGATTTTTCCAGTGCCACGGTATCCGTTGATTTTGCGACGAACGCACCTCTTCTTGTAAAATACGAGCTCAAGGACGCGTGCGGCGAGATTATTTCATCAGGCTCCGTCGACGTCACTGACGGGCAGAGCGTCAGAATTGCCGAGCTTAAGGCACCGAGGCTCTGGAGCGACGAGAGCCCCTACCTCTATCTTCTCACCCTGTCGGCAGGCAGTGAGGTTATCTGCCTTGACGTCGGAATAAGAAGAATTGAAATTTCGGGCAACGTTATTCTTATAAACGGCAAAAAGGTCAAGGCAAGAGGTGTCAACCGCCACGACAGCCACCCTCTGCTCGGTCACGCAACCCCCATCGAGCACATAAGACGCGACCTTAACATTATCAAATCAAGCAACCTCAATATGGTAAGGACCAGCCACTATCCCAACGACCCGAGATTTTACAAAATGTGCGACGAGCTGGGTCTTTACGTATGCGACGAGGCAGATATTGAGTGCCACGGAATTGGAATATACAAAAACGGCAACGAAATCGTAGACAGCGCCGACTGGTCGGAGTCCTTCCTTGACAGAGCGCGTCTGCTTCTTGAGCGCGACAAGAATCATCCCTCGGTAATAATGTGGAGCGTCGGAAACGAAAGCGGCCCAGGCTTAAACCACAGGCTTATGGTAGAGTACTACAAAAGGCGCGACCCGTCGAGGCTCGTTCACGCTGAGGACGAATCAAGACGCGCGTGGTGCATTGACAAGGACGAAAAGAGAGGCGTCAGCTCCTCAGTCCCCTCATCACAGTACCGCGAGTACCTTGATTTTGAAAGCCGTATGTATCCAAGCCTTGAGGAGCTTCGCGAGGACTACGTTGGCGAGGACAAAAAATTTCCTTTCTTTATGTGTGAGTACTCGCACGCTATGGGCGTAGGCCCAGGTGACCTCAGGCAATACTGGGAGCTTATTCGTAGCAACGACAACTTCTTCGGCGGCTGCGTGTGGGAGTTCACCGACCACAGCGTTGCAACAGGCGACGACGTATACGAGAATCCCAAGTACACCTACGGCGGAGATTTCGGAGATTATCCCAACGACGCAAACTTCTGCGTTGACGGTCTTGTTTATCCTGACAGACGTCCTCACACGGGGCTTCGCGAGCTTAAGCAGATTTCAGCACCCCTTGACGTAAAATTTGAGGACGGCAGCCTCAAGGTCAGAAGCTACCGTTTCTTCGAGAGTCTTACAGATATATCGCTCGTCTATACGGTCGAGGAAAACGGCGAGGCGGTATACAGCGGAAGAATCGCCGAGCTTGACGTGCTCCCCGAGTGCGAGCGCGACTATGCTATAACACTTCCGAAAACTGACGAAGATAAATTCACGACCCTCAATATCTATGCAAGGCAAAACCGTGCCACCGCCTATTCACCGATAGGTCACGAAATCGGCGTATGGCAGTTCATTCTGTCAGAGCCAAAGAGAGCAGCCGCTGTCAAATCAGGCGGATTCTCAGAGGGGGACGACGGATTCTTTGCGAGAGTGGGCGAAGCCGTCTTTACGGTATCCAGAACGACGGGACTCCTCTCGTCGATA
The DNA here is from genome assembly GCA_964507065.1 of uncultured Ruminococcus sp. Taxonomy (GTDB): domain Bacteria; phylum Bacillota; class Clostridia; order Oscillospirales; family CAG-272; genus UBA1740. Next base: position 6,147 of record CAZDON010000023.1, on the reverse strand, counting down.
GTCAGCGAGGGCGAAGAGATGCTTGTATCTCCCCTCACTCCGACACTCTGGCGCGCACCGACCGACAATGATATGAATATCAAGCTCCAGTGGTTCAAGCACGAGCTGGATAAGCTTACCACTCACCTTTATTCGGTGAAGCTGACGGATGATGGCAGCGTCGTTGCAGAGCTCTCACTCGGTGCGGCTCCCCTGCCTCCAGCCGCAAGGCTTACTATGAGGTACGGCATATCCGACGACGGACGCATCACGGTTTCCTGCGACGCGAAAATATCAGACTCGCTTCCTATGCTTCCGCGCTTCGGCTTTATGATGACGCTTCCCGAGGGATTCGAGAACGTAAGATACTTCGGCTACGGTCCGTACGAGTCCTACGAGGATATGCGCCTTGCATCAAGGCTATCTTACTTCAGGACGACGGTCAGCGAAAGCTTTGAGCATTACGTAAGACCTCAGGAAAACATGGCTCACTTCGGCTGTCGCATAGCAGACGTAAGCTCGGTATCAGGCCACGGCCTTATTTACCTTGCCGACTCATTCTCATTCACCGCACAGCACTATACTCCTCTTACGCTGACGCACACGCGTCACGACTACGAGCTTGTCAAGGACAAGGAAACGACGGTTATAGTGGATTACCGAAATTCAGGCATAGGAACAAACTCCTGCGGCCCTGAGCTTTCGCGTGAGTACCGCATCGAGGAAAAGGATATTCACTTCGAGTTTTCAATTCTTCCTGCATTTACGGGAAATGTAAATCCCTTTGATAAATGGCTCAAAAAGTAAATCGTTGTTAGCATATAATAGCATTTTACAGCACTATCTGATTTGAAAGGAATATTTCAATGAACATCAATTACTACATCACCGCTCTCGTTGATTATGCAAAGCGCACGAAGCTCATCTCCGAGCTTGACGAGGCGTACTGCACCAACCGCCTGCTTGAGCTTCTCAGGCTTCCCGATTTTGAGAGGATTGAATACGACGAGGCATTAGCTCTTTGCGACATACTTGACGCGATATGCGATTTCGCATACGGGGCAGGGCTTATCGAAAACAACTCGGTAGTTTACCGCGACCTCTTTGACACTAAGGTTATGGGTATCTTCACCGCACGTCCGAGTGAGGTCGTCGCAACCTTTGAGAGGCTCTATGAAAGCTCACCTGCCGAGGCAACGGACTACTTTTACGCGCTTTCGTGCGACTCGAACTACATAAGACGCGACAGAATCAGCCGCGACCTCAAATGGAAGGTTGATTCCGAGTATGGCGAAATTGATATCACCGTAAACCTTTCAAAGCCGGAGAAGGACCCAAAGGCAATTGCAGCGGCAAAGCTTCTTCCTCAGTCAGGCTATCCCAAGTGCCTTCTCTGCCACGAAAACGAGGGCTACGAGGGCAGCGTATCCAAGCCCGCAAGACAAAATCTTCGTCAGATTCCGTTTGATATGGCAGGCACCCCCTGGTTCCTTCAGTATTCCCCCTACGTATATTACAACGAGCACTGCATTGCCCTCTCGTCGCTTCACACTCCTATGAAGATAGACCGCACAAGCTTTGCAAAGCTCCTTGGCTTCGTCAGCCATTTCCCTCACTACTTTATCGGCTCAAACGCCGACCTTCCCATCGTAGGCGGCTCAATTCTCTCGCACGACCATATGCAGGGCGGAAGATACACCTTCGCTATGGAAAACGCTCCTATACACAAGCCTATAAGCTTCAAGGGCTTTGAGGATATAAGCGCGGGTATTGTCAAGTGGCCTATGTCTGTTATAAGACTCTCGGGCAAGGATACCGAAAGAATGGTAGAGCTTGCGGACAAAATTCTCGTTGCGTGGCGCGGCTATACCGATGCCGACGCATTCGTATTCGCAAGGACGGGCGACGAGCCTCACAACACAATCACGCCTATCGCAAGACGCCGCGGTGAGCTTTACGAGCTTGACCTCGTGCTTCGTAACAATATCACGACGGACGAGAATCCTCTCGGCGTATTCCACCCCCACGCCGAGCATCACAACATCAAAAAGGAAAACATAGGACTCATCGAGGTTATGGGGCTTGCCGTGCTTCCCGCAAGACTTAAGGGAGAGATTGCCGATATGTGTGAGGCAATCCTCGCAGAAAAGGATTTCGACGAAATAGAGTCAATTGCAAAGCACAAGGAGTGGTTCTTGAGATTTGCCGACAGGTACGACTTCACCGAGGCAAACGTCGAGGATATTCTCAAGACCGAGATAGGAAACACCTTTGTCGGCGTGCTTCGCGACGCTGGTGTGTTTAAGGACACCGAGCGCGGACTCATACAGTTTATGAGATTTATAGACAGTGTAAACGCGTAAGACGAAATATAATAAAGGCGCAAATCGCGCCAAAAGAGAGGTAAAGAAAATGAGCGAGCTTAAATCAAACGACAAGAGCCTTTTTGACAGGCTTTACGACGAAAACGACGGTGACCCTATCGTTCTCACCGATGAAAACGGAAAGAAGATTTCCTTTGAGCAGATTGCAATAATTCCCCACGGAGATTACGATTACTGCATTCTCGCGCCCTCTGATTCCAACCAGGTCGAGGGACTTGCCGAGGACGAGGCGGTAGTATTCCGCATCGGTGACGAAGAGGACGAGCAGTACATCACGGTAGAGGACGACGAGGAAATCGCCGAGGCAGTTTTTGAGAAGTATCTCAAGCTCCTTGACGAGGATGAATAAGCCCATCAAGCCCCTAAATTCAAGCCGTTAGCTTAACTAAAAGGCAACGAAAGGCAGCCCGAAATGCTACAATGCGCTTCGGTCTGCCTTTCGTTCTATAAACGCGTTACTGCCTTCGCTATTTATTTATCCTACTCTCAATAGCATCCACTATATCCCTCATAGGCACGCCAAGAGCAAGACTTATTCGGTACAGAGTTTCAAGCGTCGGCTTTCTCTCCCCGCGTTCTATCGCGCTAAGATGCGTTCTTCCTATATCCGAAAGTCCGCTTAAAACCTCCTGAGATACTCCCTTAGCGCGCCTGAACTCGGCAATAGCCTCACCTACCGTCTTTGCATCAAGATAAGCTTCCGACAAAAAATCACCCCTCGTATAGTGTACAACTTTTTTAAAAAATAATTGAACACATATGTTGACAATAGAATACATTTGTGTTATAATTGGGGTAACTTTACAAACAATCGGAGGACTTTTATATGAACGATCCAAGCAACACATCCGCAAGAACACGTAAGCAATGGACTTTAATTGCCGTATCAGCCGCCTTTTTCTATATCTCTCAGATTATATTCCTAATTCCCATTTTGATAAATTCCGATTATTTTGGCTTGAATACGTACATTTCCGCATGCTTTGTAAAAAATGAATCAAAAGCCACTCCATTTCACGCCGCTTTTATGATTTTAAATTTGATTGCATTTTCACTGAAATGGATAATTGAGCCTCTTAAGCTACGAATGACAAAAAATAAAGGGTTCAACCAGCTTTTTTGTTTTTTTGAAAATCAAATCAATCAAAACAAAATGATTCGTTTTAATTTTATGCTTTTTATAGCGTACTCCGTTTCAGTTCACGTTATCATATTTCTATCTTCAATTTTTGCTACGTCAGATCCTTTCGATCAATTTACTTGGCTCTTTATGCCGTCAGATGCAAAAGGAATATCAAAAATGCTGTATATCTGGCCGTGGCTACTGTGGATGTACCCGTTGATTCAGCGCTTTACAATATATTTGATACGAGCCCTTCCCGATGAACAGCAAAACAACGGGGCTTATACAGAAACCCAACCGAATGAGAAGCACGAGGATGCAAATGCATCCGCACCACTCACGGAAACAGTCCTTAAAAGCATCAATCAGTCAAGAGACGGCAAAAAAGTAAAATCCTGCACTGCATGCAACTCACCAATTAATATTGACGACGACTTTTGCAACAGTTGCGGCAACAACGCAAAGCGTTGCGAAGCCTGCAATCTTTACTATTCAAAGAAAAAAAGAGTATGTCCATTATGTAAAACCGCGCCTTGCGTTCATTGTGGGGCTATGAATAACGAGGATTCTCTGTCCTGCGTTAATTGTAAAAAATTATGGTGGATATAGAAGCACATGTCTGAAAACAGCTTGTAGCATACAAAAAGCCAAGATCAATCAAACGATTTGACCTTGGCTTTTTGATATTTTCTAATAGGGAGGTCCGCAAATGCAGACCCTATTTTGTCGTTATATTTACTTCTTCGGCAAAAGCGACTCAACTGCCGCAAGCGCCTTATCCACCATAGAGATATCCTTACCGCCGCTCATCGCGCTGTCGGGGCGTCCGCCGCCCTTACCGCCACAGATAGCAGAAATTTCCCTGAGGATATTTCCTGCGTGCGCGCCCGCCTTAACGGCATCGGGGCCTGCCGCCGCAACGAAATTGAGTCTGCCGTCGGATACAACCGCGAGAACTGCAACAATATCCGAATACTTCGCCTTTACCGTGTCAAGAAGCGCCCTTGCCGCGTCGGGCTTCATCTCGACTCTTGCCAGAAGAAGCTTAAACGCTCCCACCTGCTTGATATCGTCGGTAAGGGACGCACTCTTCATCTCGGAGAGCTTTGAATTTGCGCTGTCAAGCTCACGCTTCATATCACGAAGCTGGCACTGGAGTGCCTGAGCCTTGGTAGCAATAGTATTTACGTTCTGCACCTTAAGCTCCCTTGCCGTATCAAGAATAAGTCCGTCACGCTCGGCAAGAAGATTGAGCACGCCAAGTCCCGTCGTTCCCTCTATTCTTCTGACACCCGCGGCAACGCTGGACTCTGAAATAATCTTGAAAAGTCCGATATTGCCCGTAGAGGATACGTGAGTGCCGCCGCAAAGCTCAGTAGAGGAGCTGCCTATTCTGACAACTCTCACGGTGTCGCCGTACTTCTCACCGAACAGCGCCATAGCGCCAAGCTTTCTTGCCGACTCGATATCGGTAACGAGGGTCGAGCATTCCTCTGCCGCAAGGATATTTGCGTTTACTATGCTCTCAACGCGCGAAAGCTCGTCCTGCGTCATAGCCGAAAGATGAGTGAAGTCAAAGCGCACGCGGCTCTCATCAACGTAGGAGCCCGCCTGCTCAACGTGCGTGCCGAGCACCGCGCGGAGCGCCGCTTGAAGAAGGTGGCACGCGGAGTGATTTCTTCTTATTGCGTCGCGTCTTTCGACGTCTATTTTGAGAGTAAGCCTGTCGCCCTTTGCGAGCCTGCCGCTCTCGATTCTTACCTCGTGAAGATATATTCCGCCCGTTTTCTTTGTGTCGTAGACGGTAGCCGTGCAGAGATCGGAAAGAACAGTGCCGACGTAAAATACGGTGGAGTCAAATACTACGGTGCATTCGCCCTCGTTTATCTCGTCAAGCTCACCGCTCTCACCGATAATGGAAAGAACGGTAGCCTCACACTCGTTTTTCTCATATCCGAGAAATTCGGTTTCGGGAAGCGATGCAAGAAGCGACCTTGAGCCGTCCGACCAGCCCGATATATTTCCTCTCGCCTCTCTCGCTCTTTGCCTCTGCTCGTTCATAAGAGCAGAGAACTCGTCCTCATTTACAGAAAGTCCGCTCTCCTCGGCAATCTCGCGGGTAAGGTCTATCGGGAAGCCAAAGGTATCGTAAAGCTTGAACACGTCGGCACCAGATAGCATCTTATCGCCATTTTCCTTTGCGGTGTCGATAAGTCCCGAGAGAATAGAGAGTCCCGCATCTACCGTTGCGTTAAAGCGGTCCTCTTCAAGCGAGATAACCTTAAGAATATAGTCGCGCTTTACTACAAGCTCAGGGTACGCGCTCTCGTTCTGTGAAATAACAACAAGGCAAAGCTCATTTAAGAACTTTCTGTTTACTCCAAGAAGCTTTCCGTGCCTGCAGGCGCGTCTTAAAATACGGCGAAGCACGTAACCTCTGCCCTCATTCGAGGGAATAACGCCGTCGCATATCATAAAGGTTGCGCTTCTTATATGGTCGGTGATAACTCGGATTGATACGTCGTCGTCGGAATCCGCGGTATATTTCTTGCCTGAAATCTCGCATACCGTGTCGAGTATCGTTCTCACGGTATCAACCTCAAAGAGATTGTCCACGCCCTGCATTACGCACGCAAGACGCTCAAGACCCATACCCGTGTC
>CAZDON010000022.1:0-19649 GCA_964507065.1 uncultured Ruminococcus sp. | reverse complement strand
TACTCGTTGAGTGCTAGAGGCTGATACTGTGTAAGAACACCTACCGTATCAATTCCCGAATTGATGCAGTTTGAGAGAGGAAAATCTATAATTCTGTACTTTCCTCCAAATGATACTGCAGGCTTAGCGGTCTGCTTGGTCAGGTCGTAAAGACGGGAACCCTGACCGCCCGCAAGAAGCATTGCTATACATTCCTTCTTACAATACATTGCTGTTCTCCTTTAGTGTGTTTTTATTTGAAAATATTTCTTTTAAAATAATTCCCGAAAATGAGTTAAGACGGACCGTCGCAAAATGCGCGCCGTCGGATTTTGTGACGCTTACAAAGTCATCGAGCTTCCGTTGCCCGTCAGTATCAAAAAGACAAGCGAGCGACTCGCACGAAACGGGTAAAGTAACCGTCTGCTCTGCCCCGGAAAGGTTGATTATTACAATAAGGTCTTGTCCCGACAGGGATTTTCTTTTGTAAGCGACGGTGTTTTTATCCGACTCATCAACCAACAGCCACTTAAAGCCGTCGTTTGAAAAATCAAGCTCCCAAAGCTCGGGTCTTGAAAGATAAAAATGATTCAGAGCACATACGTACTCCCTGAAATCTCGGTGCTTTTTAAAATCAAGCATAAACCATTCCAGAGATGAATCGTAATCCCATTCGCGGAACTGAGCGTACTCAGTGCCCATAAAGGTAAGCTTTTTACCGGGGTACGTGTATATAAGCATAAGCATTGCGCGTGCCTGCCTGAATTTATCCTCGTACGAGCCGAACATTTTATCAATGAAGGACTTCTTTCCGTGAACTACCTCGTCGTGTGAGATAGAAAGGATAAATTTTTCAGAAAATGCATACATCAAGGGGAAAGTGAGAGCCTTATGATTGTACTTTCTGTAAATAGGGTCCTGCGAGGCATACTCGAAAAGGTCGTTTGCAAAGCCCATATTCCATTTTAGATTGAAGCCGAGACCGCCCGCCGACACAGGGTGTGTGATTTTACCGAAGGATGCCGATTCCTCCGCAATCATAAGCACTGAGGGGAATTCCTTATGAACGGCGGAATTTAGCTTTTGCAAAAAGGCAACTCCGTCAAGATTAATATTCGTACCGAGGTGGTTTGGAGTCCACTCGTCCTCGTTACGCTCATAATCGAGATAAATCATAGACGCGACGGCGTCAACGCGAAGTCCGTCAACGTGAAACTCGCGGATATAGTACATAGCGCAAGAAAGAAGAAAGCTTTGTACCTCATCACGCCTTAAATCAAAGAAGCGCGTTCCCCACCCCCGTGACTCCATTTTCATAGCGTCCTCATACTCATAAAGGGGATAGCCGTCAAATTCAACGAGGCCAAAGGAATCCTTGGGAAAATGAGCGCCTACCCAGTCAAGGATTACACCGATACCGTTGTTATGAAGCTGATTTACCAAGTACTTGAAGTCATCGGGTGAGCCGAATCTTGAGCTCGGAGCGAAAAATCCAGATACCTGGTAGCCCCAGGAAGCGTCGTACGGGTATTCCGCTATCGGCATAAGCTCTACGTGAGTGTAGCCCATATGCTTAACATAAGGAACTAGAGAATCGGCAAGCTCTCTGTATGAAAGATACGAGTTGTCCGCCTTTCGGTAAAAGCTCGCGGGATGTATCTCGTATACGTTCATAGGAAGAGGAAGCGTCTGCCCTCTTTTGGATTTATGAAGACGGCTCCGTCTTTCAAGCCAAGCGTAGTCCGAAAACTCAAAACGTCCCTCAAGGCAGATTGCCGACCACCCGTCAGAAGAGCTGAGCATGCGCCTTGCGTATGGGTCAAGCTTACTGAGAAGCGTCCCACCCGACAGAATATCAAATCTGTACGCACAGCCCTCAAGCGTCAAGGCAGAATTTACGTAGCACTCGTATACACCGCCGTCCGTCACACGTGTCATTTTGTGCGAGCCGAGCCTGTCTTTATTGCGAAAGACAAGAGTTACCGCATCTGCACGCGGTGCGAATACGCGGAACGAATAAAGGTATTCCTCGTCCTTCTTTATTAAGTTAGCACCAAGATATTGATAGGCGTGAAGATTTGTACCGTGATGAAACGAATACGAAGCCGTGTTCTCCCCTGACATTCATATCTCCCTTAAAGGTCTATAATTATACGTAAATATTCTATCACGAAAACACTGCTTTGTCAATAAATTTTAAATAATATATTAATATAAATATATACAAATCTTTAATAAAATTACATTTTTTTGTCTTTTTCCCTGTTTTTCCTTTTATTTTTCAATTCGCATAAATAAGAATACGCAATTTTAGGCAATGTTACAATCGAAGAATATATATTGTATCCAACTCGGTAAATGAAAATAATTATTTTTCTTACAGGAATAATCATTACCCCTGCGATTATACTTACCGTCTTATAAAGTAGCTCGATAATACGCATCGTGTAAGGCTCAAGGCGTTGCATAGGATATCTTACGGTAAGATAAAGACATGCGGCAGATACCATCGGAACCAGGGCTCTCTGAGTTCCGTCGAGAAAGACGTAATTCAGGATAATCAGAGTAGCTCCGTAGCTAAGAAAATACAAAAAATCAACTACCGTAAGCAGAGTTTTGTTGATCTCCGAAAATTCAAGACGCATTTCGTGTATTCTTTTTCTTGTTAAATCAAGTGAAAGCCTATATGCCTCTTTCGGTATTCTTATAATTCCGGATAATCCTCTGAGGGTAAATATAATAAATGAATAAAGTATACCGAATAGAATTCCGATCCACGCAAAGGTTGCATACGAAATCAGTATATCGTAAAGCGAAAAATAAAGCATTTATCTTCCGAAAAAGCCTCGTCTTTCTCTTTGCTTCGGAGTTTTGAAAATGCCTGATATATCACCCTTTATAAGTATTTTTCCGCCGTCCTTTATAAGACTCTCTATCTTGAGCGAATCCCCCTCAACGGTAATGCTTCCGCCTCTGCATTCAAGTGTGATTTCGCCATCGGTAAAGCCTATAATATCAAGCACTCCGTCAAGTGTAATTTCACTTCCGTCCTTCATTATCAGGGTTTGTCCTTTAAATTGAGTATCTTCCATAATAAAATTACCTCCAAAAAAGAAACGGACCGCAGTCCCTTAATTAAGACTATGGTCCATATTTTAAAATTATTCTTTTTAAGACTTATTTTCGGATACTATTTCATACATTCCGACCGATTCTGTCTTTTTCGTGGTTTCTTTTATTTGAAGCACCCTGACCGTTACCGTCTTTGTACCGAAGCTCAGGGTGATAAGGTCGCCTATCTTTACGTCGTAGGACGCCTTAGCTACCTTACCGTTGACAGAAATACGAGAAGCGTCGCACGCCTCGTTTGCGACGGTGCGACGCTTTATGAGTCTTGAAACCTTTAAATACTTGTCAAGACGCATATGGAAAATCAGCCGTTAACTGCGTCCTTAAGAGCCTTAGATGCCGAGAAAGCAGGCTTCTTGTAAGCAGCGATAGTGATAGTTTCGTTAGTCTGGGGGTTGCGTCCCTCTCTTGCGGCAATATCCTTAACCTCAAAGATACCGAAGCCTGCAAGTGCAACCTTATCACCGGACTTAAGCGCCTCGGTGATAGCGTCAAGAGCAGCATTTACAGCAACCTCTGCGGTCTTCTTAGAAAGCTCAGCCTCCTGAGCAACAACATTTATAAGTTCTGACTTGTTCATTGGTTTTGTTCCTTTCTTTTTGATTTGTACCAAAATTATATCAAGTATTTGCAGAAAATTCAATAGCTATGCGTCGAATTTATGCTACTTTTTTAATTAATTTGTATAATTCCCTAATTTTTTCTAAGAATTTTTGTTAAAATCGACAGTTTTTTGTCTTTTTTCGATAACAGGCGAAAATATAATGCGCTAAGTATTAAATATATTACAATCGATATTATTGCAAAAATTATAAAATACAATACACTGAACGAGCCGGCCGTGACTCTATCATAGATTATTCTCGTTGGATAAATCGACGCAAACGAGAACAATAGAAAAGCAAGAGAATCGGCAGTTATTTTAATTTTAACCCCTTTTTTGATAAGAAGCACCAGTGATATTATGAAAGAAATAGCGTATGAAATACTGTTACCTATCGATGCAGCCAGTACTCCAATTCCCTGAAAAGGTATAAGAAAATAGGTTAATAAACTCTTGACTATTACGCCGATAAGAGTTGCTATAAGCGGCCCTCTGGTATCCGAGGTTGCCTCATTGGCCGTGTTCGTAAGAGTAAGAAGCCCCAGGAAAAGCACCGAGGGAGAAGAAAGCAACATTGATTTTGCTGCAATAGTTGCAGAATTGTCGTCAAATAAGAGCGCTAGAATTTCCTGAGGATAAACGGCAAAAGCGACGGATATAGGTACTAAGAAAAATAAAAATACCCAAAACAGACCCGATACCGCCTCTGTAAGCGCGACTTTTCCCGACTTGTTCCTTTCCCCCAGCATCGGAAGCGCCGCCGCGCTTATCGGAGTAATGAGAGCAATTACGAGGTTTATCATAGGTATTATGAGGGTTGAGTAATTTCCAAATGCCGCAGCGGCTGCCTCTTCGCTATACCCTATATCACCAAGGCGTCTTATTATTAGCATAAGATCAACGAGTGATGACGCGCCCAAAATAGCCGAGCTTGCCGTAATTGGAGCCGAGATTTTTATAACCCTAGGCACAATATCGTAGGAGCGCACAGGTCTTTCGTTTCTCTTTGCTTTAATCTGCGGTCTTGCACCGAGATACAGAATCAGCGCTCCTACGGCGCTTCCAAGCGTTACGCCAAGAATGCTCATCGCTGAAATCATAGGATAGCCGTAGCCTGCTCTGACACCCAGAAATGCAAATATCAGTCCGAATGCCAGCTTTATAACACCCTCTGCAAGCTGTGATAGGGCTATTGCGCCAAAGCTCATAATACCGTTAAGATAACCTCGAAGAACCCCGCTTATCGCAACGAAAAGCAAGGACGGAGCAATAGCAAGCAGCGAGGGATAACAATTCTTGCTTCCTATTATATTTGATAATGCGTACGCGAAGATAAATAATATTATAAATAGAGTTAGACCAATAAAGAAAAAGATGCGTAGAAGCTTATGCAATACCGTAATTCTCTCATCGTCCTCAATATCCGTTATTATAATTGAAATTGCACGGGGCACGCCACCCTGACATAAAAGGAAAAAGAATGAAAATATCGTATAAGCACCGTTAAAATACCCCATTCCCTCATCGGTGAGAATATACGAAAGAGGAAGCTTATAGATAAACCCAATAAGCTTTACTATAAGCGTCGAGAGGGTCAATGAAAATGCGCCCTTAATAAAGGTAGTACTTTTATCCTGAGTCAATGAGTCCTGCATATTCACTCCAAAAATAAAAAAGGATTACTAAAATTTATTAGCAATCCTCTTTATTTATTCTAAAACTAAATTTTGTATTTCAAATAGAACTCTAAAGCCTCTTCAAACACAGTCTTTTTCGTGTTAGTACCGTTTTTGCGCTTTTCATAATCCGAAAGATACTCATAGGGGTATTTCGGAGAGAAAATACGAGTTATTTTTCCTTCCTCGTCAGAAAGCGGGTCCATATGAACAAGCTTTGTAACAGCTCCTGCACCTACTGCAAATATCGTCTGTACCTCTTCCATCATATAGACGTTGTAAAGTCCCTCGTGCCCTTCCTTGGAAAAGCCAACGTTTTCAAGGTTGCCCACTGTATTCTTTTGCCTGTACATATAGTAGGGCTTATAGCCCGCAACCTTTGTGTTAAGCTGAGAATATGAAACGCATTTTGCCGCATCACCCCCAGACACGGAATAGATATTGGAGTTATTTTTAAGTGCATCTGACGCCTTTTTCACGCAAAAGGTGTGTACGGTAATGTTAGATGGCTCAAGCTCTATAATCTTTTCAACCGTTTCGGAGAAGTTTCTGAAATCATCACCGGGAAGTCCTGCGATAAGGTCAACGTTTACGTCCTTTATACCGCTTTCCTTAGCAACGCGGTATGCGCGGTAGAAGTCCTCGACAGAGTGCCTTCTCCCTATCTCGCAAAGTATTGAGTCGTTTAACGACTGTGGATTTACGCTGACTCTTGTAACGCCGTATTTTTTTGCGACCGCAAGCTTTTCTTTGGTTATTGTATCAGGTCTACCCGCCTCAAGTGAAAATTCAAGAAGTAAAGAGGTGTCAATTCTCTGTGATATCTTCTTGAAAATCCTCTCAAGCTGCTCGGCTGTGAGCGTAGTTGGAGTACCGCCACCAATATAAATAGTCGCAACGGAAAGACCGATTTTTTCAATAGTATCAAACAGCGAGTCAAGGTCATTGCAGAGTGCCTCAACGTAAGGTTCAATAAGCGAAAGAAGCTTTTTGGAGGTATATGAAACGAAGCTGCAATACGAGCATCTTGACGGACAGAACGGTATTGAAATGTATATAGAGCAAGCATTCTTCGGGGCTTTCTTAAGCACCTTGATTTCGTTCTGCGCGACGGTAACGGCAAGGGCTGCCTTCTGAGAATTTAAAAAATATTCGTCACGGAGTATCCTCTTTGAACGGATTACACCGTTGCCCTCAAGAAGAAGCTTTCTTGCGATTTTAGCGGGGCGTATTCCCGTAAGTATTCCCCAAGGGGGAATGTGTCCGAGAAGCTCCTTCCCCGCGGTAAACATAGCCCGTCCTACGGCAATCGCCTCGTGTGTCGCAATCTTTACCTCCTCGCTTCTGCTTACCGACTCGGTTGCCTCGCATACCTTGTCATTGAGCTTCATCGAAACGTATGCGCTTACGGAGTCACCGCCCTCGTCGGTAACGCTTACTGTTACCTCAGGAATCCCCTCGCCCCCGTCCTCGTTTTCACCAAAGGTAGAGCCGGGGAAAAAGACCATACAAAGCATCTGAGCGTAGTATTTATTTATATTTCCGTCAATCTTCAAAATCATATAAATACCTCGAAATTGCTCTTATTTTCCCTTTCTTTTCAGATCTTCGGAATCCATAACGATAGTTACAGGACCGTCAAGGGATATATCGCACCTCATATCGGCACCGAACTCGCCCGTATGGCATTTCAGGGGTGACTGTCTTATAAGCTCGACGAAGTATTCGTAAAGCTCGTTTGCCGCATCAGGGGCGGCTCCTGAAAAATAATCAGGACGGTTGCCATGCGCATAATTTGCATAAAGAGTGAAATTTGATACAACGAGAATATCCCCGGCGGTATCAAGACACGAAAGATTCATCTTCCCTGCTTCATCGGAAAAGATGCGGAGCTTCAGAATCTTCTGGGAAAGAAGCACGCAATCCTCTCTCGTATCCTCTTTTCCGACTCCGAGAAGTATAAAAAGTCCCCGTCCTATTTCACCCGTCGTTCTTTCGCCAACCGTAACCTTAGCAGAATTAACTCTTTGAATAACCGCTCTCATATCAGCCACCGAAGGAGCGGTCAACCTTTACTACCTTGGGAAGTCCGCGAAGTCTTGAAACGATAGAATCAAAATGAGCCGTGTTTTTACAGCCAACCGTAATGTTGATAATTATATCTCCGTAGCGGGTAGCCTGAGTGTTGATAGAATTTATCGACACCTTCATATCTGCCAGCGCCATAGAAATTGAAGCAATTACGCCGATTCCGTCAGTTACGACGACCTGAAGGCTTGCCTCGTAGGTTTCGCTCGACTGTGTGAGGGTGCTTTCCGTATCCCAATGCGCATTGACCCAACGGGAAAGATTGTCCTCGTTTTTTCTCGAAAGAGATACGTTAGGACAGTCACATTTATGAATTGAAACACCAAAGCCACGGGTAACAAATCCAACGATTTTATCACCAGGTAAGGGATTACAGCAGTGCGCAAGTTTAAAGGTACAGCCGCGCTCACCGTCAATTATAACACCACCCTTGGTGCGCCCCTTCGGAAGCTTCGCGATTTTAACCTTGGAAAGCTCATCCTCGACGGTCTTGGCTGCTCCGCCCTTTGCAACGACAACACGCTCAATCTCGTCCTTAAGCTTAGGAAGAATACGAGTGACGGTAATACCGCCGAATCCTAGCGTGTTGAAAAGGTCGTCGGAATCGGCAAAGCCAAATCGTCCCGCGATAGTTGCAATGACCTCGGAAAGCTCGTCCTCCGTAAGTCCCTTTGCGAGCTTTCTCGTTTCCTTTTCAATCTCCGCTTTACCTATAAGAATATTTTCCTGGCGTCTTTCTCGCTTGAACCATTGTCTGATTTTACTTCGCGCGCCGCCTGTTTTTACAATTTTAAGCCAATCACGGCTGGGACCCTTTGAGGACTGCGAGGTTATAATTTCTATACGGTCACCGTTCTCAGGAGCCTTGTCAATAGGCACGATAACGCCGTTTATCTTCGCGCCTATCATTTTATTGCCGACAGCGGAGTGTATGGCATATGCGAAATCTATCGTGGTTGAACCTAAGGGTAGCGAAATAACGTCACCCTTGGGGGTAAAGACGAAGGTTTCGTCATGGAAAATATCGGTCTTAAATGAGTGAATGAACTCATCGGGATCTCTCGTGTTTTCGTCAGATTCAAGAAGCTGAGATATCCAACGAAGCTTTTCGTCAATTTCTCCCTTACCCTTCTGTCCCGATTTATATTTCCAGTGTGCGGCAATACCGTACTCTGCTTCCTCGTGCATCTGTCTGGTTCTTATCTGAACCTCAAAGGAAGTACCGCTGTGTCCTATAACGGTAGTGTGAAGCGAACGGTAAAGGTTAGGCTTGGGTGTTGAGATATAGTCCTTGAATCTTCCGGGAACAGACTTGAACATCTCGTGAACAAGACCGAGCGCTGTATAGCACTCAAGCTCGTTGTCCACGATAACCCTTACTGCGTAAAAGTCGTAAATTTCCTCAAAATCACGCCCCTGCGTATACATTTTACGGTAAAGGCTGTATACAGATTTTACGCGCCCTTCGAGCTCGAATGAAATATTATTTTCGCGAAGCTTCTCAGAAAGCTCGCACTTAGCATCATTGAGAAAATCGCGGTTCTGACCGAACTTGTTGTCAATACAGCTCTGAACCTCGGCATAGCCGACCGGGTCGAGATAGAAAAGGCTGAGATTTTCAAGCTCCTGCTTAATTCTCTGTATACCAAGCCTGTGCGCAAGGGGGGCGTAAATATGCATGGTTTCAAGTGCGATCTGACGCTGACGCTCTTCTTTTTTGGCAGAAAGCGTACGCATATTGTGAAGTCTGTCGCAAAGCTTGATAAAGATAACTCTTATATCCTTGTTCATCGCAAGAAGCATCTTGCGGATATTTTCAATATGAGCCTCTTCCTTATCGGCAACCTGAACCTGGATTATCTTCGTAAGTCCGTCGACCAGCATAGCCACATCCTTGCCGAAAAGACGGGAAAGAGTTTCAAGGTCGGTCTTATCAGCACAATCCTCAACCGTGTCATGAAGAAGTGCCGCGAGTATAGAATCGGTATCAAGTCCAAGCTCGGCAACTATAACAGCGACCGAAAGCGGGTGGCTGATATAAGGCTCGCCCGACAGCCTGAATTGCCCCTCGTGCATCTTAGACGCATAAAGGTAGGCGCTTTCAATTCTTTCGACATCATACGCCTTGATATTCTTTTGTATTAAATCGTAAAGGGGTTTTAATTCGTTTAACATAATCCAGTCCAAATATTATGAAATTAACTGCGAACGAAGCTTGCGCAAAAGATTTGACCTTTCAAGGTCAACCTTGCCCTGTCTTTTGTATTCAGCAAAGCGGAAGCAACCGTCCTGAAGCTCCTCTATCGAGAGAAGATTCATTTCCTGCATAACCTTAATCATAATGCGAAGCTTGATATATCCTATACGGCAGGACCTGTTCTGCTTTATGAGGCTAGTGAGAATGTCGTTTACGCTAAAATCTGTAATACCCTCGCGTACCGAGGCTAATATAAATCTGTAAAGATTAGCAAAATCATCGCGAACGGGAAGAACGTCCTCTTTTGCCGAAAACTCAGCCCCCGCCCATATTTCATCAAATCTCTCGCGAAGAAGCATCTCGGTAGGCTTTTGCTCCTCGGATTTTCTTAAATCTTTAATAATTATCTGCACGGAGCGTCTGCCGTTCCACTCATTGATGTCAAGCGTAAACAGTATATCGACGAAATCGCCGACGCTGACACCAAGCTCAGAGGGTGATTTTGAAAAATACATACAGGAAAAGCCACGGTTGCCTTGGCGTACGGTAAGTCTTGAATGCTTTCCCTCACTGACTCCCGTAAGCTCGGCAAGCGATGCACGTCTTAAAACAAAGGTTGGCGCGGGATTTCCAACGCCAAAGGGCTCGAGCAGGCGCAATTCCTCGCAAAGGCGCATATCTATCTCTTCGGAGTTCAGCTCAAGGTCGGCATATACCGTGGGGATAAATGCGTCCTCATCAAGAGTGTTTTTAGCATATTCGTTGATTTTTTCACGGAACGCATCAAGATTCTGACGGCTTACCGAAAGTCCCGCCGCAAGCTCGTGTCCGCCGAATTTTATAAGGAGCTCTTGACAATATACGAGTGCATCAACGAGATTCATTCCCTTTATGCTTCTTCCAGAGCCCTTTCCCGCATCGTCAGATGACTTTTCATTACTGCAGCCCTCAAAGGATACGAGGATAGACGGCTTTGAATATTTTTCGGTAATTCTTGATGAAACGATACCGATTACACCGTGATGCCAGGTATCTGCCGAAAGAACGATTACAGGCATTTTATCGTAGCCGCATGCCTCAATTTGCGCGTAGGCATCGCTCATAATTCGGTTTTCCTCGTTTTGCCTCTCTTTATTCGCAAGGCAAAGCTCCTCTGCTACTCTCATAGCATCAGAGTCGTTTTCTGCTAAAAAGAGCTCAGCAGCAAGGGTTGCACTTCTTATTCTTCCGGCCGCATTTATACGGGGGGCTAATGTAAAGCCGATATAGCTGGAGGTAATCTTTGGTCTTTTCTTGACCTTCTGTCGCTGCGCGTCATTCGCCCCTGCACTCGAAGCCTCAATAAGAGCGCGAAGTCCAGGTCTTTTCGTATTTTCAATAAGCGTAAGACCGTGCTTTACAATTATACGGTTTTCCTCTCTTATCTGCATTACGTCGGCTACCGTACCTATTGCAATAAGGTCGGAATACTCTTTAAGTATTCGGTAGGTAACCTGACTCATTCTCTCGCGAGAAATCTTTGCTTCGACGACACAAAGAAGCTTAAAGACGACACCGACTCCCGCGAGCTCCTTAAAGGTGGACGGACAGTCCTGCCTGTGAGGGTTTACAACGGCTACCGCAAGAGGAAGCGACTGCCTTTGCTCGTGATGATCGGTTATAACGAAATCTATTCCAAGCTCCTTGGCGTAAAGTACCTCTTTATCTGCGGTAATACCCGTATCAACTGTGATAATAAGTGAGGTGCCGCGCTCCTTCAGCGTATCAATTGCAGCGGTGGAAACACCGTAGCCCTCGCCTGCTCTGTTAGGTATGTAGTAATCAATATCAGCACCGCGGCTTTTAAGGTAAAGGTAAAGCGTGCATACGGAAGTAACGCCGTCAACGTCATAGTCGCCGTAGACGGTAATTTTTTCCTTACGGTCAAGAGCCTCAATTATACGGTCTGCCGCAGGCGAAATATCCTTAAGAAGATAAGGATCCGAGAGCGACTCGGTTTCCATATATAAAAACGCCTTAGCCATAGCGGGCGTCGTATAGCCGCGCCCGAAAAGCAAACGGGATATTACCGAGGACACGCCTAGCGACTCAGAGATTTTTTCTGCTTCGGCAAGTGCATCACGGGAGGTGCCCGCTGATATCAGCCACTTTTTCTCCTTTATTTTATTTTTATCCATATTAAACCAGTCGGGAAAAACCCGCCTTCCAAAATTAATAACAAATTAAATTAAGCCAAAGGCTTAAAGCTCGAAATAAGCGACATAGCACATCTTATTCCGTCAACAGCGGCGGAGGTTATACCGCCTGCATAGCCTGCACCCTCACCCGACGGATAGAGATTAGAGAAGCCCGTGGCAAGGTGCGTTTCGCCCTCGCGTACAATGCGAACGGGAGAGCTCGTCCTGGTTTCAGCGCCCGTCAAAATCGCATCGGGAGTTGAAAAGCCCTTGATTTTATTTTCAAAATTCAAAATAGCGCCCTTGATTCCGTCAACGACGAACTGAGGAAGATAAAGGGCCGGAGATGCAAGCGTGACTCCGCCGGACATATACGAGGGCATAACGCGTGAGGGCTCGCTTGAGAGCTTGCCTGAAAGAAAATCCCCAACGGTTATAATCGGCGCGGAATAATCCCCTCCGCCCGCGCTAAAAGCGCGTCTTTCAATATTTCTCTGAAATTCAATTGCAGACCTGGGGTCGCTGCCAAAATCCTCTTTAAAAACCGAAACGACGACTGCGGAGTTTGAGTTTACGCCGTCGCGTTTGCTGTAAGACATACCGTTAACGACAAGACCGCCCGTTTCGCTCGATGCACAGACAACCTCACCGCCGGGGCACATACAAAACGTATACGCTCCTCTTACCTTGGTGTTGTGCGAAAGAGTATACTCGGCGTGTCCGAGCGCAGGATGTCCTGCAAAGCTGCCAAGCATAGCACGGTCGATATCCGCACACAAATGCTCTATTCTCATCCCTACCGAGAAATTCTTAGCCTCAATACGGAGCCCTTTATCAATAAGCTCCTCGTGCGTATCTCTTGCGCTGTGTCCGACGGCGAGTATGAGAGCACCTGCGGGAAAAGTCCCCTTATCGGTTATCACCTCGGTGATTTTACCGTTATGAGAATTAAAGCCGATAAACTTGGTGAAATATCTTATTTCTCCGCCAAGCTCGGTAATTCTTTTTGCCATATCGGTAACCATAGTACGAAGAATATCCGTGCCAATGTGTGGCTTAGCCTGATATAAAATTTCATTAGGTGCACCGAATTTCACAAACGACGATAATACGTACTGACAAAGCGGATCCCCCGTGCGTGTAATAAGCTTTCCGTCGGAGAAGGTGCCAGCGCCGCCAAGACCGAACTGAATATTCGATGCCGTATCGAGCACCCTATTTTTATAAAGGACATTCACCGACCTTACTCTGTCGTCAACGTTACCGCCACGCTCAAGCACGATAGGCATATAACCGTTTTCGGCAAGCAAAAGAGCCGCAAAAAGTCCCGCAGGACCTGCGCCTACAACAACCGGGCGCGCAGAAAGAACGGCAGTGCCTTGCTTAATAGCAGGCTCCTCCAAAATATGATACGAGCCGTGTATAGCTTTAAGCTCAGAGTCGCGAAGAGGGCGTATGCCGCCGATACAGCATACAGAGTATACTATTTTTATATCTTCTCTTTTCCTTGCGTCGATGCTCTTTTTGAAAAGGGTGAAGCTTAAATTCCCGCATTTTATGCGGATACGGTTAAGTCTTTCCTCGGCAACTGAAAACGCCTCCTTATGCGAGGCGTCGGGTGATAAGGATATATTACCGATTATAAGCAATTTTTTTGCGTCTAGCATATAAAATCCCCCTGCCGTGCAGTAAACCAAATAAAGCCTTATAAAAGACATTTTGGAGGTTGCCAAGAGAAGGTAACCTCCATTAATGCAGTCAACGACCGATGAGTGAAAAAAGCGCCTGAGTGTCAAGAGGAAGCATCTTTACGATTACCCAGACCACAAGAGCAAGGGCAATGCTTCCGAGTGCCGCAAGATAGGTGCCTATTCTTATTCCGAAAATACGCTTATCCATTACTTATTACCTCTCGTATCCAAGGAGTCGACGTTCTCGCGAATCCAGGTTTTCAGAAGAAAATTACGCAGTGAATCCTGTGTATAATTTCTTGACAGAGCACAATCGTAGGCAACTGAGATAATTCCCGTTTCTTCGGAAACGACGATGATTATAGCATCACTGCTCTCGCTCATGCCTATCGCCGCTCTGTGACGCGTACCAAGGTCACCGTCTATACCCTGCATTCTCGTAAGAGGCAAAAGGCACGCAGCGGCAACGATTCTTCCCTCGTCAATAACTACCGCGCCGTCGTGAAGAGGTGCTTTATTAAAGAAAATATTGCGAAGAAGATAGGAATTAACGTCGGCATTAATCGTAATACCCGATTGAATGACGTCCTCGAGGCTGGTATTTCTGGAAAGCGCAATAAGTGCTCCCGTCTTGGTTCTGGAAAGGTCGCTTACCGCAGAGCATATTGCATCAACCGAGCGATAGTACATCTGCTTTTTCTTTTTCTGCTCGCCAAAACCGAAGATTCCGCTTATTGAGCCTGAGCCAAGCTTTTGTAAAACGTCTCTGATTTCAGGCTGAAATATAATTACTAGAGCAAGAGCACCGATTTCAAAAAGCCCGGAGAAAATGAAGTAAGTGCCGTCAAGTCCAAGCACGAGGGCGAGAATGAGAATAGCAAGGCATACTATGATGCCAATGAAAACGGCGCCTGCCTTTCTTCCCTTGAAAAAGCGGAATGCAAAGAAAAACAGTACGGATAAAAACAATATATCAATGGCATCAAAGAAGGTAAACGAGGAAAGCGCCTCACCAAGCTTATGAAAAAATTCCTTGGTAAGATTCCCTATTGCCTCCGCGCCAGTTGCAAGCAAAAAGTTCATAAAAATACTCCGTCGAGTTATATGTAATACGCATATAGCGCAAATTTTTGTTTTATTATAACATATAATATAAAATATTTCAATAGATTTCCGAATTTTTTGAGGGACAAAACAAAAAAATTCTTGGTTAACCGTCAAATAAAATATGATTATCCATTGACAAATTCTTCACGGTAGTGTAAAATTGTCTTAAATGATACACTTTTTCTTTGCGAGGTCATTATGAATATTACGAAAGAGGTGCTGGCACAGCTCTTCCCGTTCAAAAGCTTATCGGACGATTCGCTTCAAAAAATACTTGCCACGGCAGCACTTGAGGTAAAAAGATTCCCAAGCGGTACAACTGTGCTTGACAGATGCTCGGGAGATGCGGCTTTATGCTTCGTGCTTTCGGGAAAATGCGAGGTCGAAAGACAGCGAAGCTCAAATGAAAGCATGCCTGTAAAAACGGTCGGTCCGTTTGAATCCTTTGGAATTATCTCTGTGTTTTCAAAAAAGAAAACCTACCCCACCACCGTTAAAACGAAGTGCGAATCCGAGATTTTATTTATACACAAGGAAAGCTTTCTCAGACTGGTAGCCGACTATCCTGCCGTATCGGCAAGCGTTATTGAATTTCTTTTGGAAAAAATTGAGTATCTCAACGATTCACTTTCCACGTTTTGCGCAAAAAGTGTCGAGGGCAGACTTGCAAGAAAGCTTCTTCTTATGGGAGAGCGTCTTGGTGATAAAATAGAAATATCGATGACAAGGCTTTGTGGTGAAATAGGCATCGGACGAGCCTCTCTTTACCGAATTTTACTTGAATTTGAAAAATGCAGTCTTATAAAGACTGACAAAAAAACAATAATAATTTTAAACCCGAAAGGGCTGGAGGAAATAATATGAAAAAAATCATCGCACTCGTACTCTTACTCGCACTCTCACTCGCCGCCTTGATTTCCTGCGCACAGGATTCAACGAAGATTACCGTCGGCGTAATGAACGGACCGACGGGAATGGGTATGGCAAAGCTTATGTCGGACAAAAAGGATTCTCCCGAATACGGCTTTGAAAGCTATTCCGACCCCACCGTTGGAATCGCTGATCTTGCATCAGGTAAGCTTAATATGCTTTGCCTGCCTACAAACACCGCGGCAACCCTCGCGACAAAGCAGGCGGATTATCTTTCCGTTATAGCAATCAATACGGCAGGCTCGCTTTACGTCGTAACTGACGAGGCAAACAAGGTTTCATCATTTGAAGAGCTTGATGGCAAGACGATTTATACAAGCGTTGCCGCATCTACCACGAAGCCTATCGTTGAGTATCTTCTGGAAAAATATGAAATTACAGCAAATATCGTCGTTGAAAAGGATCACGACACACTCGTTACAAAGGTTAAGAGCGGCGAGTGCCCTATTGCCGTCCTTCCCGAGCCTAAGGTTACGGCCGGCTTTATGAATACTCCCGAATACAAGTCGTGTCTTAATCTCTCTGCCGAATGGGATAAGGTATCCGATACTCCGCTTGCAATGGGCTGCATCGTTGTGAAAAACGATTTTCTTAAGGAGCATCCCCTTGCCGTTAAGAGATTTCTTGGCGATTACGAGGACTCAGTAAAATTTATCTCTAATGCACAGAACAAGGATACCTCTGCACAGCTTATAGTCGATGCAGGTATTCTCCCTAACGTTAACGTTGCTAAGGGAGCGCTCGGTAATCTTATTGATTCTATCGTTTTTATTGACGGAAATGATATGAAGAATACGCTTATTGCGTTTTACGAGGCAATAGGTCAGGCTCTGCCACCTGAAGAATTCTACTATGACTAAACCGAAGCTGGTCAAATACCTTTCGTCACTCGCTGTCATTTGTATATGGCTCATAATGTGGGAAGTATTTGCAAGAGTAATTAATCTTGGCTTTATTCTTCCCACGTTTACGGCGACACTGGTCGAGCTTCTCGGAATACTGTCCGTCGGCGCCTCTTACCTGTATTTGCTTCTTTCTTTTCTCAGAATTATTGCCGGATTTATCATTGGCTCGCTTGTCGGTATAGCTCTTGCGTTTCTAACCAAGTATTCAGGCATAGCAAGAACGTTTTTATCACCCGTAATGACCGTTATAAAAACGACTCCCGTAGCCTCGTTTATAATGGTGCTTTGGTTGCTTATAGGCAGCGACGCCGTACCAACCGTTATATCAATTTTAATGGTAGCTCCTATCGTATGGCAGAACCTTGACGAGGGCTTTTCAGCCATTGACAGCGAGCTTGACGAGGTATGCAAAATATACTCTGTTTCACCCCGAAAAAGGCTAAAAATTTTGGTAATCCCAACGCTCACAAAATATCTGATTCCGTCTCTTTTGACCTCCGCGGGGCTTTCCTGGAAAGCGGGTATTGCTGCTGAAATTATATCGTATACAGCAAGCTCAATCGGCAAGGAAATTTATCTTGCGAAGGCAAACTTTGAATCAGGAAAAATGTTCGCTTGGACAATTATTGTTATATTATTTAGTATAGTTATTGAAAAATCACTCAGGATTTTGAAAAAAAGACTTGTGAGGGACGGTGAGTAAATTATGATTGAAAATAAACGCTTACCCGAACACAAAAGCCATTATATAAAGATAGAGGGGCTTAACAAGTCGTTTGGCAAAAAAATACTTTTCCGCGATTTTAACCTTAGCTTGAACGGAAATAAAATTTATGCAATAAGAGGTGAAAGCGGAAAAGGAAAAACGACGCTGCTGAGAATAATATCAGGACTTGACAAGGACTACATCGGAGTGCTTCAGGTACAGGGCAAGGTTGCTTTTTGCTTTCAGGAGCATCGACTCTTCCCTACCTTGAATGCCGCCCAAAACATTTACGAGGTGCTTTATGATAATCCCTGTGAGAATGATAAGCTTCTTGCTAAAGAGCTGCTGATTTCTCTCGGCTTTTCTGAGAATGACACCGCACTCTATCCGAGAGCGCTTTCGGGCGGTATGCGCCAGCGTGTTGCATTTGCGCGTACAGTGATGTCGGGGGCTGATATAATGCTATTCGATGAACCGACCAAGGAGCTTGATTCCACTCACCGCGAAGTGATACGCAATATGCTCACAGAGCTTGCGAAAGACAAGCTTATTATACTCGTTTCACACTCTGATGAGGATTTAAACGCACTTCCCCACGAAATAATTACAATATGAAAAAACGGCATTAAGGTGATATCCTTGCGGAAAATTCACTTTAATGCCTTTTTTATTTTTTGTCGGGATTATAAAGTCCTAAATCGGTTTTCAGAATAGACGCGTTGAGAATTGAATTTTTACCGAATTTCTTTCTTATTTCATCAAGAGCAGACTCGCGCCTTTCGGCACGCTCGTTGACCTGCTCACCGAGGGTGAAAAAATCAAGCTGCTGTGTAACAGAGCTTTCCAAAACTATATTTACGGCTCCCAGAGTCAATGCCCTCACGGGATATCCGTGATATTCACCGTCGAGAATCTTGTATGCCATAGCAGCAACCTCCCGCGAATCGTTGGTCGGTGCCGAAAGCTGACGCTGTCTTTGGTAGGTTCTTAGATTCGAGTCCTTTAAGGTAAGCGTAACAGCCTGACACATAAGACCGTTTGAACGCAGCTTATTTCCAATGTCAATAGATAAGTAATCTATTGCGGCAAGAAAATCTTCCCTTGACGTGATATCGTGTGTAAATGTATATCCGTTGCTTACGCTCTTAAGCTCGTCGCTGTCCGGATTGACTGGTGAATCGTCCTCGCCCCGTGCATATGAAAGCAACATACGTCCGCTCTTGCCAAGTCTGCCTTCGATAAGACTGTCGCTTGACTCAGCAAGCTCACCAATTGTTTTGATTCCTATCGCACGAAGCGAATCTGCCGTCTTATCGCCGACAAACAGAAGAGCGCCAACATGCAGCGGATAAACTATTTTTTTGAAATTATCCCTTGAAATAACGGTAATTGCATCGGGCTTTTTATAGTCGCTTCCGAGCTTTGCAAAAACCTTGTTAAAGGATACGCCGATAGAAACCGTAATATTAAGCTCCCGCTTTACTCTTTCGCGAATAGCCTCTGCTATTTCAAGAGGAGCACCGAGATACGCACTTTTCGTTACGTCCAGCCAGCTTTCATCAATACCAAACGGCTCAACCTTATCGGTATAATCACGATAAATATCGTTAAGCCGCTTTGAGTATTCCGAGTAAAGCTCGTGATGCGGCTCACAAATCACCAGATTTTTACATTTTCTCTTGGCGCTGTAAACGGTTTCCGCCGTTACAATTCCGTATTTTTTCGCAAGCTCATTCTTTGCGAGAACTATTCCGTGGCGCATTTCTACGCTACCGCAAACCGCCATAGGAACTTTTCCGTATTCGGGATTTTGCGCTGTTTCAACCGATGCAAAGAATGAATTTGCATCGCAGTGAAGAATTGCTCTTTCAGTTTCCATATCATCAGGGCTCTTGCTGTTTTATGGGCTTCTTGGTGTTAGATGCCTTAAGGGTAAACCAGAACTCCGCGCCGTTGTCGTACGGTGACTCAGCGTGAATTTCCTCGCCGTGGGCATCAATGATTGTTTTGCAGATATAGAGACCAAGACCGACACCGCTTTTATCAAGTCCGCGACTTTTGTCGGTTTTATAAAAACGGTCGAAAACGAGAGTCAGGTCGTCAGCCGTTATGCTCTGCCCCTCGTCATAAACAGAGAAGCGTATCTTTTTGTTTTCAAGTGCGGTTATTGAAATCGCAAGCTTTCCGCCAACCTTTGCAAATTTAATCGCGTTATCGCAAAGATTATAGATAACCTGATGAATCGCGTCCTTGTCGCCTATTACCTCGATATCGTCATCGTCTGCTTCAAATATTACGTCAAGCTTCTTTTCCTCTATCTTTTGCTCAAAGGAAAGAAGGATAAGTCTTGCAATCTCACATACGTTAAATTCGGCAAAGGTAAATTTTCTATCTCCCGACTCCAGCCTTGAAATGTCAAGAAGATCCGAAACGAGTCTTGAAAGTCGATGAACCTCCTTT
>CAZDON010000021.1:0-20673 GCA_964507065.1 uncultured Ruminococcus sp. | reverse complement strand
GGGAAGGTCAACCGCGATAAGCTCTCCCTCCGTACGGTAGAAGCGCCTGCTTATCGGTGCCTCTCTTTTGTCTACGGTAACGCCAGCCCAGTTTCCGACCTTCTCGTTCTTACCCGTCAGGGCATTGTACATCGTGGTCTTACCTGAGTTAGGATTACCTGCAAGTGCAATTCTCATTGTACTCTCCTTTATGTAAATAATTTGATAACAAAGCAGTCCTTAGTTAGCCGCCGCTAACCAATGAGGTAAAAAATCCTGCCGAGGAGCACCTCATGGTTAGCCACCACTAACTCCAACGGCATAAAAAACGGCACGCCTGTGCGATTTCGCAAAAGCCTAATTTAACGAAATTGCATCGGCAAGCGCGTTGTCAATATTATAGCGACCGTCCTTTATTGATACGGTGCAGCCGCCGCGTCTGCGCGAGATTACGGTAACGGGCTCACCCGAATAGAGTCCGAGCGAGAAAAGGAATGCCTCAAGCTCCCCGTCGTCAGTGCTGACGGCGCGGACGGTATATTCAACTCCGACCTCACAGTCACGAAGCGTCATTATCCTTTTCCCCCGATTTTTCGCGTTTTTCAAGTTAGCCACCGCTAACTACACAAGCATTATACACCCGAAAAATGCTTTTGTCAAGCCCTTTTTAAAATTTTTTTGATATAGACATTCACACCCCGTATAAGTGATATATCTCTTACAAGATATGATATACTCGAATAACGAGATAAACTCATTAAGCGAGTATGATATATTCCCACTCTGTGAAAATATGATATATCCGTTCCATCATACGCGGAGCGTATATCATCCTTTATGGATATCATAGCGTAAGCTATATCACCCGTTTTCCAAAGGAACGGATATCATTGGCACGCCCGCGTCACTTTTTGCCTAAAGCCCGCTCGGAGCTAATTTTCGACACCGCCCTCGGCGGCGAAACGATTACCTTATTCGTTTTGCGAAAATTAGAAGAATGGCTTGCCATTCCTCTACTGCCATCAAGCGGGAAGTAGGTCCCAAACGCTTGAGGCGTTTGCCCTACGGGTTCGACTACACCCGTCCGTGTCATTCTGAGCGTAGTCGAACTTTTGCGAGTCGCTCGCAAAAGCACGAGGGCACCGAGTGGAATCTCGGACGGGCTCCGCTCAGGATGACATTCCCCATTCTATCAAAAAATGATACAATCAAGCCCCTCGCCTTGACAACACCTTTTCGCTATGTTATACTTAACTCCCACAGGACGAAAAACGGTCGTGCCATTGTCCTGTTTATGACCCACAAGGTGGGCTATAATTATTACGCGCACGCATTTTTCAAGATAATATGAAAGGAAAAAAGAATGAACCTGGGATTTAGTGACGACGCTAGCGGACAGCTTTCGCTCGACTGGGACGAGGTGTTCGGCAGTGCCCCTGAGGCAGGAGCTGACGCCGTAGGCACTATGAGCGTTGAGGACGCGTTTATTGCCTCGCTCAACAGCCGTGCCGCCGTCGATATCGAGTATATCAGCGAGCTTTCGGGCGAGGATATGAGAAGCGTTATTTCCACGCTTGAGGGCAGCGGCGCGATTTTTCAGAATCCTCTCAAGTGGCAGGAGTGCTACTACCTTGGCTTTGAGAGCGCGGACGAGTATCTCTCGGGTAACATTCTCGAAAAGCTTAAGGCGGCTAAGGAAGCAAACGAGCAGCACGAGGGCTATTTCGCGAGAAATATCACGGCACTCAAAAAGGCGCTCCCCAAAAAGATGCACTCGGACGATATTTACGTGACGATAGGCTCACCCTGGCTTCCCGCTGAGATAATCGACCAGTTTATCGTGCATCTTCTCGGCAAGGCTACCTGCTACTACTATTCCAAGGAATATCTTTCCACAAAGCACGATATTACCACGGGCTCGTGGGAGATACCGCTCAAATCAAGATACGACTACGGCAAGAGCCGCTCGCTTTGCACCTTTACCTACGGTACGCGCTTTAAGAACGCGCTTGAAATAATCGAGAACACCTTAAACCAGAAGATTCCCACCGTCTACGACACGGTGACGACGAAGGTCGGCGGAAAGACCAAGACCACCCGCGTCTTAAACGAAACCGAATCGGTGCTTGCACAGGAAAAGCAGAAGCTTATTCTGGAGGAGTTCTCGAAGTGGATATTCGACTCCCCAAAGCGCAAGGGAATGCTTGAGAGGATATACAACGAGCGCTACGGCTGTGTCGTCGCAAGACAGTATAACGGCGCGTTTTTAGCGCTTCCCGATATTAATCCCTCGATTTCGCTCTACCCCTATCAGAAGAACGCGATAGCGAGAATACTCTTCTCGCCCAACACGCTTCTTGCTCACGACGTGGGCGCAGGTAAGACCTATATTATGGTTGCGGCAGGCCACGAGCTTCGCCGCGTCGGAATATCGAAAAAGAACGTCTACGTCGTTCCCAACAGCCTTACGGGGCAGTGGACCGACGCCTATCACGAGCTTTATCCTGACGC
Organism: uncultured Ruminococcus sp.; assembly: GCA_964507065.1. Taxonomy (GTDB): domain Bacteria; phylum Bacillota; class Clostridia; order Oscillospirales; family CAG-272; genus UBA1740. The sequence goes on along the minus strand of CAZDON010000021.1, from coordinate 18,183 downwards.
AAGGCTTCTCACCGTAACGCCCTCTCTGTTCACACCTAAGAGGCGCGAGGAAACTCTCAGGCTTATGCGCGACGGTGACTTTGAAGCAATTATTATCGCCTACTCCTGCTTTGACAGAATTCCGCTTAGCCGCGATTATCTCGTGGGCGAGCTGGAGGAAAAAAAGCGCGAGGCGGACGAGGCGCTTAAGAATCCCAAGAGGCAGACTGCCGCGCTTCGCCGCCGTCAGCACACCCTTGAGGAGGCTCTCAAAAAGGCAAAGGGCGAGAGCACCGTGCCTATGCTTGAAGCCCCCGCGGCACAGGGACTGCTTACAGACGGCACACAGGACACCGGGACGGACGGTGCCGAGGCAGACGCCCCCGACGAGTGCGGAATATACTTTGAGGACCTCGGCATAAACACTCTTTTCCTTGACGAGGGACACAACTACAAGAATATCAAGCTTGACACGAAGATGCAGATTCTCGGTGTCAGCGAAAGCTACTCGCCCAAGTGCGAGGGTATGCTTAAGAAGGTACACTGCGTTCAGCGCCAAAACGGCGGCCGCGGAGTAATATTCGCGACGGGTACACCGATTACGAACTCGGTAAGCGACGTCTTTACTATGCAGAGATATCTTCAGAACGGAGAGCTTGAGCTTCTGGAGCTTCAGTCCTTTGATTCGTGGGTGGGTATGTTTGCCGAAAAGCACACCGAGTTCGAGATTGACGTGGATACCAGCAGCTTCCGTATGGCGACGAGGCTGTCGCGCTTCTTTAACCTGCCTGAGCTTACCACTCTTTTCGCCTCGGTGACCGATTTTCACAAGGTGGACAAGACTAACGAAATTCCTGCGTTTTCTGGCTATACCGACGTGCTCGTGCCGAGGACTGCCGATTTTGCGGAGTATCTTCAGGATATTTCAAGGCGCGCCGACGCGGTAAGACGGCATCAGGTGCCGAGGCGGCAGGATAATCTTCTTCTCATCACCACCGACGGACGCAAGGCGGCGCTTGATATCAGGCTCGTACGCCCGAGCGTGTGCTTCAGCACCTCGTCAAAGGTCTACAAGTGTGCCGAGCGCGTTGCGGACATCTATTTCAGAACCGAGGAGCAGAGGTGCGCACAGCTCATCTTCTGCGACACCTCGACACCCAAGGCAGGCTTTAACATCTACGACGAGCTTCGCTCGCTTCTCGTTATACTCGGCGTTAAGAACGAGGAAATCGAGTACGTGCATAACGCAAACACGGACACCGCGAGGGGCAAGCTCTTCGCCAAGGTCAACCGCGGAGATATAAGAGTCCTCATAGGCTCGACCTTCAAGGTCGGTATGGGTGTCAACGTGCAGGAGCGCCTTTGCGCTATGCACCACCTTGATTTGCCGTGGCGTCCTGCCGACGTTACTCAAAGAGAGGGCCGTATTCTCCGTCAGGGTAATACCTGCCGGAGCGTTGAAATCTTCCGCTACGTTACGGAGGGCTCGTTTGACGCCTACTCGTGGCAGCTGCTCGAAACGAAGCAGCGCTTTATTGAGGATATTCTTTCGGGCTTTATCACCGACAGAAGTGCCGCCGACGTTGGCGACGCATCCCTGAACTACGGTGAAATCAAGGCTCTCGCAATAGGAAATCCTCTTATAAAGGAAAGAATCGAGTGCGCGAATATGCTCACGAAATTCAAGCTTCTTATGGCAAAGGATGCCGAGGAGCGCGAATCGCTTTCGGGCGAGCTTGCCTCACTTCCCCAGAAGAAGCAAAGGCAGGCAAGGCTTATCGCGGCGTGCGCTCACGACCTAGAATACCTCAAAGGCGACGAGGGCGCCGACACACTCACGAAGGAAGAAAAGGCAGATTTTCGCGATATTATTGCCGAGGCGATACGCGACGGTGAGCTTCTCACAGAGGAAAGAACGGTCACGACCTACCGCGGCTTCGACGTCGTAATTCCCGCGGGTATGATGCGAAGCGCACCCTATATATTCCTCGTGCGCGACGGAAGATATTTCCTTGAGCTCGGTGAGAGCGACAAGGGTATAATTATCCGAATCGACAACAAGCTTGACTCTCTTTCAAAGCATCTTGAGATGCTCCGCGCGGCAGACAGCGAGCTTAAGCGGCGCGAGCGCGGCATCAGAAACGAGCTTAAGAGGTCAAACGACTATCAGGACAGAATCGAATATTACAAGAAAAAGCTCGAAGAGCTTGACGAAAAGCTGGGGGTAAAAAATGGCAAGCAATAACAGTAGCAGCAACGTTCCGACTCTTTCGGTCGGCAAGACCGTCGACGTGCTGTCGGACATTTATATAAAGGTAATAAACGCGGGCATTCCCGTAAAGACCGTGCCCTCGGTTATGCTCTGGGGTGCGCCCGGTGTGGGTAAGTCCCAGGGCGTGCGTCAGGTGGGCGAGAAAATCGAGCGCGGCACGGGAAAGCGCGTGTGCGTCACCGACGTCAGACTTCTTCTTTTTAATCCTATTGACCTGCGCGGTATTCCCACGGCAAACGAGGACAAGACTCTTGCCGTGTGGCTGAAGCCGCAGATTTTCAAAATGGACGAGTCGCCCGACGTCGTCAATATCCTCTTCCTCGACGAGATTTCCGCAGCGCCCCAGTCGGTGCAGGCGGCGGCGTATCAGATTACGCTCGACCGCGTTATCGGAGAGCACAGGCTTCCGGAAAACTGCATAGTTATCGCGGCGGGCAACCGCCTTACCGACAAGTCGGTTGCGTACAAGATGCCGAAGGCACTGGCAAACCGACTTATGCACTTTGAGATATGTGCCGATTTCGACTCCTGGATGAAGTGGGCGGTAGGACACGGCATAAGCTCTAAGGTAACGGGCTTTCTCTCGTTCAGACGCGACCTTTTCTTAAACGACTCGCGCTCGGACGACCTCGCCTACGCGACGCCCCGTTCCTGGGAAATGGTATCGAATATTCTTCTCGCGACACAGGGTGAGGTGGCGTCCGTCTACCACGCGATATGCGGTCTTATCGGTATAGGAAGCGCCATTGAGTTCAAGAGCTACTGTGAGATTTACAGAAAGCTCCCCTCTCTTGACGATATCTTTTCGGGAAGATGCCGCGAGCTTCCAAGCTCGGCAGACGTGCTTTACGCGCTTATCTCATCTATGACCGAATATGCGCGCAAATGTAAGGATAACTTGACAAAAATCGAGAATAGCATTGATTATGCGCTGAGAATGCCGCCTGACTTCTCTGCCGTTCTTATGAAGAACTATATGTATCTTGAGGACGGCTACAAGCTCAAGCTTATGAAGATTCCTCAGTTTGCAAGGTGGCTCACGAAGGCAGGTAAGTACCTATGACGGGAGCAAAGAATCCCCTCACGGACGAAAAGAGACGTGAGTACTCCCGCCGTATTCTTCTGTCGCGAATGAGAGTTTTGAGCCAGCACCCGTTTTTCGGTATGCTTCTTATGCAGATGATATTCTCGGTAAACGACGAGCTTGACACCGCGGCTACCAACGGTGAGGAAATTATGTTATCCCCCGCCTTCCTCGACACGCTCGACGACGGCGAGGTGGACTTCATTCTTATGCACGAAACTCTCCACGCGGCGCTTCAGCACTGCACGAGAGGTCACGACTACGACCCTTATATATTCAACATTGCCTGTGATATCGTGGTAAACTCGAATATTCTTCGTGCAAACGGTATGAAAAAAGAGAGCATTACCTTAAAGCAATTCGGGGAGTCTATGCACCTTGCGCCCGACGGCAAGGAGGGCTATCTCTACACGGCTGAGCAGGTATACAATATGCTCCTCGATAAAGCGAAAAAGCAATCCCGTGGGGGCGGCAGGAGCGGTAACGGCTCTCGCAAAAACGCCTCCGGCAACAGTGGCGGCGAGGGAGGCGGCAAGGACGGAAAGCAGAGAGGCGGCGGCAGCGGCTCGCAGGGCGGCAAGGACGGCAGCAAGGACGGACGGAGCGACGGTAAGAATAACGAGGGTGAGCTTGGCAGCACCTGGGACGACCACGGCAGGTGGGGCACGGCAAAGGACGAGCTTCTTCACGACAAGCTCGTGAGCCGTATCGCGAACGCCGAGGCGGCGGTAAGAATTATGGACCCCACGAAATCCCGCGGACTCGTGCCGCTTTGCGTGGACCGACACCTTGACGAGCTGAAAAATCCCAAGTGCGACTGGCGGCAGATTCTTAACGAATTTATCGACACCGAGATATGCGACTATTCCTTCTCACCGCCCGACAGGCGCTTTGACGGGGGCGGCTTTTATCTTCCCGACTACAACGACACCGAGGAGCGCGTCGAAAACATCCTCTTTATGATAGATACCTCAGGGTCAATGTCAGACGCGCTTATCACCGAATGCTTTTCCGAAATCAAGGGCGCTATCGATATGTTTGGCGGCAAGCTTCAGGGTAAGCTCGGCTTCTTTGACGGCGTAGTAGTTCCGCCTATCCCCTTTGACTCGGTAGAGAGCCTTAAGGCAATACGCCCCAAGGGCGGCGGCGGCACGCGCTTTGACATAATATTCAAGTACGCAAGAGAGCAAATGAGTGACGAGCCGCCCAAGAGCATTATCATTCTCACCGACGGCTACGCTCCCTTTCCCGACGAGAGCGAGGCGGACGGTATTCCCGTGCTGTGGGTGATAACTCACGACAAGAGCGTGAAGCCGAGCTTCGGAAAAACGGTTTATATTGACTGACGGGTGTCAATTTCCTCTATTGACTTTTAATTTTGCGCCTGCTATAATTTCGGTAGCAGACGCTTTTATTTTTTACCGCGAGGTATATAAAATGAACATTTACGAAATCGATAAAAATTTTGCCCCCGTTTCCACCGACGGTGACGGCACGGTTTTTTACGACGTGAGAAAGCCGCCGTTTCGGGTTTACGGTCTTTACAGCTATAAAACCGAGAGCGTGTTCAAAAGACTTCCCGACGAGGTTGCTGCAAGCGTCAGCGAGGGCGTTAAAAATCTGTATTTTGATACCGCGGGCGGCAGGGTGCGCTTCTCTACCGACTCGTCCTATATAACCCTTTCGGTCGAGTGCTTTCGCTCACGGAATATGGCGCATATGCCCCAGACGGGTATGACGGGCTTTGACCTGTACGTCGACGGCGAGGGAGAGCTTTCGCGGTACAAAGGCACCTTCATTCCACCCGTGACGGCAAGGGAAAGCTACGTGGCTAAGGTTGTGCTCGGTGAGAAAAAGCAGCGCTTCATTACTATCAATTTTCCGCTTTACGGCGGTGTTAAAAGGCTTCTCGTCGGTATAAAGGACGGGGCTTCGCTCGGCGAGGGGCTTCCCTACGCAAACGAAGCACCCGTGATATACTACGGAAGCTCGATTACTCAAGGCGGCTGCGCGAGCCGTCCGGGAAGCTGCTATCAGAATATCGTCGCGCGCCGTCTGTCGCTCGATTATATCAACCTCGGCTTCTCAGGAAACGGGCGCGCCGAGGACGCGATAGTCGAATACATGGCGTCTCTTGATATTCGTGCATTCGTATCCGATTACGACCACAACTCGCCAAATCCAGAGCATCTTGAGATAACCAACCGCAATATGTATAGAAAAATCAGAGAAAAGCACCCCGATATACCCTATATTATGATGTCAAAGCCCGACTTCGACAAGAATCCCGACGATGCGAGGGCTCGCCGCGCGGCAATACTCAAGGCGTACGGCGAGGGAACCTCAGAGGGAGATAAAAATCTCTACTTTATTGACGGCGAGCGTATCTTCCGTGAGCCGTACAGGGACGAATGCACGGTTGACGGCACGCACCCCAACGACCTCGGCTTTGCCTTTATGGCGGACGCCGTGTGCGAGGTGCTCAGCCGCGCGCTTGACGAAAAGCGCACTAATCAATAACACAGCCTCACGCATATTCGGCACACCGCCGCCGAATATGCGTTTTCTTTTGTCAGACGATGACGCAAAAGCGCATAAAAGCGCATAAATATGCAAAAGCGATTGACTTTCCGCGCACCGTGTGGTATAATGCCTATATATTTTATATTTTTAGGAAGGCTTTTTTATCATGGCAATCGATATCACAGTGCTTATTCTCTACGCGCTCTCAATGGTGGGAGTCGCGGTCTATACGAAAAACCGCTCGGGCTCGGTCGACGATTTCCTTCTTGCTGGAAAGCGCGGTCTTAACGGCTGGCTCACAGCCTTCGCGTACGGCACGACCTATTTCTCGGCGGTTATTTTTATTGGCTACGCGGGTCAGTTCGGAAGAGCCTACGGCCTTGCGTCGGTGTGGATAGGAATAGGAAACGCCATTATAGGCACGCTCATCGCGTGGCTCGTGCTTGCCAAGCGCACAAAGAATATGACGAGGCGGCTTAATGCAAAGACGATGCCCGATTTCTTTGAAAAGAGATACGGCAGCCACACGCTAAAGATTATATCGTCCGTAATAATCTTCATTTTCTTAATCCCCTACTCCGCCTCTGTTTACAACGGACTGTCGAGCCTTTTTGAGATAGTGTTCGGCATTGAGGGCTGGATAGTTATGATAGCGCTGGCGCTCCTTACCGCCGTATATCTTTTCTTCGGCGGATACTTCGCGACTGCCCTCTCGGATTTCATTCAGGGAATCATTATGATTATCGGCGTCGTGCTTATGATAATCTTCTTTATGTCAAACGAGCGTGTGAATTGGGATATCACCGAAATTGCCGACACCTGGTTTACCTTCGGCAAGGCGGGAAGCGAGGGCTTCTTCGGCAGCACCGTATCGCTTATATCCCTGATACTCCTTACCTCACTCGGCGTATGGGCACTCCCCCAGACTATACATAAATACTACGCTATACGCGACAAGAAGGCGATAACTCAGGGCGTCGTGGTAAGCACCGCCTTTGCGCTGATTATCGGCTTTATCGCATACTTTACGGGAGCGCTTTCCTACTTCTTCCCCGAAGCACAGGGGATTCCCGACTCAAGCGTCATTCCCGTTATGTTCAAGGTTGCGATACCCGTAGGTCTTACGGGCGTTATCGCGGTGCTCATTCTCTCCGCGTCGATGTCAACGCTCTCGTCGGTATCTCTCGCGTCCGCGTCGGTTATCGCGGTTGACCTTTACAAGGGCGCTATCAACAAGGACGCCTCGGACAGGCGCGTAAATACGGTTATGCGCGTGCTCACTCTCGTTTTCGTGGCAATTTCGGTGGTTCTCGCTATTTTGAACGAGAAATTCAAAATTGCGGCAATAGCCTATATGATGGGTATAAGCTGGGGCACTCTCGCGGGCTGCTTTATCGGTCCTTACGTGCTGGGACTTCTCTGGAAGCGAGTAACCAAGACCGCCGTATATACCTCAATTATAGCCTCGCTCGTTATAACCGTGACGCTTATAATCACGCTGGGATACCTCAACCCTCAGAATATAGACGGAAGCTTCGGCGCGGCAATAAAGTACGGTATGCAGTCCTCACCCACGATAGGCGTTATATGTATGCTGGCATCTCTCGCCCTCACCGCGCTCGTGAGCCTCTTTACGAAAGCCCCCGAGGAGTCGGTAATCCACGCGGCGTTCGACGCACCGCTTGAGGACGAGATAGTATAATCAAGAAAACAAGACAGAAAAGAGAATTCACGATGATTTGGTCAAAGGAAGAAACTCTGCCAAGAGAAGAAATAGAGGCACTTCAGCTTGCCCGACTTCAGGGAACGGTAAGACGGGTATATGAAAGGGTTGCCCCTTACAGAAGAAAAATGGAAGAGGCGGGCATCACTCCCGACGATATAAGGACGCTCGCCGACCTCTCTCGTCTGCCCTTCGTAACGAAGCAGGACCTTCGCGACAATTACCCCTTCGGTCTTTTTGCGGTACCGCGCGACGAGCTCGTCAGGGTACACGCGTCAAGCGGCACCACGGGAAAGCCCACCGTCGTCGGCTACACCGAGGGTGACCTTAAAACCTGGACCGAGTGCGTTTCGCGTATTGCCTGTATGGGCGGTGCCACCTCGAAGGATATGGCACAGATATGCTTCGGCTACGGAATGTTTACGGGAGCGCTCGGACTTCACTACGGACTTGAAAACATAGGCGCGACGATAATTCCCTCGTCGACGGGCAACTCGCAAAAGCAGATTATGTATATGCAGGACTTTGAAACCTCGCTTCTCGTTGCAACGCCCTCGTATGCGCTTCGCTTAGCAGAGGTTGCGCGCGAGATGGGCATTGAGCCGAAGGACGACCTGCACATAAAAATCGCCCTCGTCGGAAGCGAGATGCTTACCGACGCTATGCGTGACGAAATGCACAAGGCGTGGGGTGACGAGGTGCTTATCACCTCCAACTACGGAATGAGCGAGCTTATGGGTCCCGGCGTTTCGGGCGAGTGCGAGTATATGGACGGAATGCACGTAAACGAGGACTTCTTCATTCCCGAAATCATAAATCCCGAAACGGGCGAGGTGCTTCCTGAGGGCGAGCGCGGCGAGCTCGTTATCACCTGCATAAAGAAGGAGGGGCTTCCTCTTATCCGTTACAGAACTAAGGATATAACCAGACTTACCTATGAAAAATGCCGTTGCGGAAGAACCTTCTGCCGTATGGAAAATCTCTCCGGGCGAAGCGACGATATGCTGAAAATACGCGGCGTCAACGTTTTCCCAAGCCAGATAGAAGAGGTCGTGCTCGGCTTCCCGGAGCTTGGACCGCACTACGAGATAGTGCTTGAGCGCGAGGGCTACAACGACAAGCTTACGGTAAGAGTAGAGCTTCTTTACAGCACCGACTCGTTCCAGATGCTTGAGGACGTAACGAGGCGCGTAAGAGATAGGCTTAAGACCGTGCTCGGTCTTGACGCCAAGGTGGCGCTCGTTTCCCCGAACACCCTTGAGCGCTTTGAGGGTAAGGCAAAGAGAATCCGCGACCTTCGCGGAATTAAATAATGAGGCAAGGCACGCGTGTGCGTGCAGAAAGGATACGTAATGACAAACAAGGCAATAATGCTCGGCAACGAGGCTATCGCGCGCGGCGCGTACGAGGCAGGTGCTAAGGTATCGAGCGCATACCCTGGCACACCCAGCACCGAGATTTCGGAATATCTTTCAAAATACGGCGAGGTTTACACCGAGTGGGCTCCCAACGAAAAGGTAGCGGCAGAGGTCGCTATCGGCGCGTCAATATCGGGTGTGAGAAGCCTTTGCTGTATGAAGCACGTCGGACTCAACGTCGCGGCAGACCCTCTTTATACCTTTTCCTACACCGGTGTGGGCGGCGGCTCGGTATTCGTCGTAGCCGACGACCCAGGTCTTGCGTCCTCTCAGAACGAGCAGGACACGAGAATGATTGCAAGGGCAGCACACGTGCCCGTGATTGAGCCGTCCGACAGCGGCGAGGCAAAGGATTTCGTGAAGTACGCGTTTGAGCTTTCCGAGGAGTACGACACTCCCGTAATTCTCAGAACCACGACGAAGCTCGCTCACTCACAGAGCGCGGTCGAGCTTTGCGACAGAGCAGAGGTCCCCGATAAGACCTACGAGAGAAATATGAGAAAGTACGTTATGATGCCCGCCTCGGCAATAGGCAGACATCTTTACGTCGAGGACAGAGAGAAAAGACTCGCTAAGGACGCCGCGACGCTTCCCGTAAACAGAGTTGAGATGAACTCGACGAAGCTCGGCTTTATCACCTCAGGCGTTGCCTATCAGTACGTAAAGGAGGCGTGCCCTGAGGCGAGCGTGCTTAAGCTCGGTCTTGTGAATCCCCTCTCGCGCGAGCTTATAGAGAGCTTCGTCAGCTCGGTTGACGAGGTATACGTATTCGAGGAGCTTGAGCCTCTTATTGAGGAGCAGGTGCGCGCATTCGGTCTTAAGGTAAAGGGCAAGGAATGCTTCACCGTACAGGGTGAGTACAGCGCTAATATGATTCGCCGTGTGATATACGGCAGGGACGAGGCACAGTTTGAGAAAAAGGACGCCGCACAGCGTCCGCCTATACTCTGCCCCGGCTGTCCTCACAGAAGCGTGTTCTCCGTGCTGAGCAAGCTTAAGATTCACGCCTCAGGCGATATAGGCTGCTACACGCTCGGCGCGGTAGCACCGCTTTCGGTAATTGATACTACGATTTGTATGGGTGCGTCGATTTCAACCCTTCACGGTATGGAAAAGGCGCGCGGCAAGGATTACGTCAAGAACTGGGTTGCGGTAATCGGTGACTCAACCTTCCTGCATACGGGTATCAACTCACTTATAAATATGGTATATAACAAATCAAGCGCCACCGTTATGATACTCGACAACAGAACGACGGGTATGACGGGACATCAGGAGCACGCGGGCACGGGCAAGACGCTTAAGGGCGAGAGTACCTACGCTATCGACTTCAAGACCGTCTGCGAGGCTATCGGAGTTCCCTCAGTTATCGAGGTAAACGCGTTTGATACGGCAGAGCTTGAGCGCGTAATCAAGGAAAGCGTAGCGTCTGACACGCTTACCGTAATTATAACCAAGTCCCCCTGCGTGCTTCTTAAGGGACAGAGCTTCCCTGAGGTCTGCCGCGTTGAGGGCGAGAAGTGCAAGAAGTGCGGCGCGTGCCTCAAGATAGGCTGTCCCGCAATGAGCCGTGCCGAGAACGGTAAGGTAAAAATCGACGAGTCGATGTGCAACGGCTGCGGACTTTGTCTTGGATATTGCAAATTCGGCGCGATAAGTAAGGCGGTGAGATAAATGACGAAGAATATTATGATTGTAGGCGTTGGCGGTCAGGGCACTCTGCTCACCTCACGCATTATAGGTAAGGCGGCTCTCGCGGAGGGCTACGACGTAAAGATTTCCGAGGTGCACGGAATGGCGCAAAGAGGCGGAAGCGTGGTTACCTTCGTAAGATTCGGTGACAAGGTTTACGAGCCTGTCGTTGAGGAGGGCTGTGCCGACGTAATTATCGCCTTTGAGCGTCTTGAGGCAAGAAGATACAGTCACTTTCTCAAAAAGGACGGCGTGCTCGTCGTCAACGATTGCAAAATAGACCCTATGACGGTGGTTATCGGTGCGGCTGAATATCCCGAGGGAATCCTTGAGGAGCTTTCCCTCACGCACAGAGTCTATTCCGTCGACGCCGCAAGCATTGCGAGGGAGCTTGGCAACAGCAAGGTGCTTAACTCCGTCGTGCTCGGCTTTGGCGCGGGGCTTATCGGCTTTTCAGAGGAAAGATGGCTTGACACGGTGGAAAAAACCGTTCCCCCGAAGACCGTCGAGATAAACAAGGCGGCGTTCCTTCGTGGGTATAATATCAAAAAGTAAGGGGAAAATAGCTATGATTTGGAACGAGAGCAAGGAATGTATGTCAAGGGACGAGATGTCCCATCTTCAGAGCAAAAGGCTCGTAAAGCTCGTAAGCTACGTCTATCACAACGTGGAGTTTTACAGAAAGAAAATGCAGGCCGCCGGTCTTTTACCCGGTGATATCAGGGGAATTGAGGATATAATCAAGCTTCCCTTCACCACCAAGGACGACCTTCGCGACAACTATCCCTTCGGTCTTTTCGCCGTGCCCAACACCGAAATCGTGAGAATCCACGCGTCAAGCGGTACTACGGGTAAGGCTACCGTAGTAGGCTACACAAGACGCGACCTCGACGTATGGAACGAGTGCGTTGCAAGATGCTTTACTATGGCGGGCGTTACCAAGGACGATATAATTCAGGTAGCCTATGGCTACGGGCTTTTCACGGGCGGTCTTGGAGCACACGGCGGTGCTGAAAATATCGGTGCTACCGTCGTTCCTATGAGCACGGGCAACTCGAAGAAGCTCACCACTATGATGGTGGACTTCGGTGCTACGGCAATTGCCTGCACACCCTCTTATCTTCTTCATATCTCCGAGGTGCTTGAGGCAGAGGGGCTTCTTGATAAAATCAAGCTCCGCGCGGCAATATGCGGTGCTGAGCCCTGGACCGAGAAGATGCGTAACGAAATCGAGTCGAAGCTTAACATAAAGGCGTACGATATATACGGTCTTTCAGAGGTTATGGGCCCCGGCGTTGCCTGCGACTGTGACTTCCACCGCGGTCTGCACGTATGCGAGGACCACTTCTATCCTGAGGTGCTTGACTCCGCGACTCTCACACCCGTGGCAGACGGCACGCTCGGTGAGCTTGCCTTCACGACGCTCACCAAGGAGGGTATTCCCCTCATAAGATACAGAACGAAGGACCTTACCAGCCTTGACCGCACCCCCTGCGAGTGCGGAAGAACGAGCGCGAGAATCTCACGCTTCAAGGGCAGAGTCGACGATATGCTCATCATCAGGGGGGTAAACGTGTTTCCAAGTCAGGTTGAGGCGGCACTCGTTGACTGCGAGGAGGTTACTCCTCACTATATGATGATAGTCGACCGAGTAAACAACCTCGACACCCTTGAAATTCAGGTGGAGCTTGACGCTAAGTTCTACACCGACGAGGTAAGGGCGCTTGAGGCGCTTAACAAGAAGATTAGCCACATTCTCACTCAGGCGCTCGGCCTCAATGCAAAGGTCAAGCTCGTTGAGCCCAAGACGCTCATAAGAAGCGAGGGCAAGGCAGTCCACGTAATCGACAAGCGCAAGCTTTATTAATACCAGTAACGGAGGGAAATACTATGTTTGCAAAACAGCTTACTATCTTTATTGAGAACAGAACGGGCAGACTCTGCGAGGTTCTTAACGTCCTTAAGAAAAACGGTGTCAATATCCTTAGCCTGAGCCTTGCCGACACCACCGAGTTCGGTCTGCTCCGCCTTATCGTTGACAAGCCTGAGGTAGGCAAGGAAAGGCTTGCCGATGGCGGCTTTTCATCACTTCTTTCGGATATTTCAATAATTAAAATTCCTCACAGAACGGGAAGCCTTCAGGAGCTTCTTGAGGTTATTGACAAGAGTGGAGTCAATATCGAGTATATGTACGGTCTTTCTATCGAGGACGAAAACGCGTACGTCGTGCTCAAGGCGTCCGACGCGAAGAGAGTTGATGCGATTCTTACCGAAAACGGAGTTGAAACCGTCACCTGCGAGGACCTCGTACATATAAAATAAGCAGGTCTTAAAAAATGATTATAGATTTTCACACCCATATATTCCCCGAAAAAATCGCGAAAAGAACGATAGAGGCGCTCTCGGCAAGGGCAGGCATCCCCGCCCACTCGTCAGGCGAGCTTTCAGGTCTTATAAGCAAAATGGACGAGGCGGGCGTCGACCTTTCCGTTACGCTTCCCGTCGTTACCGCGCCGGGACAGTTTGAAAGCATTACCCGCTTTGCGTGCGAGGTTAACGAGCGCTTTTCATCAAGGCTTATATCCTTTGCGGGAATACACCCTGCGTGCGAGGATATAGAGGGTAAGCTTCGCTATCTTAAGGAGCTTGGCTTTCTCGGAATAAAGCTTCACCCCGACTATCAGGGCACCTTTATTGACGACGACGCCTACGTCAGAATTATAAAAGAGGCACAGAGGCTTGACCTTATCGTAGTGACGCACTCAGGCGTTGATATCGGCTTTCCCGGCGAGCCCGTAAGATGTACTCCCGATAGGATAAAGCGACTTCTTTCAAGGGTGCGACATCCGAAGCTCGTCCTTGCGCATCTTGGTGCAAGCGAGATGCTTGACGAGGTGCTAAAGACGGTTGCAGGCGAGGATTTATATCTTGACACCGCCTACGTTTTACGCACCACAAGCAAAGAAACGTTTACAAAGCTAGTGGAAAAGCACTCCTCGGACAAGATACTGTTCGCAACCGATTCTCCGTGGTCTGACATAAAGGGAGATGTGGAAATTCTACGTTCATACGGTCTTGACAGGACGACTGAGGAAAAGATTTTCTCGAAAAACGCAATGAAGCTTTTAGGTATAGGTCAGGCTTGAGTGCCTGTTTAAAGGAGTAAAAAATGGGAATAAACAAGAGAATGCTCGGCCTCGGCAGCAAGAGGTCTATCATAAGAGAGATATTTGAATACAGCAAGACCCGCGCGGCAGAGATAGGCGCTGACAAGGTATTTGACTTCAGCCTTGGAAATCCGTCCGTACCCGCGCCCGCAGAGCTTAACGACGCGATAAGGGAGCTTCTGGATAACGAAAGCTCGGTCGCGCTTCACGGCTACACCTCGGCACAGGGTGACGCCACCGTAAGAGGTGCTATTGCCGACAGCATAGGAGCAAGATTTGGCGTGGATATGCCAAGGGACCTCATCTATATGACCTGCGGCGCGGCGGCGTCGCTCTCGATTTCACTCTCGGCTATCGTCGAAAACGGTACCGACGAGGTCGTGGTGCTTGCGCCCTTCTTCACCGAGTACAGAGTATTCGTCGAGAATGCGGGAGCTAAGCTCGTTGTCAGCACGCCTGAGGACGGCACGCTCCAGCCCGATATATCCGACCTTGAAGAAAAAATAGGGCCGAATACCGTAGCAATTATCGTAAACTCACCCAACAACCCAAGCGGTGTCGTTTACACCGAGAAAAAGCTCGATGCCCTTTGCGACCTGCTCAGACGCAAGTCGCGCGAGTACGGCAGAACGATTTACCTTATTGCTGACGAGCCCTACCGTGAGCTCGTATATTCGGGTGTCGAGGTTCCTTACCTTATGAACCTTTACGACGATACCGTCGTGTGCTACTCCTATTCCAAGTCACTCTCGCTCCCCGGTGAGAGAATAGGCTACATAGCCGTCTGCCCTAAGGCCGCCGACGCTACGGCGCTCTATCTTGCGATTTGCGGAGCCGGACGCTCGCTTGGCTACGTATGCGCGCCAAGCCTTTTCCAGAGAGTTATCGCAAAATGTCAGGGGATTTCGGTCGACGTTGACGTCTACCGCGAGAACAGAGATATTCTCTATAACGCCCTCACCGAGTACGGCTTTGAGTGCGTAAAGCCCGACGGCGCGTTCTACCTCTTCGTAAAATCACCGAGCGGTGACGCCTACGAGCTTTATGAAAGAGCTAAGCGCCACGAGCTTCTTATCGTTCCCTGTGACGATTTCGGTGTCACGGGCTACGTAAGAATTGCCTACTGTGTGGATAAGACAAGAGTGGTAAATTCCCTTCCCGCATTCAAAGCGCTTGGCGAGGAGTATAGGTAAGAGTGATAATAAGGGGAAGCTTTGAAGCCAAAGCTCCCCCTTTTTTCTCGTCTGCGGACTCGGTCCGCTCGGGATCTGACAATTATCAATTGTCATTCAACACCCTCGCGCCGCTTCGCTACCCCCGAAAGCATTTTATCACAATTTGAGATAAATGTCAACATCTCAAAACGAGATGTGGTATTATTTTTTATAGAAAAAAGCGGAGGGAAGTATGCGTATCAAGGATTTAAGAGAGGATAACAATTTAACACAGGCGGCGGTAGCCGAATATCTTCACGTAAAACAAAATACCTACTCGCAATATGAAAACGAACAAAGACAGCTACCCCTGTCCTGCTTGATTTCGTTGGCGAAGCTCTATAAAACCTCAACCGACTATATTTTGGGATTGACTGACAAAAAAGACCCGTACCGTTGATTTTTGTATTATAAATGAATAAAGCTTAATAAAAAATAGAAAACCGTAGGTTTTCAACCTTAGTGCCCCTCACCAAGCACAAAGAAAAAGGATGATGTAACAATACACCATCCTTTTTTGTTGTTGAAATGTGTCACATAAATGTGCCACTTGAAATGATTGCTTTGCAATCTTGAAATGTACTCCCGTTGGTCGTGCTTGAAATGAAATAAATCCTTATGCCCGCAGGCATTTCAAGCTTGGTATCACCAAGCATTTCAAGACCGCAGGTTATTTCAAAAATTCGCCTTTGGCGGATTTATTTCATTGTGCGCTAACGCGCACAATGCCCGATTACTCCGCAACGAATATGAAGGGATAGATGTCCTGAAGTCCCTCGGTGAAGTAAAACTCAACCTCAGGGTGACTTTCTGCAAGATAGTTTTCCAGCGCCTCTCTGTCGGCGTCGGCTGCATCCTTTCCTACGAATGCGGTAAGCATATATTTGCCCTCAAGTATTCTTCCGAGAAGTGCCTGGGATGCGCCGACCGCGCTCGCCTCGCTTACGACTATTTCCTTATCAACGATACCGATAAAGTCGCCCTCTTTTATATGAATACCACTCATATCCGCGTCACGGATTGCGGGGGATACGTAGCCCGTCGTAACCGCCCCCATTGCCTCGGTAGCGCCCGCGAGGATATCCTCAGGATTATCAAGCTCAAGGGCGAGTGTCGAGAGTGCCACGTAGCCTGCTCCCATACTCTTTGAGGGGATAACGACGATTTTCGCGTCGGTGTAAAGCTCGCACGACATATTGGCGGCAAGCATTATGTTCGAGTTGTTGGGAAGCACGAAAATGCACTCCGCATTTATTTTTCCGTACGCCTCGATAAAGTCGCCTGCCGAGGGGTTGTTGGTCTGACCGCCCCTGACTATCCCGTCACAGCCGAGCTCCGTGAAGAGTCTGTCAAAGCCCTCTCCGCTTGAAACCGCAACTACACCGTAGCGCTTTTTCTCTTCGGTGGGTACGGGTGCCGAGTCAGGCTCGCTCACAGACTCCGCCTCGTCCTTAGCCTTTAAGGTATCCGAGTGCTGAAGCGACATGTTCTCAATTTTTACGGTAATAAACTCACCGAAGCGACGGCAGTATTCAAGCACGCGCTCAGGCGTCATAGTATGGACGTGAAGCTTGACGATGCTTCCCGTCTTGAACGCAACCACCGAATCACCGAGCGATACGAGAAAGGCACGAAGCGCCTCGATATCAAACGCCTCAGGGTCGCCCTTGGCATTCATAAGCTGCACGAGTGCCTCGGTGCAATAGCCGTATTCCATAACGCTGTCCGCCCCGAAGCTCGCCGTCGTGGGTGCGGCAGGTCTTGCCGCCCTCTCTGGTACTGAGTCAATTTCCTCGACCTCCTCGCCGTTAAGCACGCGGTTGAAGCCGTCCATTATATAGAGAAGTCCTGCTCCGCCGCTGTCAACGACTCCTGCCTCCTTAAGCTGAGGAAGAAGCTCCGGAGTATGCTCAAGCGAGCGGTGCATTTCACCTATCAGGTCCTGGAAAAGAGTGCTGACGGTGCTGTTTTCGTCAAGTCTTGAATTTGCGTAGGCAACCGACTCTCTGGCAACGGTAAGAATCGTTCCCTCGGTGGGTGACATAACCGTGGAGTACGCCTGCTCAACTCCCTCGGCAAGAGCGCGGCCGAGTATTCTCGGATTTGCATTCTTCGAGTTTTTGAGCCCCTTTGCCATTCCCGCGAAGAACTGTGAAAGTATAACGCCCGAATTACCTCTGGCTCCGATAAGCATTCCCTGAGAAAGCTTATCCATAACGCTGGAGATATCGTCGCTCTCATTTTCGGTGAGCGCGGATACTCCGCTGTCTATCGTCATACTCATATTGTCGCCCGTATCTCCGTCGGGAACGGGAAATACGTTGAGTCTGTTTACCTCCTCGGCATTTGAGCGAAGCTCGGCAGCGCCGCCTCTTGCCATCTTTGCAAGAAGAAGTCCGCCGAGGGCGCGAAGCCCCTCGAAGCGCGAGCGTTTTTTCTCGCTGCCCCTCTCACCGTCTTTATCGCTCTTCCTTTTTGACGTGGCAGTCTTTTTCTCCGTTACGGTATCCTTCTTCGGCTTAGTCTTTTGACTCTTTGCCTTGGCAGGAGTCTTTTTTGCGGACGCTTTCTTTGCCATAGCCTCGTGCGTGAGCTCGGTGCTTTCCTTATTAATCTTATTATCAACCATAATTATCTTTCCTTACCGATAAAGAAGAGCGCCAGAACACCGGGACCTGCGTGTGCGCCGATGACGGGACCTACGTTCTGTATAAGAGTGACCTTACCGCCTGCGTTCTCTATCATTTCCTGAAGAACGAGAGCGTCCGCCTCGCAATCGCCGTGTGAAATAAATACGGATCCGTCAGTGTCCTTTACGAGAGCCTTGTATCTTTCAAGAAGCGCCGCAATTGAGCCGCGTCTGCCTCTCGCCTTTGAAACGCTGACGAGGTGACCCTCGTCGTCCATATGAAGCACGGGCTTGATACCAAGCATATTTCCGACTATCTGTGTCATCGCGCTGATTCTTCCACCTCGCTTAAGATACACGAGGTCCTCAACGGTAAACCAATGGCACAGGTTGGGAGCGAGCGCCGATATGCGCGCGTAGCACTCGTCAAGGGTAGCCCGTCCTTGAAAAAGACGAGTGGATCATTGACGGCAATTACGGCT
>CAZDON010000020.1:0-21037 GCA_964507065.1 uncultured Ruminococcus sp. | reverse complement strand
GATTTTTTGTAGCAATTAAATTATACAACAAAGCAAGCGGATGCTCAATACCTTTCGGTAAAGAACATCCGCTTTTTTCTTTTTCGGGCAGTTAATGACTCAGCCTCTTTTTACTTTTACCTATTACGGTAGCGTGAAAAATGCTTAGTTATGAGTTCGCAAAGCGAACGTTATGATTTCGCTGTCGCGAAAGTTATGAGTCTGCAAAGCAGACGTTATGGTATGATTGCCTGAGGCAATCATAGCTGGCACCGTGAGATTCATCTCACGGTGCCGTAAGGATGCTCCTTGGGAGCATAGACTGACACGAGGCGGAGTACGCCGCGCCCGACGTTCTTAAGGTTATGATAGGTTCCTGCGGGAATTATTACCGCGCTGCCCGCGTCGATTACCGCACGCACGGTGAGTCTGTCCTTGGCGTTGCCCATAGACACCTCGCACACACCGTCCTCAACGATAACGAGCTGGTCGTTGCTCTCGTGCACCTCAGGGCCGACCTCGTCGCCTACGGGAATTGCCATAACCGTTATCTGCATATTCTCTCCCGTCCAAAGGACGCGAAGCCGCTTATCGTTGCGCCTCGACACTCTGCCAAGGTTAAGTATTACAGGCTCGTTGCCTCGGTCCATAAGCTCATCACCGTAGCTATCCCCTGAGGAGCAGCCCTGCGTATTATTCATATTTGTATTCGTATTCATATTCATAGCCGTTATATAGTCGCGGCGGCGACCGCCACGGAATCTTAATTTCATAGAATATCTCCTTTTTGTCAAAAGACTTCAGTCTTATTCTATGATATTTTTTAAATACCGTTCACTGTGGAAACTCAAAACTCTTCTTGCATTTTGGCACTCCCCGTGCTATAATCAAAATATAAACTGTTGCGAGGTGTTTTTTATGTACGGAATGAAGCTTGCGCTGAGCACACTTTACGGCACGGCGCTTTCGGATATTGAGCAGCTTCCGCTTATCAAGGCGGCAGGCTTTGACGGATTTTTCTTCTGCTGGCGGCGCGGCTACGACGCTAAGGCTCTTAAGGCACGGGCAGACGAGCTTTCGCTCGATATTCAATCGGTTCACGCGCCCTTCGTGCAGTCGGCAAGGATGTGGCTTCCCGAAAACGAGGCTGCCGATGCTATAAACGAGCTTCTCGAATGTCTTGACGTCTGTCGGGAGCTTGGCGCACCCGTTATGGTATGCCACGCGTTTATAGGCTTCAAGGACCACACACCGACGACCGACGGCATCAAAAATTTCCGCAAGATAGTCGACCGCGCAAAAGAGTACGGAATAAAAATAGCCTTTGAAAACACCGAGGGCAGAGAGTATCTTGACGCGCTTATGGACGCCTTTTCGGGTGACGAAACCGTGGGCTTTTGCTACGACACGGGACACGAGCAATGCTACAACCGCGGTGAGCGAATGCTGTCGCACTACGGTGACAGGCTTCTCGTCACGCATATAAACGACAACCTCGGAGTCCGTGATTTTTCGGGCGAGATAACCTTTCTTGACGACCTTCATCTTCTGCCCTTCGACGGCATAATCGACTGGGAAGATACGGCTCGTGAAATAGCGGCGAGCGCACCCGTGGATTATCTTACCTTTGAGCTTCTTACGGTAAGCAAAAAGGACAGGTACGAAAACGACAAGTACGCAAAGCTCAGCATAGAGGAATACCTTGCAGAGGCATATTCAAGAGCCACGAGAGTGGCAACCCTCGTCAAGCGTGAGATAGCAAAGCTAAAACAGTGAAATTGACTATAAATATTTACAAAGGGGACAAATATGAAGCTTACTTATGAAGAAATCAGGAGCATCGCATTCGGTGCTGTCAATATAAAAGAGGAGGAAGATTTAATAAGATTTTACAAGTGCACCGAAAAGCAGACCGAGGGCTGGTATTCGGTAAACGACACGCTTGGCGCGCGCTCGCTTACTACGAGCGGTGTACGGCTTGATTTCCACACCGACTCAAAACACTTTATCTTTGAGGTAGCGGGTGGCGGAAAATTCGAGGTGCTTATAAACGGAACGCTCAGGGCAAGGTTTACACCCGACGACACCGAGCGCCGCTTTACAGTCAGCCTCACCGAAACGAACGGCCGCGCGTCAGATAGCGTGCGAGTCACACTTGCTCTTCCCTCTCACACCGCAGGGGCGCTTAAGTCGGTCGAGCTTGACGACGGTGCGGTCATTACTCCTCACACTCACTCCAAAAAAATGCTCTTTATCGGTGACTCCATTACCCAAGGTCACAATACCAAGTTTGACACTCTTTCTTATGCGTGGCAGACGACGCTTCACTATAACGCCGACTCGATTATAAACGGCATCGGCGGCGCATTCTACCATATTCCCACCTACGACAGACCCGACTTTGAGCCTGACGTGGTAATACTTGCCTACGGCACCAACGACTGTATGCGCTACAAAAACAACCGCGACGAGATGCACCGACAGGTATGCGGCTATCTCGACCTCATCAAGGGCGGCTACCCCGACAGTCAGATTATCGTAATCTCCCCTATCTTCCGCGCGGACGAGAATCTTGACCCTATCGGTGAGTGGTTTGACGAAAGGCGTACTATGATAGAAAACGAGGCGTCAGCCCGCGGCTTTGAGGTAATATCGGGGCTTGACCTCGTGCCGCCGCTTCCCGACTTCTTTGCGGACAGGTATCTTCACCCGAATGACCTCGGCTTTACAAACTACGCGCTTAACCTCATAAAAAGGCTTGATGAGATTATTAAGTAATTGCTTACCTTGTATAAAAAAGACGCGCCCTCGAATTCAAGGCGCGTCTTTTAATTATTTCAGATCCTCTTCCCAAGAAGGATACGGATAATAAGTGCAAAGCGGTCTCGAGGCAATTCTCTCCTCGTGATAACCGTTTGGATAGAGCTTGTGTCCGCAGCCACATCTTCCTTTTTTCCTCGTCGGGCGCTCAACCATCTCGAGTCCGCATTTGTTGCAAACGTATAGTATCACTGTATCATTCTCCTTTCTTAATACGGTATAAAACCTTCCACCTTAAAGGGACGGTCAAAATCTTCGCACCAAAACTCATATCCGTCAAACCAACATTCGTGATGTCTGTGATGGTAGGGGCAATAAACGGTAAAATATTGCTGCAGTTTCATATTGTTTCTCCTTTATTTAATTAAATGATTTATTTTTCCGTATTAGCCTGGTCAATGGCTATGCGCCTGAATTCGGCGTACAATTTCATTACCTCGTTTGCCTTTTTCAAATTAGAAATTCTAAGAGCAAGCGTTTGAAAAAAGACAATCGGCGATGCAACAGTTGCCTTAAAAAGAATAATGATGATAAGCAAAAAGTTCCATCCCGCAGAAAAATCGGAGCCCGATTTATCGCGGTCCTTCTTATACATATCAATTCCGCCGGTAACAAGATTGAATATGCTGGGGACAATAAATGGCAAGAAGACGACCGCGATCCACAAGTTCGTCGGCTCATGAACCAATATACCGAAACCAAAACAAATATCAAGACCGAGGATCAATCCGATAATAAAGCCTATCGCCGAAAAAATCAGTTTCCTTATAGTTTTCTTTCTTTCACTGTTTCCGTAAGCTATGCGTTCGTTCGCAACCTTAACGAAGCACGAATTACAAAGGTGCCACCCCTCGTCCGGTATTTCGTATCTTTCGTAGCATAAGTCGCAAATTTCCTCACCGCAAAGATCACAAGTATTTGTTGCGGGATCCTCCTTATGACAATTACAGTACATCATTCAACCTCCTGTTTGCTTCAAAGTCCATAATTAGTATACCATAGTATTTTTATATTGTCAATAGTTAATTTATAATTGTATTGTAATTATTGATTCGGAGGATAGCATAGATGTTAGGAACACTAAGCGAAAATATAAAAAAATTAAG
Source organism: uncultured Ruminococcus sp. (assembly GCA_964507065.1). GTDB lineage: Bacteria > Bacillota > Clostridia > Oscillospirales > CAG-272 > UBA1740. The sequence goes on along the minus strand of CAZDON010000020.1, from coordinate 17,132 downwards.
ACTTTTACGTGGTATCAGCCAAGTTACGCTTGCTAAGGAATTAAGCGTTACAAAGCAATGTGTTTCAAACTGGGAGAACGATAACGTGCTTCCCTCCATCGAGGTTCTGCAAAAGATTGCTGACTATTTCGGCGTTTCCACAGATTATTTGCTTGGACGGAAAAGCGAAAATTATATAAACACGTCCGGTTTAACAGACGAGCAAATTGCTCATCTGAAGCTGCTGGTAAACGACCTTAAAAAAATAAACTCTTAACACAATAAAAAACAGAGCTACCGTCTTTACAACGCATAGCTCTGTTTTTTAATGTAGTAACCTATATCGACTCTATCGCAAATACCACGTACTCCAGCGCTCCGAGATAATCCAGCGCCTCGTCAAGCTCCACCCTGAACTGCCCTCGCGAGGACGCGCTTGCCTCAATACCGACGTTACCTGCGGTACCGCTTCTCGGCAGGGTGACCTGAATATCGTGCGCACGATACTTATCCTTAAGCACCGCCACGCAGTCGCGCACCCTTTTATCGGAGTTAAGCTCTATATACACACCGAAGCTCGAATGGTGGTCGTTAATCGTACGCTCTATCTTATGAAGAAGCATAACGGTTATGACGGTGACGAAAAAGGCAACGAGCGCGCCCTCGTAGAAGCCTGCGCCAAGCGCAATTCCTATTGCCGCGGTCACCCAGAGTCCTGCCGCGGTGGTAAGTCCGGTTATCTGGAAGCGTCCCTTAAGAAGTATCGTTCCGACACCGAGAAAGCCTATTCCCGATATTACCTGCGCCGATACGCGAAGCGGGTCGGTGCCCACGATTCCCAGCACGTCTTTTGCAAAAAATCCAACCGTAGCCGTAAGCGCCGCGCCAAGACAGACGAGAATATGGGTACGGAGTCCAGCCGCCCTTCGCTGCCGCCCGCGCTCGAGACCTATGACGCCGCCGAACAGCACCGCAAGAACTAGTCTTATTATAATCGTAACTATATTAAAATCACGAAGATATTCCATTACAGCATCCATAAACAGCTCTCCCATTTTTCATTAATATCATTTTATCATAAAGGCGGCGAGGTGTCAACCGCGTCTGATAAGAGTATAATAAAAAAGCTCTTGAATTGCTAATGATTTTCGGGTATAATATTCTTGATGGAAATTCTTTCACTTCGGGAGACAAATATGATAAGCTACGAAAAAATCAAGCAAAACGAGGAAATCAAAACCTATATCAAGGAGGCGGACAAGTCACTTCTGGCGCTCGGATATACCGAGCACTCCTTTGCGCACGTAGGCGCGGTAGCTCACAGATGCGAGTATATTCTGACGGAGCTTGGCTACGACTCCCACACGGTAGAGCTTGCAAAAATCGCGGGATATCTTCACGATATCGGCAACGTGGTAAACCGCGTCGACCACTCGCAGTCGGGTGCTATTATGGCGTTCCGTATTCTTGACAAGCTCGGCATGGACGCGTGCGATATTGCTACGATAGTCACCGCGATAGGCAATCACGACGAGGGCAGCGGCGTTCCCGTAAATGCGGTTGCGGCAGCGCTTATACTTGCCGACAAGACGGACGTAAGACGCACCCGTGTCAGAAATTCGGACGTCGCGACCTTTGATATTCACGACAGAGTAAACTATTCGGTAGAGAGTGCACAGCTTGATTTTTCCGAGGACAAGACGAAGATAATACTCTCGCTTAAGATAGATACCGCAATAAGCTCGATTATGAGTTATTTTGAAATTTTCTTAACCCGTATGCTGCTTTGCAGAAAGGCGGCAGAGAAGCTTGGAATCAGCTTTCTTCTTGAAATAAACGGTCAGAGAATCATTTAAAACGGAGAAAAAAATGAAAAGCTACGTAATAGGCTGGACACACTTTGACAACGAGGAAATAGAGAGCGCGGAGTGCGGCTTTGCCGACTGTCAGGCAATCGTTGAGGATATAAGAGAGCACGGATACAGCTTTTCGGGCTACGCGCATCAGGAATTTCAGGGCGGCGCTCCCGTAATGAACGACGGCAGAATCAGGCGTTTTTCAAAGCGCAATTGGGGAAGCACTATGGCATCGGCACATAAGAGTCCTCACCCGCTCGACTATACGCTTTGGGCAGAGGCGTTTGCCACGGAGGAAGCAGAGCTAAAGGGTATGCCAAGCGAGGACAGGTGGATTAAGGATATCCCGCCGCTTATCGACCGTGACGAGCTTTACGAGACCTACCGCTTCACCGTCGACGAGCCGACTCTTGAGCGCGCAAGGACGGTGCACAAATACACGCGCGATAACTCGCACGAGCTGCGCTTTATTGACGTTGGCGACACGGTGGTTATGACCTGCGGTGAGGTCACCGCACGCTTTGCCGTCACCGATATTAAAAGAGGCTGGAACTTCGCACGCGAGGGCGAGGCTCCCGACCTGCGCGACAGCTTTGATATGCACTGGGCGCTTCGCAGCGAGGACGAGCGCGAAAAGGCGCGCGCCTTCGAGAAGTACAAGGAAGGCAAGGACGTGCTTTGTATAGTATTAAAGGCAAAGGACGAATAAGCCAGCATTGTAAACACTGGTTAACATATAATAGGTTATACACCGACTTATACGCAAAAACGGGAAACCCGACTTTCGGTTTTCCCGTTTTTTATCTTTCTATTTAATTTCGTCAAGGAACTCGCCTATTCTGCGAAGCGCCTCGATTATATGCTGCGTTGAGTAGCAATAGGACGCGCGGACGAAGCCCTCACCGCTTTCACCGAAGGCGGTTCCGGGGACGATAGCAACGCGCTTTGAGTAAAGCAGACGCTCACAGAATTCCTCACTCGTCATTCCCGTGGATTTGATAGACGGGAATGCGTAGAACGCTCCCCTCGGCTCACGGCAGGTAAGACCAAGGCGGTTAAAGCCGTTTACTATAATTTTTCGTCTGTCGTCGTATTCCTCGCGCATACGCTCAACAGCCTCGTCACAGCCTCTCAGCGCTTCAATTGCCGCGTGCTGTGAAACGGTCGGAGCACACATTATCGCGAACTGATGAATTTTGGTTATCTGCGAAAGAATCTCACGCGGTCCGCAGGCGTAGCCGAGACGCCAGCCCGTCATAGCAAAGGTTTTTGAAAAGCCGTTGATAAGCACGGTGCGCTCTTTGAGGTCGGCAACCGACGGCACGCTTACGTGACGCGCACCGCCAAAGGTAAGCTCCGCGTATATCTCGTCGGAAATGACGACGATATCCGTGCCGCGAAGCACGTCAGCGAGCGCAAGTATATCGTCATACTCCATAATCGCGCCCGTGGGGTTGCAGGGATAAGGCAGAATAAGCGCCTTCGTTCTCGGTGTAATAGCCGCGGTCAGCTCGGCTGCCGTCAGCTTAAAGTCGTTTTCCGCTACCGTATTTATGATAACGGGCACGCCGCCCGCAAGCCTTACCATAGGCTCGTAGCACACGTAGCTCGGCTGGGGAATGATTATCTCGTCACCGGGATTCGTGATAGCCCTGATAGCCGCGTCGATAGCCTCGCTTCCGCCGACGGTAACGAGAATCTCATCCTCGGCACTGTACTCGACGCCGTACTTGCGCAAAACGTAGCGCGATAGCTCTGCTCTCAGCGATTCAAGTCCCTTGTTCGAGGTATATCTCGTAGCACCGAGCTCAAGCGAGCGGATAGCCGCCTGCCTTACCTGCCAGGGCGTTCTGAAATCAGGCTCACCTACACCGAGCGATATTACGTCCTCCATAGTGTCGGCTATATCGAAAAACTTTCTTATTCCCGACGGCTTTATATGGGTAACTGTGCTTGATAAAACCTTGGTGTAGTCCATCATATAAAGATTTTACCCCTTCCGTCGTCACCGTCGTCGACGAGATTGACGTCAAGCTCCTTGTATCTCTTCATCACGAAAAGCGTTCCCGTCGAGGTCACCGATTCTATCACGGCAAGCTCGCGCGACACGAAGTTACAAACCTCCTGGAAGGTCTTACCCGTAACGACCACGTGAAGGTCGTACGCGCCCGAAACGAGATAAACCGTTTCAACCTCAGCATACGAGGCAATCTTCGCGGCAACCTCCTCAAAGCCGTATTCCGCCTTAGGCGTAACCTTAAGCTCTATCATAGCGCTGACGCTGGTGCTGTCAAGCTTTTCCCAGTCTATAACGCCCTTGTAGCCCTTTATTACACCGCGCCTCTCAAGCTCGGCAATTCTTGCATCAACCTCGCTCTCGTCAAGGTCAACCACTGCCGCGATATCACGCGACGGCATACGCGCGCACTTCTCAAGAAGAGCGAGTATTTTTCTGTTCTTTGCATCGTAAAGGTCCATTTTGTTGCCCCCTTCATAAAAGTCAGCTTTTTAAAAATTATATATATATTTTAGCCCTTTGTCAAGTATTTTTTCATATTAATTGACACAGGAGCATATTTGTTGTATACTAGGTGAGTATAAAAAGGGGGAGCTTCCTTATGCTTATTGCGGATTTACACTGTGACAGCTTAACGACGGTAAGCGCCGAGCGAGGGCTTGTCAGTGACTATAATCTGTCGCGCGCCCACGGTCATCTTCAGCTCTTTTGCGCGTTCGTACCCTCACGCGGACGCTCGCCTGAGGAAAGACGCCGCGAGCTTATGCGATACGCCAACGTGTATTTTTATGAAACCGACAGACTCGGTATATCCAGAATTACCGACTCGCGCGAGCTTTTAGAGCTTGCCGACGCCACGGGGCGCGGCGGTATTCTTTCGGTCGAGGGCGGCGGCGGACTTTTCGCCGCCAGTGACGAGCTTTTCACTCTCTGCCGTGCAGGGCTTCGCGTGCTTGGCCCCGTATGGGATACCAACGAGCTCGGCTGCTGCTGCTACGATGAAAACGACACGGGACTCACCGACGAGGGAAAGCGCCTCGTGAGGCGGTGCGCGGAGCTTGGCATTACGGTCGACGTATCTCATATGTCAGACCGAGCCTTTTACGACGTGGCAGAGTGGTCGCCTATGCCTCATATCGCAACGCACTCGAATTTCCGCGAGGTGTGCGCCAGCAAAAGAAATCTGACGCTTGATATGGCAAAGGAAATCGTAAGGGGCGGCGGTGTCATAGGACTTAATCTCTATCCCGATTTTCTAAGGCAAGGGGGCGAGGCTACCGTCGACGACCTGATTAGACATATCGACTACGGTCTTGAGCACTTAGGCGAAAGAGCGCTGGCGTTCGGATTTGATATTGACGGCACCGACGGAAAATATCCCTGCGACATTGACGAGAGCACGAGCATTCACGACAAAATCATAGACACTCTCATAAAGCGCTATCCCGAATCCACCGTACGCCGCATAGCAGGCGAAAACGCGACGGATTTCTTTCTTGAAAATATTTAAAGCAAAAAGGCCATCTCGGATTTAATTCCGAAGATAGCCTTTTTGTCTATGATTGTTTACTTTTCGCACACGTTCGCTACAAGTCCGCGGGACTGGTCATAGTCTATTTCTATCGTGCTTTCAGCAGGAATATCGCGGCTGATTATAAGCTTTGCGATAAGCGTTTCAAGATTAGCGCTTATAAATCTCTTCATAGGTCTTGCGCCGTACGCCTCGTCGTAGGACGAATCAATGATATGCTTCACAGCACCCTCGCTTACCGAAAGCGCGAGTCTTTTTTCCGTAAGCCTTTCCTCAAGACCCTTCAGCGCCAGAGTCACGATGCCGCGAAGATTATCCTTGGTAAGCGGCTTGAAATAGATTATATCGTCAAGTCGGTTAAGGAACTCAGGACGGAACGAGCGCTTAAGAAGCGCGTCAACCTCACTTCTTGCCTCGGCAGATATTTCACCGTCCCTGATACCGTCAAGAATTGATGCTGAGCCCAGATTCGAGGTCATAATGATTACGGTGTTCTTGAAATCTACGGTTCTTCCGTGACTGTCGGTAATACGCCCGTCGTCAAGCACCTGAAGAAGCACGTTGAATACGTCGGGGTGAGCCTTCTCGATTTCGTCAAACAGCACTACGCTGTACTGCTTACGACGCACCGCCTCGGTGAGCTGACCGCCCTCGTCGTAGCCAATATAACCGGGAGGGGCACCGATAAGACGCGATACCGAATACTTTTCCATATACTCCGACATATCGATTCTTATCATATTCTTCTCGTCGTCGAAAAGCGCCTTAGCAAGCGTCTTTGCAAGCTCGGTTTTTCCGACTCCCGTAGGGCCTAAGAATATAAACGAGCCGATGGGTCTTTTCATATCGCGGATTCCCGCACGCGAGCGAATAATCGCATCAGCAACCTTAGTCACCGCCTCGTCCTGACCGATTACTCTCTTGTGAAGCTCCTCATCAAGGTGAAGAAGCTTCTCGCGCTCGCCCTCCATAAGCTTGAACACGGGAATACCCGTCCATCTCGCTACCGTCTTTGCGATTTCCTCCTCGCTCACAGAATCGCGAAGAAGCGTACCTGCCGCGCCCTCGGCATCGCGTACCTCCGCCTCGGATAGAGCCTTCTTCAGCTCGGGCAGACGGCCGTATTTAAGCTCTGCGGCGCGTGTCAGGTCGTACGCGTTCTCCGCGCTCTCAATTTCAGCGCCGACTTTTTCGATTTCCTCTCTCAGCCTCTGCACCTCGCCGATGGACTGCTTTTCCGATTCCCACTTCGCCTTCATCGTGGCAAAGGTGTGTCTTAATTCCTCTGCCTCACCCTTTACGGCGGCAAGCCTCTGCTGTGAGAGGGTGTCCTTCTCGTGCTTAAGCGCCGCCTCCTCTATCTCAAGCTGCATAATGCGCCTTGAAATTTCATCCATTTCGGTGGGCATCGAGTTCATTTCCGTCTTGATAAGCGCGCACGCCTCGTCAACGAGGTCGATAGCCTTGTCGGGCAGGAATCTGTCCTGAATATATCTTGCCGAAAGGGTTGCCGCGCTGACGAGTGCCGCGTCGTGAATGCTGACTCCGTGATAAACCTCGTATCTTTCCTTAAGACCGCGGAGAATGGTTATGGTATCCGCCACGGTAGGCTCGTCAACCAGCACGGGCTGGAATCTTCGCTCAAGCGCCGAGTCCTTTTCTATATTCTCTCTGTACTCGTTGAGCGTCGTCGCGCCGATACAGTGAAGCTCACCTCTTGCCAGCATAGGCTTGAGAAGATTTCCCGCATCCATAGAGCCCTCGCCCTTGCCGGCGCCGACTATGGTGTGAATTTCATCTATAAAGAGAATAATTTTTCCGTCGGAGCCCTTTATTTCATCGAGCACCGCCTTAAGTCTTTCCTCAAACTCACCCCTATACTTCGCACCCGCGACGAGTGCGCCCATATCAAGCGAGAACACGGTGCGCTCCTTAAGATTATCGGGCACGTCGCCCTTAACTATTCTCTGTGCAAGACCCTCGGCAATAGCCGTCTTACCGACGCCAGGCTCACCTATCAAGCAGGGATTGTTTTTGGTTTTTCTTGACAAAATTCTTATAACGTTGCGAATTTCCTCGTCGCGTCCGATTACGGGGTCAAGCTTATGCGCCCTCGCAAGCTCTACTAAATCCTGTCCGTACTTTTTAAGCGCGTCGTAGGTGCCCTCAGGGCTGTCGCTCGTAACTCTCGTGTTGCCCCTGACCTCGCGCAGCCGCGTCAGGAATTCCTCTCTCGTCAGCGAATATTTTTTGAAAACGCCCTTTACACTGCCACCCGCACATTCAAGAAGCGCAAGAAAGAGATGCTCAACCGAAAGATAGCTATCCCCCATTGCCTCTCTTTCCTTGTCCGCACGGGAGATAACCTTTTCAAGCTCAGGCGTGATTCTTGCGCTTCCCGATTTAGCGCCCGATACCCTCGGCATAGCATCGACGAGAGATAGCGAATCAGCACGAAGGGCGTCAAGGTCACGCTTCATAGAAAGAATAAGCTCGGCAATAAGCCCCTCGCCGTCAGACAGCAATGCACAAAGAAGATGGGCAGAATCTATGGTCATATTTCCGCGCTCGTCAGCAAGAGAGCGCGCACCGTTTATTGCATCAACCGTTTTTCTGGTCATTTTATTGAAATCCATTTGTTACCGCCTTCCTCGCGAAATTTGCACTCCGCATCATTGTTTGCTTATAGTTTACTCAAAATATATTAACGATAAAAGAGCAAACTATGTATTTTTTGTAAACATTAGCACTCCCGTCCGCCGAGTGCTAAACAATCGGTATCGTCACAGCGCAAAAAAACCTCTCGCTACTATGCTACTTCGCACGGCTATCCATTATTCACCGACGCTTTTCCTTATTTCTTCCTTATATTTATTCCTTATATTTATTTTAAAATTTTCTTGACAACCCGACTAAAATGATGTATCATATGATAGCAATTGAGAATTATTCTCAATTAGAAGGAGAATACGATGACCTACAACACAGGAAGGCGCGAGGAAATTATCGCGTATTTCAAAGAAAGAAGTGACGAGGCAATTTCACTTGACGAGGTCTGCTCCGTTCTGACGGGCAGCGGCGAGGGAAAAAGCTCTATTTACAGAATAGTCGCGCGCCTCGTTTCCGAGGGTGTGCTTAAGAAGCTCAGCTCCCCTGACAGCAGGCACTGTAAGTATCAGTACCTCGGCGAGCATTGCTCTATGCATCTGCACCTCAAATGCCTCGGCTGCGGAAGGCTCATTCATCTTGATACCGAAAACTCGGACAAGCTTTCAAAAACCGTTATGTCACTCGGAGATTTCTCGCTTGACTCGGCGTCGCTTATCTTCGGCAGGTGCAAGGGCTGCATATAGCAAAGAACGCGCAGCCACACTCAAAAATCCTTTCGTCAAATATATTAAGGAAGTAAAAATATGCATTCACACGAGCCCCACGAAAACCTACTTGAGGGACTTTTACACGACGTGCTTCTTCACGGTGTGCTTGACACGCTGAAGCTCATTCCCTTTCTTTTTCTTACCTATCTTTTAATGGAATTTATCGAGCACAAGGCAACCGACCGCGTGCGCGGCTTTATGTCGGGCGCGGGGCGCCTTGGTCCGCTCGTCGGCGGTGCGCTCGGCGCTATACCCCAGTGCGGATTTTCCTCGGTTACCTCTAATCTTTACTGTGCAAGAATAGTTTCACTCGGTACGGTTATAGCCGTGTTTCTGTCCACCTCGGACGAGATGCTGCCCATACTCATATCCTCGTCAATTCCCGCAGGGCTTACCGTCTTTATTCTTCTTTATAAGGTAGCCGTCGGCGTTGGCGTCGGATTTACGGTTGACCTCGTGATAAGACTCACACGCGGACACAGCGACGAAATCCACGTGCACGAGCTTTGCGAGGACGAGGGCTGTGACTGTGAGGGCGGTATTCTCCGCTCGTCGATACGCCACACCCTGTCGATTGCGCTGTTCGTTTTCATTATCACTCTTTTAATAAACGCGCTAGTATTCTTTATCGGCGAGGACAGCATTTCCCATATTCTCCCCGATATTCCCGTGCTATCTCATATTATTGCAGCGCTTTTCGGACTTATTCCCAACTGTGCGTCCTCAGTCGCGCTGACACAGCTTTTCAGCAAGGGTGCGCTCACGCTTGGAGAGATGCTTGCGGGGCTTTTCTCAGGCTCAGGCGTCGGGCTTCTCGTGCTTTTCAGAATGAATAAGCATCATATGAGGGAAAACCTTATAATTACCCTGATTCTCGTAGTAAGCGGAGTTCTCTTCGGGCTTCTTGCGGACGCCCTTAATATCGCGTCGCTGATATCCTAATAATATAAAAAATTTGTCATTCTTTAGCATAAATTTGAAAAGATTCATAAGAATATTGATTTAATATAAAATATATGCTAAAATCAAATTGACCATAAAAGAGCTTATGCCCCTTATATTAAGGCTGGCGGATAGGAGTCAATATGAAAAAGTCTATCGCGGTTGTAGGCTACGGCGGACAGGGTGCCTGGCACGCAAGCTGGGCACAAAAGAGTGACGTTATCTCCCTTTCGGGAATATACGATATAAGAGAGTGCAGGTGCGAGGCGGCTCGCGTAGCGGGTATTTTCGTCTACGGAAGCCTTGAGGAGCTTCTTTGCGACGCTGCCGTTGACGTCGTGGTATGCGCAACACCAAACGACTCTCACAAGGATATAGTAATATCCGCCCTTCGTGCCGGCAAGCACGTCGTGTGCGAAAAGCCCGTCGCTCTCTCGGTCAGCGACTTTGACGAGATGGTAGGCGTATCGCAGGAAACGGGTAAAATTTTTACCGTGCATCAGAACAGACGCTGGGACGTAGACTACCTCGCCATTCAGTCGCTCGTGGATTCTCACGAGATAGGCGACGTCGTCAATATCGAATCGAGAATACACGGCTCACGCGGCATTCCCTCCGACTGGCGCTGTCACAAGCCTCAGGGCGGCGGTATGATTCTTGACTGGGGCGTGCATCTCATAGACCAGATGCTCCGTCTTATACCCGAGAGAATAACCGAGGTGTATTGCCAGACTAACCATATCACCACCGACGAGGTGGACGACGGCTTCAATTTAAGGCTGACCTTTGAATCGGGCAAGCGCGCGACGGTCGAGGTAGGCACGTACAACTTTATTGCGATGCCGAGATTCTATATGCAGGCGAAAAACGGCTCGGCTATGATTGAGGACTGGCAGAAATGCTGTAAGGTAGCAAAGCTCAAGGCGTGGTGCGAGAAGGACGTTCTTCCCGTGCAGACGGCGGCGGGTATTACAAAGACTATGGCTCCACGCGATGAAATCACGATAGACAGCTACGAGATTGCGCGACCCGTATCCGACGTTCACGACTTTTACAGAAATCTGTGCCTTGCTATCGACGGCAAGGCGCAAATCACCGTAAAGCTTCCCGAGGTAAGACGGGTGCTTCTTGTAATGGAAGCGTCAAAGAGAAGCGCAGACGAGCACGCCGTAATCACCGCGGATATATAAAAAACAGGCTGCCGCGCCCATGTAAGGGTATATATGCGGCAGCCTGAAATAATGTAGGTATATATAAATCCCCTCTTGCAAATACTTATAAGAGCGACAGAAAAATCTACATATTTTATAGCATTTGACAACAATTGATTACAAAATAACACATTTCACGCCATAGCACACTGACGGATTGGAGAATAAAATGCAAAGATATTTAAAGCGGGCAGTAGAGCTTATAAGCAATCTTGCCCTGACGGGTGTGAGAAACCCCTCGGTTATCCCGCCGCATCACTCAAAGAGCAGAATAAGCGAGCCTGAGGCAAGATACTTCAGGCGAGTAGCCCCAAGGGCAGCGGGGGTTTCCCCCGCACTTCTGACAAGCCTTATTCGCTCACTGGAGGCAGAGAGGCGCGCGAATATACACAACCTTCTCGTAATCAAGGACGGCAAGGTGATTCTTGAGGTATCCGCCCCGGGATATGACGCGAATACCTTTCATCTTTCACACTCGATGTCAAAGACCGTGACGGGCATCGCGATTGGCTTTCTTATTGAGGAAGAGAGGCTTACCGTCGCAACGAAGCTCGTTGACATATTCCCCGAAATAGAATTTGCCGACAAGCGCTTTTCGGAAATTACCGTCGAGCATCTTCTTTCTATGCGTACGGGAGCGCCCTTCTCCGAGCTTGGCACAGCCACCGAGGAGGAGTGGACCTGTACCTTCTTCGACTGTGAGCTTAGCTTTAATCCGGGAGCAGAGTTCCACTATAACAGCCTGAACTCGTATATGCTGGCAAGAATAGTTGAGCGCATAACCGAGATGACTCTCACCGAGTACCTTGAGCCTCGCCTTTTCCGCCCGCTTGGAATCAGAAATTATCTCTGGGAAATCAGCCCTGAGGGCTGTGCTAAAGGCGGCTTCGGTCTTTATATGTCAGCCGAAAGCTGGGGTAAGCTCGGCGTATGCCTGCTTAATTCGGGTGTATTCGAGCATAGGCAGATTATTCCGCGCTCGTGGATACTTCGCTCCATAACCGAAAGAAGCGTAGCCCCTGAGGGCACGGGCGCGTTCAATTACGGCTATCATATATGGGTCAGCCGCACGAACGACGAGTTTCTTCTCAACGGTATGCTCGGACAAAACGTGTGGATATGCCCGAAGAACAATATCGTTGCCGTGGCGAATTGCGGCAACAGCGAGCTGTTTCAGGGTAGCCCAGCGCTTGATATTATCAGGTCGCATCTCGGCGGCGATATACCGAGCTTCACCTCAAGGCGCGACGAGGCAGAGCTTAAGCGCGCCGTGGCAGGCTTCTTCACAAGGCGCCACCCCGTAAGAAAAAAAGAGCCTATGCGAGGAATAAGCTACGCGCTGAGGCTTCGCTCGGCAACACCTTTTGACCAGAGCTGGAGCCCGCTTCTCAACGAATACGCCTTCGGTGACAACAATACGGGTCTTCTTCCCGTGTTCGTGTCGGTGATGCAGAATAATTTTTCGGGCGGAATTGAAAAAATGAGATTCTGGCGTGAGGGCGAGCGTCTTATGTTTGCCTGCACCGAGGGCGGCGTCACGAGAGAGCTTGAGGTTGGAATTTACGGCTTCAAGACCGCCACCGTACAGTACGGCGGCGAAACCTATATCGTAAACGTCCTCGGCGAGGCTATGGAGGACGAGGACAGAAATCCCGTCTTTAAGCTGGAGCTTGTATTCCCTGAGCTTCCAAACTCGCGTCTTATCAAATTCACACTTCACGACGGACGCCTGCTCGTAAGAATGTCCGAGACGCCCGATGAAAAAATCGCAACCACCTATCTTGGCGGCTTTAACTTTGGCGGCAAGGCAGGACTTGCTATGGGATTGCTTGAAAGAAAGCTCGGCGAGAATTTCCTTGAGCAAAAGCTCCGCGAGGTATTTAATCCAAGTCTCCTCGGAATTTCAACCGACAAGGCAGGCTGGGAAGAGGTGCTCAACCTTGAAAACAGACTCGCAAAGGAAAAGGCGGCAGGCATGCTCGGTATTTTTTCGGGACTTATCTCACGCTTCACACAGGACGATAAGAGCGAGCGCGAGGAAAAGGAAAGGCGCGGCTTTCTCGGTCTTTTCAAGGGGCGCAAGAGGTCACAGTCGACAGACGCAAGACCCGACGGTACAGCCGATTCCGATGACGGCGGAAATACCGCTGATGAGCTCCTCGCAGACGACGGCGCTGACAGTGTGCCCGCCGACGAGGCTCACGGCGCCGCGGTGCTTCCGACGGCACCGCCCCCCGCGGAATGAACCTAGCTTTGAATTTAGTAATAATTTACCCAGCACCGCCAGGGAAAAAATTTCCTTGGCGGTGCTTTTCAGTCAAAAAAGGGATGCTGCCTCAAGCTCACTCAAAGCAGCATCCCTCTATTATCGGGTTATTCAAACGCGTGGCGAAAAAACCGCCTGTGCCTGCATTTTTTGCAAAAGCACGGAAGTCTGTTTATATGTAGGAAATCAGTCGAGCTTCATTCCGTTGAGCATCTCGCGAAGCGCCTTAGCCTCATCCATAGTAATGGTGATGCCCTTACCCATTTTCTCGTGATCGGGCGACCAGGTGCGAATGTCAAGAACGGGCTCTCTCTCATTCCAGCTGATAAGGTTAAGCTCCTTATTCCAGCCGTTGTTGCCCTCGCTGACGATACCGATTTTTTCAACTACTTCATACTTAATCTCAGGCATTTTTACTTCTCCCTTAAAAGATTTTAAATATTAAGTGTATATATTTTAACAAATCTTATAGCCCTTGTCAATAAATATAGAGAAAATTATTAAAACTTTTTGTATTTTTGTAAATTTTTGCCCCTCTCGGCAGTATTTTGTAGGGAGAATGCCTCGGTTTTTACAAAAAAGCGGTATAAAGCAACCCGATCTATACCCAAAAAATCCCTAGGCAAATATTTGGTTAAAGCTCATTTTCCACTTGACATACGGCAATAAAAGTGTTATACTGTTTTAAGACAAATTTCGATAGCACGCACGGAGTGCGGCGGCACTTCACTACGCACTGAAACTATGAATGAGGCGCGCCCTCATTCAGCTTATATACAAACAGCAAGGTTGGGCACGGCTTTCGGAATTTTCCGATTCGTGTCAATTTTTTGTGAAATTCAAAGAAAAGAGGTAATAGCATTATGAGAGAAGAATGGCGTGGCTTTACAGAAGGCAGATGGGTGAACGAGATAAACGTTCGCAGCTTTATACATAAAAACGTAACACCGTACTACGGTGACGAGGCGTTCCTTGAGGGTCCCACTCAGGACACTCTTGACCTTTGGGATCAGGTAAGCGAGCTCAAGCGTCAGGAAATTGAGGCAGGCGGTGCGCTTGATATGGACACCTCTATAATTTCAACCATAACCTCGCACGAGCCCGGATACATTGACCGTGACAAGGAAAGAATCGTCGGTCTTCAGACTGACAAGCCGCTTAAGCGTGCGCTTATGCCCGCGGGCGGTATCCGTATGGCAGTTAAGGCATGCAAGGACCACGGCTACGAGGTTGATAAGGAAATAATTGATTTCTTCACCGAGCACAGAAAGACTCACAACGCAGGTGTATTTGACGTTTACACCCCCGAAATGAGAAAGTGCCGCTCGAACCATATTACAACGGGTCTTCCCGACGCGTACGGCAGAGGAAGAATTATCGGTGACTACCGTCGAGTTGCGCTTTACGGAGTTGACCGACTCATTGAGGACAAGCAGTTCCAGAAGGATACCACGGTTTCCACTATGACCGCGGACACCATTCGCGACAGAGAGGAGCTTTCCGAGCAGATTCGCGCACTTGAGATGCTTAAGAAGCTCGCTCACTCCTACGGCTTTGACATTTCAAAGCCCGCAAGCACCCTCAGAGAAGCCACTCAGGCGCTTTATTTTGCATACCTTGCGGCAGTCAAGGAGCAGAACGGTGCGGCAATGAGCCTTGGAAGAACCTCGACCTTCCTTGACATTTACGCAGAGCGTGACCTTGCAGAAGGCACGATTACCGAGAGCGAGGCGCAGGAAATAGTCGACCACTTCGTAATGAAGCTTCGTATGGTATGCTTCGCAAGAACTCCCGATTACAACCAGATTTTCGCGGGCGACCCCACCTGGGTTACCGAGTCAATCGGCGGTATAGATACCGCCGGACGTCCTCTCGTTACCAAGATGTCGTTCCGTTATCTTAACACTCTTAACAACATCGGAGCAGCTCCCGAACCCAACCTTACGGTGCTTTGGAGCGAGCAGCTTCCCGAAAACTTCAAGCGCTTCTGCGCAAAGGTGTCTATCGAGCATCACGCGGTGCAGTACGAGAACGACGACCTTATGCGTCCCATTCACGGTGACGACTACGCTATTGCGTGCTGCGTATCCAGCATGAAGGTCGGCAAGGAAATGCAGTTCTTCGGTGCAAGAGCGAACCTTGCTAAGTGCCTGCTCTACGCAATCAACGGCGGTGTCGACGAGATTAGCGGCGTTCAGGTAGGTCCTGAGTATCGCCCCGTCGTCGGTGATTATCTTGACTACGAGGACGTTATGTCCAAGTACCGCGAGATGATGCGCTGGCTTGCACGAGTCTACGTAAACACTCTTAACGTAATTCACTATATGCACGACAAGTATGCGTACGAGCGTCTGCAGATGGCTCTTCACGATAAGGACGTAAAGCGTTGGTTTGCTACCGGTATTGCAGGTCTTTCGGTCGTTGCAGACTCGCTCTCCGCAATCAAGTACGCACGCGTTAAGGTTATAAGAAACGAAAACGGCGTCGTAACCGATTACGAGGTAGAGGGCGACTTCCCCAAGTACGGAAACGACGACGACAGAGTTGACAGCATTGCAAAAGAGGTGCTTCACACCTTCATAAGCTGCCTTAAGGAAAACGACGCGTACAGAAACGGCAAGATTACGACCTCTATTCTTACCATTACCTCAAACGTTACCTACGGTAAGAATACGGGCTCTACCCCTGACGGCCGTAAGTTCGGTGAGCCTTTTGCTCCCGGTGCTAACCCGATGCACGGCAGAGATTGCTGCGGTGCGGTTGCTTCTCTTGCCAGCGTGGCAAAGCTTCCCTTTAACGATTCTCAGGACGGTATCTCCAATACCTTTACGATAGTTCCCTCTGCCCTCGGAAAGAACGAGGACGACAGAGTTGACAACCTCGTATCTCTGCTTGACGGTTACGCGGCAAAGCGTGGCTTCCACCTCAACGTAAACGTCTTTGACAAGGAGCTTCTTCTTGACGCGCAGAAGCACCCTGAGCTTTATCCTCAGCTTACGATACGCGTATCGGGCTATGCCGTAAACTTCATCAAGCTTACGAAGGCACAGCAGGACGAGGTTATTTCGAGAACCTTCCATTCGGGACTTTAATATATGGCAAACGTTGGCAAAATTCACTCGGTTGAGAGTTTTGGCACGGTAGACGGCCCTGGGGTACGCTTCGTGGTGTTTCTCCAGGGCTGCCCTATGCGATGCCTTTACTGTCACAATCCTGACACCTGGGATATTACGAAAGCACCCCTGGAATTGACCGCGGACGAGGTGCTCGGAAAAATGCTCCGAAATCTGCCCTTTTACAAATCGGGTGGCATCACGGTGACGGGCGGCGAGCCGCTTTTACAGCTTGATTTTTTAACCGAGCTTATAGAGAGCGCGAAATCCCACAGCATTCATACCTGTATTGATACCTCAGGCGCTACCTTTGATAAAAGCAACCCCGACCGCGTGGCTAAATTCGACCGTCTTATGAAAAGCACCGACCTCGTAATGCTTGATATAAAGCACGCAAGCAGCGAGGGCTGCAAAAGGCTTACCTCAAACGACGGGACTGCCGCCCTTGATTTTCTCGGATATCTTGAGGCGCGCGGCGCACGCGTGAGAATAAGACACGTTATCGTTCCCGATATAACCTATATTGACGAAGGGCTTTTGGCGCTCGGCAAGCTTCTCTCGCCCTATAAGTGCATTGAAAGCGTTGAGGTTTTGCCCTATCACGTGCTGGGGCGTGTCAAATATGAGGCTCTAGGAATCCCCTACGCGCTCGACGGAGTCAAGGCTCTTGGCGCCGAGGACGCAAGGCGCGCGCTTAAGCTTATTGAGTCGGCAAGGCTTGGATAAATAGTAAAGGGGCTGAGTCAAAAGCTTTAAATTAAGCGAATGGCTCAGCCTTTGCTATGTAATTTGGATAAATTTAATTTAATCAAACAAAAAAGCCTCGAAATGAGGAAAAAA
>CAZDON010000019.1:0-21183 GCA_964507065.1 uncultured Ruminococcus sp. | reverse complement strand
AGTCCGTCTACCTTATCGTTAATAAGGTCAATAATCTCACCGATTTTGCCCTCGCCCTCACCTGCGGGAACAATCATCTGCTCCTTGTAAATCGCATCCTTTATGTGCATATATTTGAAGTTCGTAAAGGTTACGTTAATGCCGTCAATAACGTCAGCGTCGTTCATACGGTAGTTGGCAGGGTCAAATATTCCACCGAGTCCCTCAACGTTCGTAAGAATATCAAGAACCTCGCTTGGCATCTGTCCGTAGATTTCGGACTCGTTCTCGTGACAGAGAGTAATGCCGTACTTATCTGCCTCGGCAACCATAGCGCGAAGGCGTCTTATAACCTCGTCGCGATGCTTCCCAAGCTCATCCTGCTTCACAAAAAAGCTGAACATTCTGATGAACTTAGTGTCGAGAATTCTTGCGATTTCAAGAATTCTTCTGACCTTAGCCATATAGCTCTCAAAGTCGTCCTCGATAGGATACTTGCCGATAGGTGAACCTATCGAGCCTACCTTGATACCGTTTTTGTCAAGCTCACCCTTGATGTATATTAGCTCGTCATCGGTAAGATCGATTATGGATTTACCGCCGATATTTCTTGGCTCAATATAGTGAATACCGTTGTCGACGAGCGCGGAAATCTGCTCTGCAAGAGAGTTGCCTGCCTCGTCAGCAAACGCCGAAAATGCAAACTGTGCCATATAAATCCTCCGAGTTTTGATTAAAACAGGCTCTTGAGGTGGTCGAAGGAATACTTCATCTGCTCGTACTCGTCGCCGAGCGCGGGAGCGTTATCCTGCTCAACGAGAGCGTAGGGGATATTAAGCTCATCACAGAGCTTGACTACGGGTGCAAAATCAATAGTACCCGCACCGCAAGGACAAATAGCACCCTGGGGCTCTGTTTTCATATCCTTGAAATGCACGTTGGTAAGTCTTTCATTGCCGAAGAGCTTTATATATTCAAGGTAATCGCGACCTGCGTACTTGAACCAGTAGGTATCGAGTATGTAGTTAAGCGTAGGTGCTTCCTCGATAAGAATATCGTAGGAGCAGACACCGCCAAGGTCGTCAAATTCAAATGCGTGGTTATGATATGCAAAGCGAAGCCCTGCAGCCTCGATTTTCTTCATAGGCTCTCTTACCGAGTCAAGGAATGCTCTCGCACCCTCAACCGAGCCACGGAACTTGTCGGGCATAGAGCCGATACCGATTACGGGACAGCCGTAAGTGACGTGCTCCTTGATAAGAGCGTCAGTGTCACCGATAATGCGGTCGTATGCAGAGTGAGTACAGGTAATAGGAAGGTCGAATTCCTGCGAGAAAGACATAAGTCTCTCAGCCTCAATGGGGCAAATTGCAGACATCTGAGCAACCGTATATCCTATTTCCTTCATAATCTTAAACGAATTGCGAAGTCCCTCGGGAGTTTTGTTTTTTTCTCTGAGGGTGTAGAATTGAGCACCTAATTTCATAAGAGCCTCCTGTAATTTTAATTATTTTCATTGTAGCACAGTCCGTCAATTTTTGCAATATAACCTTAAAAAATATTTATTGTAAGTATTGCAAAAACTATTGCAAAAATTGACGCCTTGTGCTAAAATATATTTTGGATTATTATGAAATGAGGGTAGACGATGGCCAAAATCGTTCATATTTCGTGTGACGGAATTGAATTCAGTCACAGTGCGGATAACGGAAGCTACGCGAGTCTTAATAACAGCCATTGCCACGATACCTACGAGATTCTCTACGTTGTAAACGGCACCGGAAGGTATCTTGTCGAGGGCGCTGAGATTATTCTCCGTCCGAGAACGCTTATGATTTTCCGTCCGCTGGAATATCATTGCGTTAACCTCACGGGCGACGGGGATTATGAGCGATACGTTATCAATTTTTCAAAAAGCGCACTTCTGCCCGAAACAAGGACTATTCTCTCAGGAATTGTCGGTGACGGAAACGAATCGGGAAGATATTATACTCCCGACTCGCTTTCTCAAAGCGCAATTTCCGTATTCGACAGAATAGAATACGCGACCGCCCTGCCGGAGCTTGAAAGAGAGATTTATATAAAGCTTCTTCTGTCCGAGCTTCTGGTTTTGCTTTCGGGAGCGAGAAGCTATAAAATCGTCAGGGATGAGGACGAGCTGGGTGCCAGAGTCGCGAAGTATATAAACAGCTCGCTTGAGCTTGATATTTCGCTTGATAAGCTTGCCAAGATATTCTTCGTCAGCAAGTATTATCTCTGCCGCTGCTTCAAAAAATATAGCGGCGTATCCGTCCACGCTTACATTAATCAAAAGCGCGTAATGTACGCAAAGCAGCTTATTGATTCGGGCGAAACCGCATCGGGAGCCGCGTACCGAGTAGGCTTTGGTGACTATTCCGCATTTTACCGCGCCTACGTCAAGATATTGAAGCGCCCACCGACTATGCAGGGCAAGAAAAAATAAACGGCATTTACCAAAAGAGGATTTATGAAATATCCACTTCTTGAAAAAATTAATTCTCCTGAGGACCTTCGGGAGCTTGATGAAAAAAGAATAAACGAGCTATGCGATGAGATACGCGCCTTCCTTATTGAGAACGTTGAAAGGACGGGCGGTCATCTTGCATCAAATCTCGGTGTGGTTGAGCTGACGCTTGCGCTTCATCGTGCATTTTCCTCACCAAGCGATAAAATCATCTTTGACGTAGGACATCAGGCGTACGTTCACAAGCTAATAACGGGAAGGCGAGAGATATTTGACACTCTTCGTTCCACGGGCGGTCTTTCGGGCTTTACCAAAAGACAGGAAAGCGAGCACGATCCCTTTGGTGCAGGACACAGCTCCACGTCAATTTCAGCTGCGCTCGGCTTTGCTGAGTCTAATTTCAGACGCGGCTCGGACGATTATACGGTAGCTGTTATCGGCGACGGCGCCTTTACAGGCGGTATGGTGCACGAGGCGCTCAATAACTGCCGCCCTGATTTAAAGCTTATAATTATTCTTAATGAAAACAGAATGTCCATTTCAAGGAACAAGGGCACTTTCGCAAGATATCTTGCAAGAGTCCGCGCTTCCGAAAGATATATGAAGTGGAAGAGGGGAACCAATTCGTTTTTAAGACACGTTCCTCTTCTGGGAAAGCCTATTATTTTCCTGCTTTCTGCCATAAAGAACAAGCTCAAAAATATAATTTATTCAACCAATTATTTCGAGGACCTGGGGCTTTATTATATCGGTCCTGTCAACGGAAACGAATATTCGAGTGTAAGGGGTGCGCTTGCTGAGGCAAAAAAGATAGGCAAGTGCTGTATTATCCATACTTATACGAAAAAGGGAAGAGGCTACGAGCCTGCCGAGCGTTCACCTGACAGCTTTCACAGCATCAGGCGCGAGGGAAAGGTCGAAACCGATTTTCACCGTGAGCTTGTTAAGGAGCTTTCCGCTATTGCAGAGGGTGATTCACGGGTGTGCGCCATTACCGCCGCTATGGGTAACGGTACGGGACTTTCGAGCTTTGGCGAGAAATATCCCGACAGATACTATGACGTCGGAATTGCCGAGGCGCACGCTGTAACCTTTGCCGCAGGTCTTGCCGCGGCGGGAGAGCGTCCTTACGTTGCTATCTATTCAACGTTTCTTCAGCGGGCGTATGACAATATACTCCACGACGTAGCGCTTCAGAGCCTGCCCGTTACGTTGCTTATTGACAGAGCGGGGCTTGCTCACGCTGACGGCCCTACTCATCACGGCATTTTCGATATTTCGTACCTTATGCATATACCGAACGTATCAATTTATTCGCCTGCCTCCTACGAGTCGGTAAGACTGTGTATGGATATTACCAGGGACAGTGATGGCTGTATTGCGATAAGATATCCCGACCGTCCTGAGGATGCTCGTGTTGAAAAATGCTTTCCTTACGTTAAAGACAGCTTTGATTTTGGTATAAGGACGGATTTTTCCGATACTCCTGTGCGTGTTATCGTTGCTGTCGGTTGCTCCGTAAGCTATGCTCTTGATGCAAAAGCAATTCTTGAGAGTGAGGGGATAGAGTGCGGTATCGTGCTCGTTGAGGCGCTTAAAACGAAAGATAATATTTTTGATAAGCTCTATGAAAAAATATCCTCGGCAAAGGATATCGTTTTTGTTGAGGAGGGTATCAAAAACGGTGGCTTTTCAATGGTTGCACTATCCGAACTTTCTCTGAGATATAAGGAATTTGATGCGTCGAAATGCAAGGTATGCGCGATTGACGATAACTTTGCATCGCCTGAAAAAGAATGCGATTTGTTAAGCTTTGTTGGCATATCTGCCGAATCAATTGCAGAAAATATACGCAATACGGTAAGCTCCTAACGTCAAGAGGTAAAAATGATATTTGATAAATTTGATTTGGATTACGAAAGATACTGTGGAGCCCTCCGCGAGCTTAGTCGTGAAAAAATTATTCGCTTTACCGTCGTGACCTTTGGCTGTCAGCAGAATGAAGCCGACAGCGAAAAGATTTCGGGCATTCTCAGCTCTGTCGGATTTGAAAAAACCGACGATATGATGTGTGCGGACGTAGTTATTTTCAACACCTGTGCCGTAAGGGACCACGCTGAAAAAAAGGCGCTTTCTATTATAGGAAGATTAAAGGGAAGAAAGGCTGAAAACCCCGAGCTCGTTATCGGAGTCGTCGGCTGTATGTCCGCTGAGGAAAAGACGGTTGAAAAAATCAAGCACAGCTATCCATTCGTTTCCTTTACCCTTGAGCCTAATCTTCTTCATCTTATCCCTGAGGTGCTTTATTCTTATATGACTACGAAAAAGCGTACCTTTACTCTGGGACGTGATTCGGGTGATATTGTCGAGGGACTTCCTGCGGTGAGGCGCAGCCATCACCGAGGCTGGGTATCGGTGATGTACGGATGCAATAATTTCTGCTCCTACTGCATAGTTCCCTACACGAGAGGACGCGAGCGTAGTCGTCGCTCCTCGGATATTATCAAGGAGTGCAGGGAGCTTGTCCTGGACGGTGTACGCGAAATTACACTTCTCGGACAAAACGTTAACTCATACAAATCGGATACGGATTTTTCCGGGCTCCTATCAAAAATCGCCGAAATAGACGGTGATTTTATCATAAGATTTATGACGAGCCACCCTAAGGATGTTCCTGATTCGCTCATTGAGGTAATAGGAAAGTACAGTCCTAAAATCGCACCCTTTTTCCATCTTCCAATTCAGTCAGGTAGTGACAGTATACTTAAGGCGATGAACCGTCGCTATACGAGAGAAAGCTATCTTGAGGTTATAGATAAGCTCAGAGCAAATGTTCCCTATATAGCGCTTTCTACCGATATCATAGTCGGCTTTCCCGGGGAGAGCGATGAGGATTTTGAAATGACGCTTGACGTAATAAAGCGCGTAAGATACGATAACGTGTATTGCTTCGTTTATTCAAAACGCGAGGGTACGCCCGCTGCTAAAATGGAATCGGGTGTCAGCGAGCAGAAAATTAAGGAGCGAATGGCTGAAATTCTTGAGGTATGCAAGGAAATCGCACTTGAAAATAATAAGAAGTATGAGGGAAAAACTGTAAGAGCCCTCGTCGACGAGCGAATCGGCCCTGACGGTGATGTTTATTCGGCAAGAACCGACACGAACAAGCTTGTACATATATCCTCTCGTGAGGATATATCAGGACGCTTCGTTGAGGTGTATATAGAAAGGGCAAAGCCCTTTGACCTTGTCGGAAAATTAGTTTAATAAAAAAGAAAAGAGGAAATAAAAATGACAAAAATTATTGAGCTTGCACACGCGCTCGGTGAGGAAATTGCAAAGAGCGACGAGATTAAGAACCTTGAGAGCGCAAAGGATAAGTATGACAGAGATACAACTCTTCAGGCAAGGATGAGTGAATACGAGGCAGACAGACAGCTTCTCGGTCAGGAGTTTGCGAAGGATACAAAGGATGCCGATGAGAAGGCTATTGCTGACCTTCGCGCGAGAATTGAGGAGCTGACTCGCGAGATTTGTCAGAATCCCATCTATATTGAGTTTGCAAACGCGCAAAATGCGATGAATGAGCTTATGAATTCGGTTAATGCGGAGATTAAATTCTGCATTACGGGCGAGCGTCCCGTGAGCTGCACGCATGACTGCAGCACCTGCGGTGGATGCTCTGGAGCAAAGAACTAAACTTTAAAGAAGCGAGGAAAAGCCGATAATGGCAGAAATTCTTAACAACAGGTCAGAGCTTAAAACGGTAACGCCTATGATGAAGCAATACCTCGAGGTAAAGTCGGAGTATGAGGGCTATATCCTTATGTACAGGCTTGGAGATTTTTACGAGTGCTTTTTTGAGGATGCGCTCGTTGCCTCCCGTGAGCTTGAGCTTACGCTTACGGCAAGGGATTGCGGTGACGGAAAGCGCGCGGCTATGTGCGGTGTGCCCTTTCACAAGGCGGATCAGTACGTAGGAAAGCTCGTAGAGCGGGGCTTTAAGGTTGCTATATGCGAGCAGGTTGAGGACCCCAAGGCGGCACAGGGACTTGTAAAGCGCGAGGTTATAAGAGTGGTAACACCCGGTACTATAACCGACAATTCGCTGCTCAATGATGAAAAGAACAACTTTCTTTGCGCCCTTTACGACGCCGACGGCTCTTATGCTGTTGCGTTTGCCGACGTATCGACGGGCGAAATTTCGCTCACTTACATCACGGGTGACGATGCAAAAGCGCGTCTTTTTAATGAGCTATCCTCTTATCAGCCCTCTGAGATTATACTCAATGTATCTTCTAATGACTCAGCAGAGCTTGTATCGTTTGTAAATGAAAAGATTGGTGCACTTATTGACCCTCTTCAGAAGCGCCTTTTCGATTATGATAGGGCAAGGGATATAGTAAAGCGTCATTTCGACTCGGAATACGATAAGCTTCCGTCTGCTGAGGCTGTTATGGCGTGTGGCGCGCTCGTGCTTTACATAAAGGAAACGCAAAAGACCGACGTTCCCTTTGCAAAGGAAATCAACGTGTATTCCAAGGGCCAGTTTATGGAGCTTGATCAGAATACCAGACGCAACCTTGAAATTGTTGAAAGCATGCGCACTAAGGAAAAGAAAGGCACGCTTCTCTGGGTTCTTGATAAGACCAGAACGGCTATGGGAGCAAGACTTCTTCGTAGCTGGCTGCTTCGTCCGCTTCTTGATCCTGTGAAAATATCACACCGTCAGGCAACGGTTGCCGACCTTATTGCATGCAGAAGTGTAAGAGAGGATATTTTCGCGGCACTTGAGGATGTGCTTGACCTTGAAAGACTTACCGCTAAGGCTGTTTACGGTACTGCAAACGCAAAGGATCTTCGTGCAATTTGCCAGAGCATTTCCGTTTTGCCAAGAGTAAAGGAGCTTATCCTCACACTTCCTTCGCAGAATGCAAGAAATATATACAATAGCCTTGATACTCTTGAGGACCTGCATGCGTTGCTATCCTCGGCGATAGTGGATAATCCACCCTTTACCGTAAGGGAGGGCGGAATGATAAGAGACGGCTTTGATAAGGACGTCGATTACTACCGCTCCATTAAGGATAACGGCGCTGAGATAATGGCGTCTATTGAGCTTCGTGAGCGCGAGGCGACGGGAATAAAGACTTTAAAGGTTGCTTACAACAAGGTTTTCGGTTATTATATTGAGGTAACCAAGTCGTTTATCAACGATGTGCCTGATAGATATGTGAGAAAACAGACCCTTACAAACTGCGAAAGATATATCACGCAGGAGCTCAAGGAAATGGAAACGACGATTCTCGGCGCAGAGGAAAAGCTTTGCGGTCTTGAATATGAGCTCTTTAATGTAATTCGGGAAAGAATATGCGAGAATTCCGATAGAATCAGGGCAAGCGCTGCGCTTATCGCAGAGCTTGATACATATTGCTCACTTGCCGAGGTGGCAAGCAAAAACGCTTATGTCTGCCCCGAGGTTGATGCTTCGACGGATATCGTAATCAAGGACGGACGCCACCCCGTTGTAGAGAGATTCGTCAAGGACAGCTATTTCGTGCCCAACGATACTTACCTCAATACCTCCAGTGACAGAGTTATGATAATTACAGGCCCTAATATGGCAGGTAAATCGACTTATATGCGCCAGGTTGCCATTATAACCGTTATGGCACAGATAGGCTCGTTCGTTCCGGCCAAGGAAGCAAGACTCGGTATCGTAGATAAGGTATTTACAAGAGTTGGTGCATCGGATGACCTTGCATCTGGTCAGTCTACCTTTATGCTTGAGATGAGTGAGGTAGCCTCAATACTTAGGAATGCTACGAAGAAGTCGCTTATAGTCTACGACGAGGTAGGACGCGGAACGAGCACCTTTGACGGAATGGCTATCGCAAGGGCGGTCGTTGAATACACCCATTCAAAGAAAATCGGAGCAAAGACGCTTTTTGCAACTCATTATCACGAGCTTACCTCTATGGAAGAGGAGTTCGACGGAATTGTTAATTATAACATTGCTGCAAAGAAAAGACAGGATACCGTTATTTTTCTTCGTAAGATAGTGAGAGGCGGTACGGACGATTCCTACGGAATTGAGGTTGCGAAGCTTGCTGGCGTTCCCTCTGAGGTTGTAAAGCGGGCTAAGGAAATCCTTGCCAGCATCGAAAGCGGCTCTGCCACTCATTCCCCCTCGCCAAAGAACGCTGCTGAGCCTGCATTTGACCTTTTTGCCACGATTACCAACGAGAATGAGTCCTGTGCGTGCCAGAAGCTGCGCTCGACTGATATTAACACAATGACACCGATTGAGTGCATGAATTTACTCTTTGAGCTTAAGAAAATTCTTTCCGAGTAAGGAGTATTTATGGGAAAGATTAACGTATTGTCCTTTGAGATTGCAAATCTTATTGCCGCGGGTGAGGTTGTTGAGCGTCCGTCGTCCGTCTTAAAGGAATTAATAGAAAATTCAATAGATGCAGGTGCTACTGAGATAGTTGCCGAAATCAAGAGAGGCGGAGTTGCGCTTATTCGTGTGACTGATAACGGTCACGGAATAGAAAAGGAAGACCTGCCAGTTGCGCTTCAAAGGCACGCTACGAGTAAGATTAATTCGCGGGATGACCTTTATAGTATAATGACTCTCGGCTTTCGCGGAGAGGCTCTTGCGGCAATAAGCTCCGTATCGCAGGTAACTATTATAACGAAAACCAAAAACAGCGATATAGGACATATGCTCACCGCAGAGGGGGGCAGAGTAGTTGATATGTCTGAGGTAGGTACGTCAGACGGAACGACCGTCGTCGTGGAGAATCTTTTTTACAACGTGCCTGCAAGGCGTAAGTTCCTGAAAAAGGATTCTACCGAGGCACTTAACGTATCGGCGCTTGTTGAAAAGGTTGCCTTATCCCGCCCCGATATTTCAATACAGCTTCTGATTGACGGAGAGGAAAGGTTCAAGACTACGGGTGACGGGGAGCTTCTTTCTGCTATACGTGCAATATTCGGTCGTGAATTTGCAAGTAAGATGATTAAGGTTGATGCTGAAGCCGGCGGAATACGCGTCAAGGGTTATATCGGTAGAAGTGACAATGTCAGGAAGAACAGAAATCTTGAAAATGTATTTATAAACGGAAGATACGTTAAGAGCCTGACGGCTCAGGCTGCAATCGAGCGTGCATTCACCTCTTATATTGCTCCTGAATGCTTTCCTTGCTGTGCACTTTTTATCGAAATGAATCCCAGCGTTGTTGACGTTAACGTTCACCCTGCAAAGCTTGAGGTAAAATTCTCTGATGAAAGAATTGTGTTTGAGGCGGTATATTACAGCGTAAAGAATGCCCTTGAAAAGGAAGAATACCGTCCCGAAATGTCACTTAACAAGGGTAAAGGCGACTACAATCCCGCATCCGCATTCGTTCCTATTGGTACTTGCACGAAGGGCGAGCAGCTTGGTATCGCTGCCGAGGTTATCAAAAAGACCGAAACTACACCTTCTTCAGAACGCAAGGGTGCAAATTACGGGGATATTCCAAGAGCAAATACCGCTCACTCATCATATAGCGGCACAGGATATAAGGCTGATTCTTCACTCGATGCACCGATTCGGGTTGCAAGCAGCACACCCAAGGTTACGAGCGACGATTTAAGACGCTCAGGTGAAATGTCTGCACGCGAGTCGCTTGAGGTGCTTAAGACCTATGAAAAGGTGACGGCTGATTCAGCTGCTGTAAAAGAAGATGGCAAGCAGCAAGCAAGCCCAAAGTCCGATTATAAGCTCGTTGGTGAGGCGTTCAATACCTATGTAATCATTGAATACGATGGAGATTTGCTTATAATTGATAAGCACGCCGCACACGAGAGGGTAATATTTGAAGAGCTTCTCAAAAGCAGACGCGAGGACGGAAGAGTTGGCTCTCAGGTGCTTCTTCTTCCCGTCAGCGTGATTCTTACCGACGATGAGCTGGCGTGCCTTAACGAGTATAAGGCAGAGTTTAATTCTGTCGGATTTGATTATAATGTGCTGAGGCAGTCTGCCGATATAATTGCTATTCCTGATGCTATATCCATAAAGGACGCTGAGGGACTTTTTGTAGAAATGATAGGTGAAATTATCTCAGGCAAGGGAAATCCCACCGTAACTGAGTCGGTTAGACGCGAAAGAGCACTGTATCAGGTTGCGTGCAAGGCGGCAATCAAGGGTGGCAGAGTATATGACAGGGTAATTATTGATTGGCTTGTGGAAAAGCTTCTTATGCTTCCCGATATTACGGTATGTCCTCACGGTAGACCTGTTGCGTACCGACTAAAAAAGAGTGAGCTTGACAGACAGTTTGACCGCATAAAATAAGGAGAATTATGGGAAAATTTACTTTACTAAAGACAGAAGGGGCGGCGCGTAGAGCAACCTTTGAAACCCCTCACGGAATTATACAGACGCCCGTATTTATGAATGTTGGAACGAGCGCTGCAATTAAAGGAGGAATTTCTTCCGAGGACCTTTACGAGGTTGGTTGTCAGGTAGAGCTTTCAAACACATATCATCTTCACGTACGACCTGGTGATGACCTTATTTTCAGACAAGGTGGACTTCATAAATTTATGAATTGGGACAGACCTATTCTTACCGATTCTGGCGGATTTCAGGTTTTTTCACTTGCAAAGCTCCGGAAAATAACCGAAGAGGGAGTTCAGTTCAATTCTCATATCGACGGAAAGCGAATCTTTATGGGGCCTGAGCAGTCTATGCGTATTCAATCACATCTCGGCTCAACGATTGCCATGGCGTTTGACGAATGCGTGGAGAATCCTGCGCCCTATCAGTATGTTAAGGCGTCCGAGGAAAGAACCGTCAGGTGGCTCAAAAGATGCCGAGAGGAAATGGACAGGCTGAACTCGCTTGATGACACGGTAAATAAGCAGCAGATGCTGTTCGGTATTAATCAGGGAGGCACCTACAAGGACCTTCGTATAAGAAATATGAAGGCAATATCTGAGATAGAATGTGACGGATATGCCATAGGCGGTCTTGCTGTTGGAGAGGATGCCGACACTATGTACGAAATCATTGAGGCTGTTGAGCCTTACATGCCCAAGGACAAGCCGAGATACCTTATGGGTGTCGGTACTCCTCAGAATATCGTCGAGGCGGTTTACCGCGGCGTTGATTTCTTCGACTGTGTTATGCCCAGCCGAAACGCAAGACACGGTAATCTTTTTACCTGGGACGGAAAAATGAATCTTCTTAACGAGAAGTACGCTGAGGATTCAAGACCTATCTCAGACAAATGTCAGTGTCCTGCGTGCAAGAGGTATTCGCGAGCTTATATAAGGCACCTCTTTAAGGCTAAGGAAGCACTTGGAATGCGCCTTGCAGTTCTTCACAATCTCTGTTTCTATAACGATCTTATGCAGAAAATCAGAGATGCACTTGACGCGGGTAAATATGAAGAATTTTATCATAAATACCATAACTCACTTGCCGAAAGAATAGACGATTAGCATAAAAAAGAAATCAATTGTTTACAAAAACAATTGATTTCTTTTTTATATTATACACAATCTCAATGATGCCCGCAGCCGCCCGTAAACATATTCGTCATATCGACAGAATATCCGTCACTCGTTTGCCTGAAGCCACAGGACACAAGTAGCTTTGCGTCGGCAGTATTATTATCAGCAAGACAAAGCTTAGGTCCGCATTTTTCAATAAAGTTCATTGTTTGTCTTGTGAGAATAAACATTGCCTCAAAATCGTCAAGCGAGGGAATGCTCTTTATATCGTAAATATATCCGTGAGTGCCGAATATTTCAAATTGCGATATGACCATAACCTCACCGCTTTCTATATCGCACATAGCATATACGAATGCGTCTGGCTTGCGTTTTGCCCTGCAAGCCTCAAGGTATTTTGTAATCAGAGCCTCGTCGTTTAAGGGAAATATTTTAAACATTTGTCTTTTTACTCTCCCGTTTGAGATATTCAACCTCGGCATCGGTAAGCATACGCCATTGACCGACGGAAAGTCCGTCGAGCTTAAGCTTTCCTATAGCTATTCTTGAGAGCCTACGCACCGTAAGACCCGCTGCCTCGCACATCTTTCTTATCTGTCTGTTACGGCCTTCAAGAAGAGTCATTTTCAGGACGGTCATACCGTTATCCTCACCTGCTATTTTAACCTCGACAGGCTTGATTTTATATCCGTCAATAACGAGCTCCGAGGAGAGAATCTGGTATTGCTCGTCGCTGACTTTACCGCCTACCTTTACGCGGTAAAGCTTAGGCAGACTGTGTGAGGGGTGGGTAAGTCTATTTTTTAGCTCACCGTCGTCAGTTAGTAAAAGCAGACCTTCAGAGAGCATATCAAGTCTTCCGACAGGGTAAATTCTTGAATCAACCCCATCGATAAGGTCGGTTACGCACTTTCTTCCTCTCTCATCACTAGTGGTGCAGAGATATCCTCTTGGCTTGTTAAGCATTATGTACACGTGCTCTTTTTTCACAAAGTGAATTCTTTTTCCTCGTATTGCGACGATATCCTTATAGTCAGCCTTATCGCCAAGGCTGGCGGGATGTCCGTTAAGTGTAACGTTACCCGCCTTTATTTGTTCCTCTGCCGCGCGTCTTGACATAATTCCTGCATCGGCAATGAGCTTCTGAAGCCTGATTTTCTGCATATTAATACCTTTCTTTTATGACAAATTTACCTGATCTGTCAGCCACGGATAGAGCGAAACACGCCCGATTTCAACCCCGTCAAGATAAAAAACGACCTGACCGACGGGCTTGTTACAGTCAATAGGTGGTGTAAGATAGCTGTCGGTTATAATTTTTCTTTCAATCACAGGGCGCGTTATCGGGAGAGTAGCATATAGCTCGTCCCGATTTCCGACCGTTACCGACTGCGGAATGCCGTTTGTAGTGGGTAGCGTTAAAACCACCTCGTTTTTATCAATTAGCTTTACTCGCTCAAGAAGTGAAAAACCATAGTCCAGCATTCTTTTGTGGTCATTCCAATCATCGGGAGCGCTGAGTGTTACGGATATAAGAGTAACTCCGTCGCGCTCTGCAGCGCTTACGAGGCATCTTCCGCACTTTTTGGTATACCCTGTTTTGACACCTATACAGCCCTCGTATTGAGAAAGTAGCTTGTTGTGATTGACCACAAGGCGCTCCTCGCCCTCACTGTTCGTTATTACGGTTTTATAAGTAGAGGTAATTTCTCGAAACAGAGGATTCTCAAGAGCGGCAGCAGTAAGTATTGCAAGCTCTCTTGCAGTTGTATAGTGCGTCTTACCGTCAAGACCGTGAGGATTATCGAAATGTGTATTATGAAGTGATAGCGCATTTGCCTTGGCGTTCATCATATCGACAAAGCCACCGAGCGAGCCGCCTACGGCGTAAGCAATGGCCTCGGCAGCATCGTTTGCGCTTCGCAGCATAAGACCGTAAAGTAAATCCCGTAGCGTAAAGCACTCGCCAGCCTTAAGATAAAGACTTGAGCCCTCAACACCGACCGCCTCCTTCGCGACAGAAACGGTCATATCCGCTGTGGCATTTTCAATTGCAACGAGTGCCGTCATAATTTTCGTCGTGCTTGCCATCGGCAGACGGGTGTCAGCAGATTTCGTATAATAAAATTTCTCCCCGCGTGGCTCGTAAAGAGCCGCGCTTTTTGCACTTACTGAAACACCGCTTGCTATTACGGCAAGTGAAAAGAGCGCAAATATAAGCAGAAGAGTTATAATTGCGGCAATTATTCTTTCCCTTGGATTTTTCAATATTATCACCCCGCTTTTAATATATTTTTTCAAGGTGGGGTGGGGCATATTCCATATACGCGTATGAATTTTATTCCAAGAGTGCTTTTTTAATTTTTCTTATAAGCTCAGGTGAGTCCTCAATTAAGGATAGCGTGTGTGAAAGGTCACTGACAGCGCTTTTTCCGATTTCTATAAGATTTATCTCGCTTCCCGAGCCAACGGTAAGAAAGCCTATCGGAGTTATACTGACGCCCGTACCGCTTCCCGTTCCAAAGCCAGGTGACAATAAACGCTTTTCAGGGGGTATATCTACACCGCCCGATGCAAATCCCAGACTGATTTTTGAAATTGGTATAACGGTAACACCGCTTTGCGTAGTTATTGCCCTTCCAAATACAGTATCAACGTCGCAGAAATTTCGTATTCCTTCAAGCGATGCCTTTATTACATCGCTCATTTTGCCTTCTTGCATTTTCTTTTATATCCGTCCTTGAGATAATCGTAAATTAGCCATAATAGCGAGCCTATTGCTATGCGTAGAGGGAATACCGAGGTAATTCTTAGCTCTGGCTTGATATTATTATTCTCATTGCGTGGCAAAATTATTTCCTCAAAATGCACGGTATCGACATTGTTTTTTATTATATCGTATATCGTGAGCAGAAGAAAGGATATTAAGGAATAGCGTATCGCGTATTCGTGAGGCTCGCTTGCCGATATCGGAATAACCGTACGCTCAAGTGAGGTTTGACCGCTTTTCAGTATGCGACGGATAAATTTTATCAGCGAAGCGGGGCTAGGGGGTCTTTTTCTGCGTCTTTTCTGCTTCTTTCGATTCTGTCTTGCTTCAGGGGCTTTTACAAGCCTTACGCCAAAAATGATAAGATCAATTTCGACACAAAGCGTATCCTTATAGGAAACATTAACCGATACAACCTCTGTCAGAATTAAAAAGATAACAAGAATGATAAAAGCAAAAAATATTGCTCCCGGCATATTTTCTTTCCTTTTTCATATTTGTTTCTTTGGTCTATGTAAGGCTGTATTCCTCGTCTTGTTAATCGATATCTATTATATCGTCCTCAGCGCTGGGATCCCCGCTGTCATCGTCGTCACCGCCGTCTGTAGCGACAGCAGAATCGGTAAGAGTGTCTGAATCAGGTGAATTGCCCTCTTCGCTTATCGGAGTATTATCACTCTCGGAGGCGTTACCGTCTACTTCTATTTCGTCTATGCTCATCTGAAGCATATCCTCAGCGCGCTCTGCCTCTTCCTTTTCTCTTACCTTATCGAACATAGTCAATAGGTCCTCTGACGCGGCAGGGAGGTCGTCGATGCTCTTCATACCGAAGCAGCGTAAAAAGTCTGAGGTAATTCCATATTGCATAGGACGGCCTGGCACGTCGAGTCTTCCTACGCACTCTATAAGACCTCTGTCAATTAAGCTGTTCATAGCATACGAGGAATCTACCTTGCGGATAGTATCGACAAATACGCGTGTTACGGGCTGGTTGTAAGCAACCACCGCAAGCGTTTCCATAGCTGCCGTTGAAAGAGAACCGCTCTTTCTGATACCGAGTGCCTCTCTTATCTCAGGCAGATAATTCTCTTTGGTGCAAAGCTGACAGCTGTCCTGAAAGGTAAGAAGCATAACTCCGCGCGGAATTTCTCCGTTTTTATTATATAAAAGCGAGTATTCAAACACCTTGTCCTTGGTAACCGAGGGGGTAAGTCCGAGTACCTTTGCAATCGAAGCATATTTAACGGGGTGACCCGCAGCAAAGAGTATTGCCTCAAGTGCTTCCTCAAAGACTATATTTCTTTCCTCGGCAGGCTCGTCGATATCGGCAGAAAAGGGGCTTTTTTCCTCTGTGCTTTCGTCGGTTGCGTTAATTATTTCTACGGAATTATCAATTTCCTCTGCTTTTTTATGTTTAGTCATCTGACTCGCCATCCTTATCGTCTTTATCTTCGCCCTCGCTATCAAACTCACTAGCTTCATCCTCAAGCGGGACGTAGTCCTTGTTTATTTCAAATTTCATATCCAGACCTTCCTCGTCATATTCGGCAACGTCCTCGATGAAATGCATAGTTGTTATTTTGATTCTTCCTATCTTTATGAGCTCAAGCACGCCCATAAATCTCGCAACCAGCTCAGCTCTTGAATCAGCATCCTTTAAGAGATAGAAAAGCGATGCCTCGCCCTGATATTCAAGAAGCTCTATAATTTCCTGTATCTTTTCCTCAACGGATACTATTTTATGCTTAATGAGCGGATTAACGAGATCCTGCGGCTTTCTCTCCTGCTCGGCGATTCTCATACGGCGAAGCACCGATTGAAGAGCCTTGAGCATAAGACTTGGGTCGAGATTTAGCGGCAGTCCCTTTTCGGGCGGAACCTCGTCAGTGCCTTTTATATAACGCTGTGAATACTCGTCGTAAAGAGGTCTGAGCTTCGTTGCAGCTAACTTTGCCTTCTGATATATATCAAGCGCGTTAGCAATCTCGCGTCTGGGGTCGTTTTCCGTGCCCTCCTCGTGCGGAAGAAGCATTTTGCTTTTTATCAGCATAAGCTCGCTTGCCATAACGATAAATTCACAGGCAATTTCAAGATCCATCTTTTGCGCCTGATTTATAGCTTCCATATACTGATCGCAAATAAGTGCTATCGGAATATCGTAAATGCTTACCTTGTTTTTTGTTATAAGCGTTAAAAGCAGGTCAAGCGGACCTTCAAATTGGTCGAGTCGGTAAGTAATTTGTTCCATATTGGATTCCTTTACTCGCGGGTTAGTTAAATATAAGTGAAAAAAGTCCTAAAATAAGGTCTGATAAGCCTTGTATCGCAAGACCTATCAGGTCGCTCAGCGATAAAATGACGGTAAGCGCCGATAATACGGGATTTGATGCAATATACGGGATTTTAAGGAGCATATCCCTTAAAAAATCGCCAAGCACAAGCCATATCAAAAGCCCTAAATATATTTTTCGCTCGTATTGCATTATCTTGAAATAAGCTCTTTCGGGCAAAATTACATTAAGAATTCTCGACCCATCAAGCGGCGGTACGGGGAGAAGGTTAAATACAGCAAGACCGAGATTCACGTAGTGGAAAATGAACGTAAAATCCAGAAGATTCTGGCACATCTCAAGCATAAAAGCGTTAGTGAAGCTCATTCCACTGAATACGGACAGTAAAAGTGAGTATAAAAATCCCCCGATAAATGAGAGAATAATATTTGAAAGAGGACCCGCCAGTGCAACGATAGCTAAATCTCTCTTAGGTTTTTTGAAATAACGGGGATTAATTGGCACAGGACGTGCCCAACCAAACCTGAAAACCAGCATACAAACGGCGCCGACGGGGTCTATGTGCTTTAGAGGATTTAAGGTGAGACGCCCAAGTGCGCGTGCGGTAGGATCACCAAGCCTTGATGCTGCGTATCCGTGTGAATATTCGTGAACTGTAAGCGCAATAAGCGATGCAAGCGCTACGAAAATATAATATACAACCTTATCCATAACATATCCTTATCCGTATTGTTGACAAGGGAGAATTATACGAAGCTGAATATCTTGTTAAGAAGCACCTCCCGCCCATCTCTCGTGAGGGATGAGAAGGGAAGTATTTCAATATCTGTTCCAAGGAAAAATTCCTCGTGGATTTGTTTAAGCCTATCCTGAAGCGCAGTTTTTGAAAGCTTGTCCGTCTTTGTTGCAACGACGCAAAATTCAAGTCCGTTGTCAATAAGCCAGTTTATCATCATAATGTCATCATCGGTAGGACCCGTCCTTACGTCAATAAGTTGAATTACAAGCTTGATTGCGTCACTTGACGGATTTTTCAGAAAATAGTCCTCGGTAAGAGAGCTGAAGGTCTGCTTCTTCTCAAAGGACCTCTTTGCATAGCCGTAGCCCGGCAGATCGACGAGAAAAAGCTTGC
Organism: uncultured Ruminococcus sp.; assembly: GCA_964507065.1. Lineage (GTDB taxonomy): Bacteria > Bacillota > Clostridia > Oscillospirales > CAG-272 > UBA1740. The sequence goes on along the minus strand of CAZDON010000019.1, from coordinate 3,016 downwards.
TATCAATGCCGTAGAAATTAATCGTTACCGTCTTTCCCGGGGCAGAGGATACTCTTGCCAGAGATTTTCTACCGAGAAGAGTATTAATTAGCGAGCTTTTTCCGACGTTTGACCTACCCGAGAGTGCTATTTGTGGCTTGGGGTCCCTTGGAAATTGCTTTGGGCTGCCCGCTGTCAGAACTAGCGAGGCATTATTAAGGTTTATTTTCATATAGTCAATCCTTATCAAATCGGCTTATAAGCTGCCGACCTTTATACGAGAGCGTTTCTTATTACCTCAGATATATTCTGGCAGGGAATAAAGGAAAGCTCGGCGCGCGCTGTCTTATCAATGTCGTCAAGATCCCTGAGGTTATCCTTAGGAATAATGACCGTTTTGATTCCGCATCTGTATGCCGCAAGCGTTTTTTCTTTAAGTCCGCCTATGGGAAGAACCCTTCCTCGCAGCGATATTTCGCCCGTCATCGCGACGTCACGTCTTACCGCCTTGCCGGAAAGCGCGCTTGCCATAGCCGTAGCCATGGTTATACCTGCACTGGGCCCGTCCTTGGGAATTGCGCCCTCAGGAAAATGCACGTGAAGGTCGCAGTCCTTATAAAATGCGGGATTAATACCGTAATCCTTTGCGACGGTTCTTATTACAGAATGTGCGATTTTTGCAGATTCCTTCATAACGTCACCAAGCGAGCCTGTAAGCTCAATTTTACCCGAACCCTCCATAACTGCAACCTCAACGCGAAGAAGCTCTCCGCCTCTTTCGGTGTAGGCAAGGCCGTTAACCGTTCCAACGGGATTCTCATCCTCAACACGCTCGGGAATTATCTTAGTTTTACCAAGAATTTCCTCAAGATTCTTTTTGCTTACGCTTATCACGCTTATCGAAGAATCCTCAGCGAGCCTTCTTGCGCATTTTCTTATAACAGACGCTATTTCTCTTTCAAGATTTCTGACTCCCGCCTCCTTCGTGTATTCGCGGATAAGGGTCATAAGAGCGCTGTCTGAAATCTTAAGCACTCGCTTGGTCATTCCGTGACGCTTCATCTGCTTGGGAATGAGATGCTTTTTCGCAATAGAAAGCTTTTCCGTGTCGGTATAGCCCGAAAGGTTCATAATTTCCATTCTGTCAAGCAGCGGAGAGGGGATTCTGTCGTAGGAATTTGCCGTTGCAATGAAAATACAGTCAGACAAATCGACGGGAAGCTCTATAAAATTATCGCGGAAATATTTGTTCTGCTCGGGGTCAAGAACCTCAAGAAGTGCTGCAGTGGGGTCGTTTCTTGAATCGTTGGCGAGCTTATCAATTTCATCAAGAACAACCACGGGATTAGTCGTGCCCGACTGAGAAATTGCGGTAATAATTCTGCCTGGCATCGCACCTACGTAGGTGCGTCTGTGACCTCTGATTTCAGCCTCGTCATGAACTCCACCGAGTGAGAGTCTTGCGTATTTTCTTCCAAGTGCCGCTGCAATTGATGCGGCGATAGAGGTTTTGCCGACACCAGGCGGGCCGATAAGGCAAAGAATCTGGTTCTTGATATCGGGGTTGAACTTCTTTACCGCGACGAACTCAAGGATTCTGTCCTTGATTTTGTCAAGCCCCTCGTGGTCGCTGTCTAGCTTTTCCTTAATTTTTTCGATAGAGGTTTCATCTGTCGTTTTTTCCATAAAGGGAAAATCAAGGCAGGTATCGAGGTACGAGCGGATAACCGCACCCTCGGCGGCACCAAAGGGTGTCTTTGCAAGCTTTGTAAGCTCCTTCATAAGCTTTTGACGAACCTCGTCGGGAAGCTTTTTTTCTGAGATTTTTGTTTCGTATTCAAAAATCTCGTCGTCATCATCCTCGCCAAGCTCTGCCTGTATTGCCTTTACCTGCTCACGAAGAAAATAATCCTTGTGGCTTCGGTCAATTTTATCCCTTACCTGCTTCTGGATATCACGCTCACATTCAAGAAGCACGAGCTCCTCGTTAAGATAGATAAGGAGTGTTTCAAGACGCATTTTGGGGTTGACGGTTTCAAGAATCTCTTGCTTGTTCGCATAATCAATAAGCACGGACGAAGCAACGAAATCCGAAAAATATCCGAAATCCAAAATAGACTCCGCGCTCATTGCGGCTTCCTCATTATAGCTCGGATGAACGGGCGCAATCTCTTCTTTAAGCAGACGCTTGGTTTCTATAAGGATAGATTTAATTTTCATATCCTGAGCTTCAAAGGGAATTTCTTCTATAAGAATACCGCTGGCGGTAATATAGGGACCCTCGAAGTCAAGTGAATCAAGTCTGACTCTGGAGACTCCCTCGAAGAGTACGGAAAGATTACCCTGAGGATTTTTTACCACGTGCTTGATTATAGCAAGCACGCCAACCTCGTAAAGGTCGTCCGAGGCAGGCTCGTCGATAGCAATATCCTTTTGTGCAACCAGAAGTATTTTCATGTCACCCGTCGTAGCGGCAGCGGTAAACGCCGCAAGAGAGAAGGGGCGGACGATGTCTATATTAAGCTGAATTTTTGGGAATGCAACCAGACCGCGCAGGGGTAAAACGGGTATAGATTCAACACGGTCTTTTGCTAAAAGTTCAAATTTCTGCATAGTATTTCCTTAAATTATAAATATTAATTCATTATATTATAGCATAACAAATTCTAAAAATCCATAGATTTTTTAAAAATTCTTCGATATTTGTTAGAAAACAAAAAGTGGGCTTTTACCTCGCTCGGTAAAAAGCCCATAGCCTAGCATAGCACTCACAAGAATTACGCGTCATAAGCTTGATGCAACTTTGACGTGCTAGCCTAACTATTATACATTTTTGCACCTCTTTTGTAAAGTGGTATATCTGACAATATTTTATCTGAAAATTCGTTAAATAAGTAGAAATTCGTTAAAATCATTCGTTAGCAAAAATAATTTTCAAAAACCTATTGACAAAAACAAAATCAGGATGTATAATAATTCGCGGAGTCAGATTTGACTCGAAAAAACAAGCAGAATTTCCGTTCTCACCATACCACAG
>CAZDON010000018.1:0-21815 GCA_964507065.1 uncultured Ruminococcus sp. | reverse complement strand
AACTTCTGCTTACCAGTATAGAAGGGATGGCACTTAGAGCAAATTTCTACGTTAAGGTCGCCCTTTGCAGAGTGAGTCTTAACAGTCTCGCCACAAGCGCATCTTATGGTAGCTTCCTTGTATTCGGGATGTATTCCTGCCTTCATTTTAACACCTCTTTACATAATGATTCATTTTAATTGCTATTAATTATAACATACATTTTCAAATTTTGCAATAGCTTTTTAAAATAATTATTATCTTTTTTTATTTATTTTCGGTAGCTTTGACATTTTTATGTAAATTTATCAAATAAAACTCTCTATTCTTCGTCTTAATCTAATAATTATCTTCTTTTCAAGCCTTGAAATATAGCTTTGAGATATACCTAGTATATCCGCAACCTCTTTTTGAGTCAGCTCCTTACCGTTAACCAGACCGTATCGCATCTCAATTATAACACGCTCGCGTCCCTTGAGCGTTTCGACCGCCTCCCGTAAGAGTCTTTTTTCCTCAGCCTCCTCAAGAGTTCCGCTTATACTGTCTATCTCGCTGCCGAGAACATCGGAGAGAAGAAGCTCATTACCGTCGTAATCGGTGCTTAGAGGCTCGTCAAGCGAAATTTCACGGCGCCTATGAGCGCTTTTTCTTATAAACATAAGAATCTCATTCTCTATACAACGAGAGGCATATGTCGCAAGCTTTATATTCTTCTCGTGATTATAAGTCGATACTGCCTTAATAAGCCCCACCGTGCCTATTGATATGAGCTCCTCAATTCCAGCTCCTGTATTTTCAAAGCGCTTTGCAATATAGCATACCAGTCGAAGATTATGCTCAATAAGCGCGTCCTTTGCAAAGGGCTCGTTAATTCTGCTTATCATCATTTCCTCCTCCTGCTCTGAAAGTGGAGGCGGCAGGGTTTCAGGGCCGTTTATATAATATACTTCATTATTTACTGTAACCTTTTGAATAAGTCGCTTTATCCACTTGAAGAAGAAAAACATTATTATTTACCTCTTTATATTAATAGTGCAGACGGTAGCAACGCCTCGGAGTTATCAAAGGTGCCCGTCTCTTCGTCAATAGCAATTACGGCATCAACTGATATAAGCCGCTTGCAAAATCTTATTTTTACCTCATCGGGTCTTATTCCGTAAAGAAGTCGCTCGCCTACGATACTTTTTACGGGAATAAGGCGCATTCGGCATGCCAGCGGTGATGTCCTGTCAAAAAGCGCGTTCTCTCCGTATTTTTCATATAGCCCAAAGAGCGCGCGGCGCTTTATGATTATTACAGGTCGCCCTGTCATAGGGTCGCAAAGAATATTGCCGCTGTCGACAAGAGCAATTATACATATTTCTAATTCAAGAATTTTAATTATAAGGTCACACCGTTTCGTTTTATCCGTCTTCCCAAGAATAATAAGAGCAAGATGCAAAACACCGTATGCGAGAAGCAGAATGCAAACCAAGAACAGTATTTTTGAATTTTCCCCACCCCCGCTAAAGCCCGTAAGATAAGGTGAAAGATGCTTTTCAAGCAAGGAAAAAATCATACTCACGATACCGCCAAAAAGCGTTTCAAAGAGCAAAAAACCTATAAACAGTTTAACGGCTACCGCAAAATTTAAGATTTTCGGTGTTATAACACAAATAATTATCGCACAAAGGACGAGAACTGTAATATAAATCGGTGCGACAAGGTTGACCAGTGCCACAAGACAGGCAAAGCCTGCTGCGGCACACGATGAAATTATAAGACGAAAAGGGGTGGTTTTGAGGTTCAGTATAAAGCAAGCAAAAAAAATAGAAAGATAATCGACTGTAAAATTTATTAAAAAATACACATCAATATACAGCGTTTTCACTTAAATCACCCCCACGCGTTCAATTGTAGCACAAAGAGAGCGCTGATTTTGTCAAAAAAAGTGCACTGCATAAAAAATGCAGTGCAAATTTCAAAAATAATTATTTAAGCTTGTCCTCAATAATATCGGCGCATCCTTCAAGGTATTCTCCCTCGAAAAGCTCAATAACTCCCTTGTCTGTAAGTGACGCAAGCTCAGGGTCAATAGGAAGCTTAGCCAGCACAGAGGTATTTGCCTCGTCCGCTATCTTCTCAATCCTACTCTCTCCGTAAGGACGAATTACCTTACCGCAATCAGGGCAAACGATATAGCTGTAATTCTCAACGAGTCCAAGTATCGGAATTTCCATAAGACCAGCCATATTCTGAGCTTTTTTAACAATCATAGAAACAAGCTCTTGAGGGCTAGTGACAATAACTATTCCGTCAAGAGGAAGCGATTGGAATACCGTAAGAGGAACGTCACCCGTTCCGGGAGGCATATCGACAAACATATAGTCTACATCTCCCCAGACTACCTCAGTCCAGAACTGCTTTACCGTTGTAGCAATAACAGGTCCTCGCCATACTACGGGCTTGGTTTCGTCATCCATAAGAAGATTTACGCTCATAACCTCAATTCCCGTCTTGGTAAGTGCGGGAATCATACCAAGGTCTGTGCCCGATACATCGCCACATTTAAGTCCGAAAGCCTTAGGAATTGACGGACCCGTAATATCTGCGTCGAGAATTGCGGTTTTATATCCGCGCCGCCTCATCGTTACCGCAAGCATTGAGGTGACGAGAGATTTACCGACTCCGCCCTTTCCGCTTACGATTCCGATAATTTTCTTTACGTTACTGCCCTTATTCTGTGGCTCGATAAGGTCTGCCTTGGAGCATTTCGAGCTACAGGTCGAGCAAGCGTGTGTACAACCTGCCATTTTATTTACCTCATTTATATTGTCTTTAGGATTAGATTATCTCCGTTTGCCTCAAGGTGAATACCGAGAAGCTTTGCGGGATATGCGGAAATAATAGCCTCGGCTATTCTATCCTCAATTTCCTTTTCGATATATCTGCGCATATTTCTTGCACCGAACTTTTCTGAATAGGATTTGCTTGCAATAAGCGCAAGAACATCCTCACCAAAGGTGAGCTTTATATCCTTCTCTGCCATAGCGTCACGGAGCTTGCCAAGCATAATATCGGCAATCCTTGAAAAGCTGTCTATGTTCAAATGATTGAAGGTTATAATCTCATCGATTCGATTTATAAATTCGGGTCTAAGGAAATTGAATAGTGCTTTTTCGGTCTTTTCCTTCGCGACGGTATTTACGCTTTTTGCAAAGCCTGAAACGTTAGAATTGGTTTCACTTCCGGCATTTGTGGTCATAACGATTATCGTATTTTCAAAGTTTACCTGTCGTCCTGTTGCATCGGTAATAATTCCATCGTCAAGAATCTGCAAAAGAATGTTGAGCACATCGGGATGCGCCTTTTCAATCTCGTCAAATAAAACGACCGAATACGGCCTTCTTCTTATCTTTTCGGTAAGTTGACCTGCCTCGTCGTATCCAACATATCCGGGAGGCGCACCGATAATTCTTGATACCGCGTGCTTCTCCATAAACTCTGACATATCAAGACGGATAAGAGCCTCAGGCTGCTTGAACAGCTCATCGGCAAGCACCTTTACGAGCTCGGTCTTACCAACGCCCGTAGGACCTGCAAATATCATTGATACAGGATTCTTTCTGTAAGAAACGCCTGCTCTCTTGCGCTTTACCGCGCGGCATACCGCCTCAACCGCCTCGTCCTGACCTATAACGCGAGAGGATATTCTCTCGTAAAGTCCTGTGAGCATTGAAAGCTCGCCTTCCTTGATATCGGTTGCGGGTATTCCCGTCCATATTTCAATAACCTCGGCAAGGTCCTGCGCGGTGAGATAAACTCTTGAAATTATATCGTCAAGCTCAGCATTTCTTTCTTCAAGCTGAAGTATTCGTGCCTTGATATCTGCAAGACGCTTGTAATTATCCTCGGTCTGCGCCTCACTCTTTTCAAGCTGAGTCATCAGAGCCTCATTCTCGCTATTTAGCGAAGAAAGCTCCTTTGCATTGCGTTTTCTCTCGTTTATTTCAGGAGTACCGAGCGCTACTCTTGCGCACGCCTCGTCTATAAGGTCTATCGCCTTATCGGGAAGAAATCTGTCGGAAATATACCGCTCCGACATAACGGCTGCAAGACGGGCAATTTCATCGGAAATTTTAACCTGATGGAAATCCTGATAGTAGCCCTTTATACCCGATATTACCTCAACCGTTTCATCAACCGATGGCTCGTTGACCATAACGGGCTGAAATCTTCTTTCAAGCGCAGAATCCTTTTCAATATGCTTTCTGTACTCGTTAAGAGTCGTAGCACCGATAACCTGAATCTCTCCGCGTGAAAGCGCGGGCTTGAGCATATTGGCAGCGCCCATAGCTCCCTCGGAATTACCGGCGCCGACAATGTTATGCACCTCATCGATTACGAGAATTATATTTCCGCTTGACTTAACTTCCTTAATAAGTCCTAAAATTCTCTGCTCGAACTGTCCTCTGAACTGTGTGCCCGCGACAAGAGCGGTAAGGTCAAGAAGCCAAACCTCCTTGTCCGAAAGTCTCTCAGGCACACGGCCCTCTGAGATTCTTTGAGCAAGTGCCTCTGCAATTGCGGTTTTACCAACGCCCGGTTCACCTATTAAGCAGGGATTGTTCTTTTGTCTGCGAAGAAGTATTTGTATAAGTCGGTCAAGCTCACGCTCTCTGCCGACTATACGGTCAATTTTTCCTTCCTTTGCCTTATCGGAAAGTGAGGTTGCATAGGTTCTGAGAAACTTTCTGTCTTCCCTTTCCTCTCCCTTGGCAGCTGACTTGCTTTTTGAGGAATTGCTTTTTCCTCCCTTGGAAGAATCGCCCGTAAAGCCCATATCCTGAAAGAATTTTTTAAAATCTATTGAGGGTGCGCCGTGCTCGTCAGGATTATCAGGAAGATTCTCGGTAAGGTCTGCCATAGCCTCCTCTAGCTCTCCTGTCATGCTTTCGATAACCTCGTCAGACATACCCATCTGCTTCAGCATATTATCAAAGGGGCGTAGACCTACCTCATTTGCGCAAATAAGGCATAATCCGTCCTTAATCGTATTTCCGTTTTCATTTCTTGTTACAAAGACCGTAGCGGGTCTTTTTTTGCATCGTGAGCAAACAGGTATATTCATATTTTACACCACTCGTTAAATCATTAGTTTAAGTTATTATAAAAGGATTGAGTGAGAGGAAGAAGTCAAAGAGAAATCCACCGTCAAACTCAGGTGAGAACGATATAGTAACGGTTGCTATTATACAGCAAACAATACTACATATCGCACAGGCAAATACAATGCCGAGAAGCTTATCGAGTGCATTCAAGGGTCCTGCCGTAAGAATAGTGCCAAGAACCGCAAGAACGAACTTTAGAACAAGCGAAACTATGACGAACAACGCAAGATAGGTAACGAGCATCGCAACGAAGCTGCCTATGGGCGTACCGATTGCGGCGCCTATCGCCTCTGCGACGGATGCGTCGGCATCGTATGCTATCTCTTCAATATTCACCCCCGCAAAAAATGCGAGTATTTTGAACATTATGGGAAGCGTATCCCCTGCATTCTGACCGGAAAGCTCTGGATAACCCGTTGCCAGCGTCTCGGTAATGCTGTCGCTGATGAGCGTGCGGAAGAGAGGGCCAGTCCACGCATCTATTACAGTGCCTGCAAGAAAGAACGTGATACAGATTCCTGCAATAAGCTTTATAGGCGGCGTAATAAGGTCGAAAAATCCTTTTTTAAAGCCGATTACACCCGCTATTATCAATAGAATTGCTATTACTCCGTCAAGGATAGAAAGGTTCATTATTTTCCTCCGTATTTTTGTGAGTCAATTATACACTAAACATAAAATACTGTCAACAAGCTTTTATACAAAGTGTCAAATTTTGAGCACTCAGCGAAGCACCACAGATGAATCACCAAAATAGGATTTCAATCTGGAAACCACCTCGTCACAAGGATTTATGGACACATTCTTAATTGCAATGTACTTCTTTTGCTTAGCATCGTAGATAACAACGCGGCATACCCCTGGATAAAGAGCAGCAAGCCTGTAAATAGGATTGAGTCTTGCCGTATCAAAGGCTTCAAGCTTGATATATAGCGTGCTTTCCGCCTTGGTACTTACCTCTTCGACATATTCGCTGTTCGTCTTAAGATTAGTAAGCCTTGAGAGCAAAATCTTTGGCTCATTATTGTCCTCGACAGAAATCTTACCCTCAATCAATACAGCGTTTTCCTCCTTGAGGTCATTCTGATATCTTGCAAACTGCTTTGAGAAAACGATAACCTCAATTTCACCGAGCGAATCCTCAAGAGTAATAAACGCCATCGTATCGCCGTTTTTTAATATTTTATTCTTTTTTGAGCTAATAATACCGCCGATTTTTACAAAATTGCCGTCCTTGTATCTAGCACCGTCGTCCTCAGTCTTTACGGACTCGGTTATTTCGGCAATAGAATCGGGATATAAAGCCTCAAGCGCACGGGAATAGCTTGACAGAATATTACCGGTAAAGTACATTCCGGAGCTTTCCTTTTCAAGCATAAGAAGCTCACGGGGAGAAAATTCGGGCAAGTCAGGATAGGTAAAGCCCCCCGTAGCCTCGTCCGAAAAGCTTGCCTCGGAGAAAAAGTCCATCTGTCCTTTGATGTTGTTCCTCTGCTTCGTCTGCTCCGAATCAAGAATCTGCTCGTAGCAGGCGAGAAGCGAGGCTCTCGTAATTCCGAGCGAATCAAACACTCCGCACTTGATAAAAGCCTCCAGAGTTCTTTTGTTTATATCAGAGCCGCTAAGACGGGTGATAAAGGTATCGAAGCTTGTGAATTTTCCCTTTTCTCTTTCTCTGATTATGCTCTCCGTTACGTTGCGTCCGACATTCTTTATAGCTAAAAGTCCGAATCTTATATCGCCGTCCGCAACGGAAAAATCCGAGCCACTGAGATTTATATCGGGTGCAAGCACACGCACGCCGTGCTTAGCAGCGTCCTGAATATACTGGCGGAGCTTGTCCTGGCTGTCAAGAACGCTCGTCATAAGTGCAGCAAAGTATTCCTTTGGATAATGCGCTTTCAGATAAGCCGTGCGATAGGAAATAATACTGTACGCCGTTGCGTGACTCTTATTAAAGGCATACTGCGCAAAGGCTACCATACTGTCAAAAATGGAATTAGCTACCGACTCGTCTATATTATTTTTAAGACAGCCCGCAACGAAGCGCACGCGCTCGGCGTTCATTACCTCGGCCTTCTTTTTTGCCATAGCACGGCGTACAAGGTCTGCCTCGGCATAGGTATATCCGGCAAGAGTTCTGCATATCTGCATAACCTGCTCCTGATATACTATACAGCCGTAGGTTACATCAAGTATTTTTTCAAGAAGAGGTGTTTTATAGGTTATAGCCTCGCGTCCGTGCTTTCTTTCAATAAAGGAATCAATTGAGTCCATAGGACCGGGGCGGAAAAGCGCAATTACTGCAATTACATCCTCAAGATTTGACGGTGCAAGCCTAGATAGCACCTGCTTCATCCCGGCAGATTCAAGCTGGAATACACCGTCGGTCTTGGCGTCGCACAGAAGCTTGAAGGTTTCCTTATCGTCAAAGGGAATCTTCGATAAATCAAACGTCGGTGTGTGCCGTCTTATCTGCATTTGCGCATCCTGAAGAACGGTGATATATCTAAGCCCCAGAAAATCGAATTTTACAAGTCCAAGACGCTCGTCAGTAACCATATCAAACTGTGTTACGACACCCGTTCCGCTATATGAAAGAGGAACGTACTCGTACGTCGGACACTCTGTAATAACGACTCCTGCCGCGTGTGTCGACATATGCCTGGGCATTCCCTCAAGGCTACGGCTGATGTTTATAAGCTTTCTTACGTCAGGATCGCCGTCGTAAAGCTGCTTCAGCTCCTTTGATTCAAGAGCCTTATCTATCGTAATTCCAAGCGCTTGAGGAACGAGCTTTGCCACAGCGTCGACCTTTGCGTACTGCATACCGAGCGCACGACCTACGTCTCTTATAGCGGCTCTTGCTGCAAGAGTACCGAATGTGGCAATCTGTGCTACCTTATCGTCACCGTATTTACGCTTTACGTAATCAATAACCTCTTCTCGCCTGTTATAGCAGAAATCTATATCGAAATCAGGCATTGAAACACGCTCAGGGTTAAGAAAACGCTCGAAAAGCAAATCGAATTTGATAGGGTCGACGTCGGTAATTCCAACGCAAAAGGCAACCAGACTTCCCGCTCCTGAGCCACGCCCGGGTCCTACGGGAATATCGTTTTTCTTTGCGTATGAAACGAAATCACTGACTATAAGGAAATACGCATTAAAGCCCATTCGGTCTATGACCGAAAGCTCATATTCCATTCTTTCAAGGTAATACTCTCTTGTATGAGCCTCAAAATCAAATCTTCCCTCGCGCGCCCTTTCCTCGAAGCCGACTAAGGCATTGTGCCTTAGCGTATCCTTATGCGAACTTCCGTCCTCGGCACGAAAATCAGGAAGATGAAGATTTCCAAATTCAAAATCAAAGCAGCATTTATCAGCAATCTCGGCAGTATTTTCAACAGCCCCCTCAAAATCACTGAAAAGAGCCGTCATTTCCTTTTCGGTCTTGAAATAAAACTCATTATTTTCAAATCCGAGAGGTCGCCCGTCAGTTATAACTGAACCAGTCTGAATACACATAAGCACAGCCTGATTATCGGCGTCTGTTCTGTTAAGATAATGAACGTCGTTTGTAGCAACCATAGGAATGGATAGCTCACGGCTTATTTGTCTTATGCCAAAGGCTACTCTCTTTTCCTCATCAATACCGTGATTCTGTATTTCGAGATACAAATCGTCACAGAAGAGCTGCTTTAGCTCCTTTGCATAATTGATTGCCTCGGGCATTGAGCCTGCGAGAATGAGCTGGGGTATTTTTCCCGCAACACATCCAGTGAGGCAAATAAGTCCCTCGTGATAGGAGCGTAAAAGCTCCATATCAATTCTTGGGCGCATATAAAAGCCGTTTATATAGCTTTCGGAAACCATATAGCAAAGATTCTTGTAGCCCGTTACATTTTTGCAAAGAAGTATCATATGATTTCCCGAGCTGTCCTGCTTTCCCTCTTTTGAAAAGCGTGACCTTTGGGCTACGTAAACCTCACAGCCGATAATAGGCTTGATTCCCTTCTTTTTTAGCGCGTCATAAAACTCAACGGCTCCGTACATCGCACCGTGATCGGTAATAGCAACTGCGGTCTGTCCGTCAGATATAGCCTTGTCCGCTATTGACGATATTCTCGTAGCACCGTCAAGCAGACTGTATTCCGTGTGCAAATGTAAATGACAAAAGCGTGACATACCGCATCTCCTTTTAAAACTTTTGTAACAGCTCCCGACCGAGCTTCATAATTTTTGAAAGTCTGTGTGAGAGTCCCGACTTTGTGATAGGCGGTGTATGATAGCTTGCAAGCACCGCAAGAGAAGCATTAGGATTCTCAAGCCTGAGTCTTGCCGTGTACGCAAGCTCGTCAGGTAAACTTGATATGAGCTTTCTCTCTATAAGAAGCGCAATGAGCTCTCCCTGCTCACGCGACCTTTCAACCGTTCTTTGTATATTTTTTATCTCGACGTTCGTAAGTCGGTTTATACGGTTATTAAATTCCTTTTGGATTCCAACGTTTATAACATCATAGGTGACCTGCTCAAGAGAAGCCATTGAAAAGAAATCCTCAATGACACTCTGCCTCTTTGTATATAGCACCGTACGGTATGTTCCGCCTTGCTTCTTTCTTGAAGCTCGGAAGTCAATTCCAAGAGACGAAACGACTTCGCAAAGAGCATTTTCTCGATAAGATGGATTTAATTCAAGGCAGAATTGATTCGTAGGCTCTGAAACAGTGCCACAGCTCAGGAAAATTCCGCGAAGAAAGGCGCTCTGGCACGATGGACATTTTAAAAATTCCAAAGGACTTAAATTATCCTCATCAAATTTTTTCAAGGTCAGCGCGGCTGACTTAGAGCGAAATGAAACCAGCCGTCTGCGACCTCCCAATGCTCCTGATGACACGAAAGCTTCGAATGAATAAAATTCTTTTATAAGGCGCACGGTAAGATTTACGGCATTACTATCCGAAAGAGAGATATGGGCGGAGGAATCTACTATCTCACCCTTAGTGAAAAGCATTGCATAAAGAAGTGCGCGTCTGCAGCAATTGCTTTTATATTCACCGTTTGCAATAACCGCTTTTATATCTGAGCAAAAAGACAAAAGCGCACCTCCTTAAACTATATACTATCTATACCTACAAGCTCAACCTCGGTATCAAGCATTATACCGTGCTTCTCAAATACCGTATTTTTTACACATCGTCCGACTGCTATAATATCATCAGCTGTTGCGTGTCCCAAATTTACTATAAAGCCTGCGTGCTTATCCGAAACACACGCGTCGCCTATTCTGAAGCCCTTAAGACCGCACTCGTCAATAAGTCGCGCGGCATAATCCCCGCACGGTCGCTTAAAAAAGCTCCCAAGACTTCTCTCACTCGGTTGGGCTTCTCTTCTCTTTTTTGTAATTTCCTGGAATTTATCTTTTATGTACGAATCCTCACCCTCACGCAAAGACAATACCGCATCAATTAAAATCAGATTGGATGATGACAAAATACTCTCTCTGTACGAAAAATGCATTTCATCACGCCCGATGCTGTATATCCTATTCTCGTCAGGCGAATATACGCGTCCCGAAATAAAAATATCAGAGATACATTCACCGTATGAGCCTGCATTCTGTCTTACCATACCGCCAATGCTTCCGGGTATTCCGCACATCGGCAAGGAAATATATTTTCCCTCCGTCATCAATTCTCTTTGCGTACGTATGAACGACGAACCTGATGAAAGACGGATACGGTTATCAGAAATCTTCCTGTCACATATCAGCCTAGTAGAAACGACAGCCAGCTCCTCCGAGCCGTGGCAAAACATCGTATTGGTACATAAGCCTATGATTTTATAAGGAATACAGCACGAAATCAAAGAATTTACCGTATATATAAGCTCATTTTCGCATTTTGGCATAATGAGATATTTAATTTTCTCGCCTGCAAAAATTGACGAAAGCTTATGACTTTGAAAGTTAAGCTTATAGCGGATATTTCTTTTATCAAGCAAGGACTCTATGCTCAAGGATAACCCCTTTAAAATTATGCTTTATACGTTTCTCGTTCCTTAAGCATATCGGCAGCAGCAGCCCTCTGTGCGTCAGTGATATTAATTCCACCGAGTATTCTTGAAAGCTCTGCAATTCGTCCGTCGGTATCGAGCTCACACACAGAGGTTTCGGTGGAGTCGCCCGAATCATTTTTGGTGATAAGAAGATGCAAATCGGCAAGCGAAGCAATCTGGGCGGAGTGCGTAACGGAAACGACCTGAACCCCACGAGCAAGCTCCAAAAGCTTGATTCCGATTTTTCTTGCCGTTTTTCCTGATACGCCCACGTCAATTTCGTCAAATATTATAGTACGGATACCGTCCTTGTCAGCAATAACGCTCTTAAGCGCTAGCATTATGCGCGCAAGCTCACCGCCAGACGCGATTTTAGCAAGAGGCTTTGCTTCAGCCCCCTTGTTTGCGCTTATGAAAAATTCAACCTCATCGTAGCCAAGCGGTCCGAGCTGCTTTTCACCGCCAGCAAAAAGCGGTTTAACGGCTGCAAAAAACACAACCTTCGGCATATCAAGAAATTCAAGCGTTTCAAGCACGCGCGCTTCAAGCTCACCCTTAGTCCGCATTCTGGATTCGTGAAGCTTATCCGCAAGAGCACACGCACGCGTATAGGCAGCCTTAAGCTCCTTGTTCAGCCTGTTTAACGCACCTGAGGAGTCCCTGAGGCTCTCTGCCTCTGCCTCAGCGTGCTTTGCAAATTCAAGAATATCACCGACCGTTGGTCCGTATTTTCTTTTAAGCCTTGATATTTTATCAAGTCTTGACTCAATTTCATTGAGTCTTTCGGTAGGGTCCTCGTCAAGGCCGTCGAGGGTAGCATAGACCTCCTCGGCAATATCGTCGACCTTATAAAGCACGTCACGAAGCGACTCGGAATAATTAAGAAATTCGGGAATTACGTCTGAGAGTGAGGTGAGCTGTGAAAGGCACCTGTCAATAAGATACGACGCACTTCCCTTTTCACTACCCTTAAGAGCACGGAAAATAAAGCCTGCCCCCTTGGTTATTCTCTCTGAATTTTTAAGCTTAAGCTTCTTATCAATAAGCTCCTCCTCCTCACCCTCGTGAAGTGAGAGCGAGTTAATATCGCTTATCTGATATTCATACATCTCAAGAAGACGCTCGCGCTCGCGCTCGCGAGCGGTAATACTCTCTATCTGACTTCTGACAGTGGTATATTCAAGATATGCCTCGCGGTATTCCTTGCGAAGTCTCTCAGCCGATGAATAGGTGTCAAGAATATTTATATGCGTTTTCGGGTCGGTTAGTGCGTGTGTATCCGCCTGACCGTGTATATTTACAAGATTCTGGCTGAGGCTTTTTAAAACAGCAAGGCTCACTGCCCTTCCGTTAACCCTTATCTGCGAGCGTCCGTCGGTCGTGAGACGCCTTTGAACAAGAATCATACCCTCGTCGTCTGCCGAAACACCAAGCGCCTCAAAAAGCTCGCGGTCCTTATCGTTAAAGCCACTGAAAAGTCCGCTTACAAGACAAAAATCCTCACCGTGTCTGATAAGGTCGCGCTCCCCCTTAGCGCCGAGAAGAAGCTTGATTGAATCGATGATTATTGATTTACCTGCACCGGTTTGCCCCGTTAAGGCGCAAAAGCCCTGAGCAAAATCCAAGTCTATGCTTTTTATTACAGCTACGTTTTCAACGTGTAATGAAACAAGCATTTTTGCATCTCCTTAAAGTTAGTTAGCTCCTACTCCGAAAATCGTGCGAAGTCTTGCCGTAAGCTCGCTCGCTTTTTCATCCGTATGAAGCACGATTAGAATAGTATCGTCACCCGCAACACTTCCTATTATTTCGCCGTCACCGATAGAATCAATGCACACGGCAAGCGCGTTAGCCATTCCGGATAGCGTTTTTACGACGACGATATTTTTTGCACATTCGACCTTAAGAACCGCATCAGAAAGCGCAGAATTTACTACGCTGACATTATTCTCACGCCTGATTTCAGGGAGAATATACCTATATTTTCCGTCACCAGCTTGGGTTTTTACAAGCTTCAACTGATTAATATCGCGGGAAACTGTTGTTTGCGTAACCGAAAAGCCAAACTCCATAAGTCTTTCTATGAGCTGGTCCTGCGTTTCTATATCGTATTTTTGAATAAGCTCAAGAATTTTTTGCTGACGGGCGTTTTTCATCAGAAATCCTCCAAAATCTTAATCTTTTTAAAAAGTGCTGAGAGCATATTGTTATTCTTGAAGGATACGACCTTAAGGCGTCTTTCGCTGACAAATACCTGACAGCTCTCACCTGCATCAAGTGTACGGAATCTCCGTCCGTCAATACTGATATTAAGCCTGTCGTTTCCCGTATTTTTAAGCACCAGCACCTCGGAATCTGAGAATACCGTCGACCTGTTGAAGAACGAGTGAGGGCAAATAGGTGTAACCACAAGTGCTCGCACGTTATGCGATACGATAGGAC
Source organism: uncultured Ruminococcus sp. (assembly GCA_964507065.1). Taxonomy (GTDB): domain Bacteria; phylum Bacillota; class Clostridia; order Oscillospirales; family CAG-272; genus UBA1740. Next base: position 8,187 of record CAZDON010000018.1, on the reverse strand, counting down.
CGCCCGCAGAAAGCGAGTACGCAGTTGAGCCCTGTGGAGTTGAAACACAAATTCCGTCGGCTCTGTATCTTACCTCTCCGTCGCTGGAGCTAAGCGTAAAATCAGCAATACCCAGATAATTCTCGTGTGAAAGAACTATATCGTTGAGGGCAAGTCTGTCAGATATAACCGTTTCCTCTCCCTCGTATTTTGCCTGAAGAAGCATTTTCTCGTGAATCTCGTACTCACCTGATACGAGCTTTACGAGTGTATCAAGCGAATCGGGCTCAAGCTCGTTAAGATATCCTACCTTTCCGAGATTTACGCCAAGCAAGGGTATATCGTATTTAATTGCGAGCACCGACGCATCAAGCATAGAGCCATCACCGCCGATTACGACGATAAGCTCACAGCTCTCGGGAAAGGAGCTATAATATTTAACTCCCGAAACCGACGAGTCATTATACTCATTGGAAAGATACACGCAGATATCAAGTGCGATAAGCACCTGTGCAACCCTTTTCGTGATTGCAAGCATTTTATCCTTTGTTAGATTGGGAATCAAGCAGACATTCTTCATAAAACATATCCTTTACGGTTTTCTGAAATGAACAAGATATTCAATGTTGCCGTCACCGCCGGGAATCGGAGAGGTCGTGGAATTAACGAACATAAAGCCTACGCCCTTTGCAAACTCAATAACAGAATCTAGCGCATCTTCACGGGCGCGCTCACTTTTAACAATACCGCCCTTTCCTATATTAGCACGTCCTACCTCAAACTGTGGCTTAACGAGAAGAATAAAGTCAGAGCCACCTGATAAAACCGAAAAAACGGCGGGAATTATCAGAGTCGATGAAATAAACGACACATCCATAACGGCAAACGACGGGGTGAAGTCAAACGATGACGGTGTCATATATCTCGCATTAAAGCTCTCGTATGAAATCACTCTTTTATCTGAAAGAAGCTCCTCGCTAAGCTGCCCCTTGCCCGAATCAACCGCAAGCACGAGTGATGCCCCCTCTTTTAGCATACAATCGGTAAATCCACCGCTTGAGGCACCGACGTCAAGGCATATTCTGCCACTCGGTGTAACAGAAAAGAATTTAAGTGCCCCATCAAGCTTAAGTCCGCCGCGGCTTACAAATCTTACGCTCTCTCGGTTTACACTTACTGCACCAGTATCATCCTCAACTAAGAACGATGGCTTTGCTACGACCTTACCTCCGACGGTAACCTTTCCCTCTTCAATAAGATTTTTAGCCTCAGTTCTGCTTCGGCAAAGCCCCCGCTCGGTAAGAAATACATCAATCCTCATCGCCGTCAAAGGGGGCGTCCGTTACCGTACCGTCAGGTGCGGCAGTAAGAATCCTGACCTGCTGGTTTGCATCCTTGAGCGTGCCCTCGCATAGCTCAAAAAGCTTTATAGCCTCACCGTAGACCTTAAGCGAGTCCTCAAGCGAAAGCTCACCTGCCTCTAGCATCTCTGCTATTTCCTCAAGTCTTGAAACGTTATCCTCAAAGCTTTTATTCTTTTTAGCGTTACTCATTGTCAGCACCTCTTTTAATCACCTTAACCGATATAGTTCCATCGATAAGTCTTGCATCTAAAATATCACCCTCTCGGGCATCGTTTACAGAGCGTACGGCTCTACCGTCATTATATAGCACGCTATATCCGCGTGACATAACGGAAAGCGGGCTCATAGCTCCAATTCTTTCACCCAGAAGTGCTAGTTTAACTCTTTTTTCCTCAAGCAGAGATAAAACACCCGTGTCTATGCGTCTTTTAACCTCACGAAGTCGCATATCAAAGGTGTCGAATACACCCCTAGCCGATAATATTTTGTTTTTAAGTGATGAAAGCCTGTCCGAATATCTTTGCAGACGGTAGAGCGTGCTGCCGACTATCTTTTCGGTAAGCATATCAAGCCTTATCGCAATTTCACGGATATCGGGAACGGCAAGCTCTGCTGCAGCCGAGGGCGTCGGAGCGCGGCGGTCAGCAACGAAATCACATATAGTAAAATCGGTTTCGTGTCCTACGGCAGATATTACCGGAATTTTACAATCAAAAATCCGTCTGGCGAGGCTTTCGGAATTGAATGCGAACAAATCCTCAAGCGAGCCGCCTCCGCGCCCTATAATGATAAGATCAACGAGTCCTGACTTATCAAAATAGTCAAGCGCCGCCAAAAGGTTTGCCTCCGCGCCATCACCCTGAACCAAGGACGGGTAAAGGTAAATTTTTGACAATGGATATCTTCTGCCGCATACGTTTATTATATCCCTAATTGCAGCTCCCGTAGGTGACGTGATAACTCCTATTCTTTCGGGATATTTGGGAATATCACGCTTGTGACACGCGTCAAAAAGACCCTCATCTCCAAGCCTTGCCTTCAGCTGCTCGTACGCAAGGTAAAGCGCTCCTATGCCGTCTGGCATAATCGAGCTTACGTAAAGCTGGTATGCACCGCCCTGAACGTATACACCGACCGATGCACGCACCGTAACCCTCATACCGTTTTTGGGCAAAAACTTAAGATGCTGTGCAGATGATCGGAACATTACCGCCTTTATTTGTGACTCTGCATCCTTAAGAGTAAAATACAGATGTCCTGAACGATGATTTGTAAAATTAGAAATTTCACCTCTTACAGAAACGGTTTTAAGAGTTCTGTCATTTTCAATAAGATTTTTTAATATTCCGTTAAGCTCACTTACCGAAACGGAAGAATCACACCGTCTTTCACGAAGGGCAGATATATCCATTAATTACCTCTGTTCGTGTGTTTTTTATACGCAAGATAGGCAATGCCAACTGCGTTGTCGCGGGATAAATCAGGCTCGGCAAAATGCGACTGATAGCGCGAGGAAAGCTCTCGCCTTATAATGGAGTTACTCATAACGCCGCCCGCAAATACTATTTCGGTTTTACCGAACGTCTCAATGTACGAATCAACCATAGCGCATATTGCACGGCTGATATAATCAAGCACAAAGGCTGCCACTAAGCATTTATCATTCGTATCCAAGTAAAGGCGCTTCGCCATATTCTCAAGCCCTGACAAATTAACGTAGCATGCCTTTGATGATATTTTCTTCTTAGGAATTTTTCCTGTGTATTTAAGCGCAAGCTCCTCAAGATAAGGTCCTGCAGGAAAAGGAAGTCCTAGGAACACTCCAATCCTGTCGATTATCTGACCTGCATTCAAGTCACTCGTACCACCGACGAGCTCCTGCTTAAAGCCAAAATCACAGTAGCGTGAGGTCAGAAGCTCGGTCGTCCCACCCGAAATATGCAACGACGCGAAGGCTTGCCGATCAAAGAGATGATAAGCCCCTGACGATATCACAGCAGAGGTAACGTGCCCACACTGATGCGAAAAGCCAAAAAGCGGTATATCAAGCGTTCGCGAGGCGGCAGTAGCCGTGGCAACGCCAGATAAAAAGCATGGCATATACGAGCCTTCTACGTTCCTTGGTCGCGTCGACACCCCCACCGCAGCGATTTCTCGATTAGTTATGTACTCACTGAGCTTATCAAAAAGCAACGGCAGGTTCTTCGTATGAAGAAAAACCGCATCAGACTGCCTGAGTCCAACCTCCCCCGCCTTAACGGTAAGCGGCTGCTTAAGATTTGCAATTATCTCGCCCGTCTCGGAAACGATTCCCAGCGAGGTCGTATAATTTGAGGTGTCTATTCCAAGATATACCTTTTCCTTGCCGCTCATTATTTAGCTTCGAGCGACTTATATATCGCGTTAAGCACACCGTTTACGAAGGTATAGCTTTTTTCATCGTCATACTTCTTTGAAAGCTCAACCGCTTCGTTTATGGAAACTCTTGGCGGTATATCCTCGCACGCAAGCATCTCGTAGGTTGCAAGCGAAAGAAGCGCACGCGACACGGGCGAAACTCTGACCTTCGACCAGCCAACCAGATTTTTATCAATAAGCTCGTCTATTTCCTTCCGCCTTTCAAACACACCGAAAAATATCCTCTTAACAAAATCGTCCGACTCAAAATCAGGAAATTCTGCCGCATACTCAAATATTTCAAGCGGTGTTTCATCGCTTCTGCATTCGGACTCAAAAAGAAGAATAAAAGCATTCTCTCTTGCCTTCGTTCTGTTCATAGGTGCCTCCAAAAATTATATTATATATATTATAATTAATAATTTAAAAAAAGTCAACAGATTTTAAACGGAAGTAAGCAACTCCATAATCTTTTTTTCATATGTACTTGAAATAACGTGAGAATTGTGGTAAAATACACGCATAAAGTTATGAGGAATTCAGTTATGAGCTACATTAAACGATTTTTATATCATACATTTACCTATGCCGTGTGCATAACCTTAGCTTTTTATATTTTCGCCGAGATTCTCTCGCTTCCCGATAAAACGATAGGTATAGGACGCTTTATGCTTCTTCTTGCTTTTGCATCGGTAATAGCACTATCGGAGTTTATTTTTGAAATCAGAAGATTTAATAAAATTGCAAAATACGCAGTTCATTTCACCTCGCTTTTCATAATCTTTTTCGTTATGTTCCTGAATGTAAGGCTTGAAAACGGTAGCGGATTTTCAGTACCCTTTCTCTTCACGGCGCTGTTTATCTTTACTGTATTTTACTGCATAACTGCATTCCTGGTGCATTTTGTAAAAAAGCGCACTTCGGCGTACGACAATTGATTTTTTCAATTACACTGCCAGAATATAATCACTTGAAATAATTACTTTCTGCCTCATTTTAAAATCCATATTTCAAATTTTATGTAGTTTCGATGTTGATTATTATTATAGCACATTTTTAAAACTATCTGTCAGCATACTATTGACAAACGGGCTTTAATATGCTATAATCTTCAAGGTTAAATATGCGGGTGTGGCGGAATTGGCAGACGCGCTGGACTTAGGATCCAGTGGGCTTCCCGTGCAGGTTCGACCCCTGTCACCCGCACCAGCGTCAGTTTTCCGCCAAAGATTACGTGTGGCGACTGAAAAATCCGAATCCTCCATTTTGACGGTAGGATTCGGATTTTTCTTTGAATACACAAAGCAAGGCAAGCCGATTGGGATTTGCTTTTTTTCGTACCAGTATTTGAACATTTTTTAAAATATTAAATATTTTAAAGCTATTGAAATATTATTCGCTATGTGCTACAATTAATATATCAAATTACGGCAGGTTGCAAATGAACGAGAACAAGCACAAATTAAAGGTTGGCGCATATATTCTGTGGGGTGCACTTACGGTATTTATACTGGCGCTAATACTTTCCTTTAACGATATTGACGAGATTTTTACCGTTATAGGTACCGTAAATATTAAATATATTCTTTATGCGATAGCGTGTATCCTTATCTACGTTGCACTCTACCCCCTTTCTCTTTGTATACTTACCAAGGCAAGAGGATGCGATATAAAGATGTCCGTCACCTACAATATTGCTATGACGGAGCACTTTTTCAACGGCGTAACCCCTTTCGCAACGGGTGGACAGCCCTTTCAGGCATATGCGTATAGCAAGGCAAAGGTTTCTCCCTCGGAATCAACCTCGCTTCTACTTATGAACTTCCTTGTTTTTATGCTCGTCACGAATTCATTTGCCGCGCTGGCACTGATTTATTTTGACAGATTCGTTACCGATACGGCAATGACGATTATTGCGATTTTCGGCTTTACGATGAATTTCACCGTTCTTGCTGTCACCTTTGCGCTTGGCAACAGCAAAACAGTTCGTGCGCTGCTTACAAGATTCATCGATTTTTTATGTAAATTCAAATGGATTTCAAAATTTCTCTCCCCTAAAGCGCCTGAGCTTAAGCAGTATTTCGTGAATGTACAGGAGGCATTTTCAGTCCTGAGGAAAAAATGGGGAGCATTCATTCTCGCTTTTATCAGTAAGGTTTTTTCAATGGCATTTTACTATGCGACGACTTATTTTATTCTTCACGCCTTTGGTGTCGGCGTTCCTATGGACGAGATGTTCTTCGTTATATGCGGCACGTCATTCGCTATAACGATGGTCGTATTTCTTCCTACCCCAGGCTCTAGCGGCGGTATTGAGTTTGCTTTCCAGTCGATTTTTGCCTCTATTGCTTCAAGTGCAGCGGCTATTTCATATGGCGGAATGCTCATCTGGCGTCTTCTCTCTTACTATATGGTAATGCTTATATCACTTGCATTTTATATAGGTCTTGAAATCTATTTTTCCAAAAAAAGGAAGACGGAGATAATTATAAATGAATAGAATTCCGATATGCTACTGCGGAAACAAAAAAATATTCGGCGGAATACTGATGTCCGTTTTATCGATAATCGATAAGACACCCTCACCGATTGAGATTATTCTTCTGACGATGGATCTTACCGACAAGAATCCCGCATTTACTCCCTTTACAGAAGAACAGCGTGATATTCTTGATGCGGCTATAAAAGAGGTGAATCCCGACAGCACTGCAAGAATAGTCGACGTCACCGATTTACAGAGAAAGTATTTCACAAAAGCGAAGAATCAAAAGAACTCCTATACGCCTTACGCCTCAATCAGGCTTTTTCTCGACCTTCTTGACGTTCCCGAAAAGCTTATATATCTTGATGCGGACGTTATGTGCCTTAAGGATGTTACCGAGCTTTACAAGAACGACCTTGAGGGTTATGAGTTTGCAGCCGTTGTCGATATCGTCGGCAGACGTTTTTTTGGCAAGAATTACTGTAACTCGGGAGTTCTGCTACTGAATTTGAAGAAAATCAGAGAAACCGACCTCTTTGAGCGTGCAAGAATCAGAGTTAGGGATAGATTTATGCTTATGCCAGATCAGTCCGCTATAAATTTTCTGTCGACCTCAAAGCTTATTCTTCCCTATCGATTCAACGAGCAGAGAGCTATCAAGGACGATACGGTTATAAAGCACTTTTGTATGGGCTACAAATGGCGCGGGCCTATTCTTACCTCATACAACTACAAGCAATGGCACAGAGATGCCGTACATAAGGCAGGAATATTCGAATTCGAGCATATATACAAAAAATTCGATGATATTTTAGCCGCCCTTGACGACAAATCACTTATTTCGATATAGTTTAATAATGGCAAATCCCCTGCGAAAATATATCGCAGGGGATTACATTATATAGTTTTCTTTGATTCAAGATATTCCTCGTAGGTGCATCTTTTATCAGTAAAGCTGCCGTCGGGGTGAATCTCAATAATTCTGTTTGCTACGGTGTTGATAATCTCATAGTCGTGTGATGCAAAGAGAATGTTTCCGTGAAAGTTTTTCATACCGTGGTTTACGGCAGTAATTGATTCAAGATCAAGATGGTCAGTCGGTTGATCAATTATCAGCATATTTGACCCAAAGAGCATCATTCTTGAAAACATACATCTCACCTTCTCGCCGCCCGAAAGAACGTTCACCGGCTTAAATACGGCATCGTTTGAGAAAAGCATTTTTCCGAGGAAGCCTCTGAGATAGGTTTCAGTCTGGTCCTTGGAGTATCTTCTCATCCAGTCGAGGATACTGTCCGTACAGCCATCAAAATAAGGCGTATTATCGTGTGGGAAGTATGAGGTGGTAATCGATACACCGAACTTAAATTCACCCGAATCTGCACTTTCCTCTTCCATCAGAATACGGAAAAGATTCGTAAGGGCTAGCTCATTACCGAGAAATGCAATTTTATCGTCCTTCATTACTCTGAACGTAAGGTCACGGAAAAGCAGCTTTCCGTCAATGGATTTTGTAAGTGAATCAACAAAGAGAATTTCTTTGCCGGGCTCTCTGTCCATATCAAACCCTATAAAGGGATATCTTCTGCTCGACGCGGGAAGCTCCTCTACCGTCAGCTTATCAAGCAGCTTTCTTCTTGCGGTCGCCTGACGGGACTTTGATTTATTTGCAGAGAATCTTGAAATAAAGCTCTGAAGCTCAGCAATCTTTTCCTCATTCTTCTTATTTTGCGCCTTAATCATACGCTGAATAAGCTGGCTCGATTCATACCAGAACTCATAGTTACCGACATACATCTTAATACCGCTGTAATCAATATCGACGATATTTGTGCAGACGTCATTTAAGAAGTGACGGTCGTGAGAAACGACAAGGACAGTACCAAAATAGTCCGCAAGGAAGTTTTCAAGCCACAGCACGGCATCTATATCAAGACCGTTAGTAGGCTCGTCGAGAAGAATTAT
>CAZDON010000017.1:19138-21996 GCA_964507065.1 uncultured Ruminococcus sp. | reverse complement strand
ACTATGGTTTACGGTATAGCTAAGATGCTTAACTTTGCGCACGGTGACATCATAATGGTAGGTGCGTACGCAATTCTTACCGTGATGATGATTAATGCACCCGTCATCTCCGTCATTCTCGCTATCGTCGTATCAATTATCGTGTGTACGGCTCTAGGTATAGTCGTAGAGCGTACGGCATACAGACCTCTGAGGGGTGCATCGCCGCTTGCCGTCCTTATTACCGCTATTGGTGTAAGCTATCTTCTTCAGGGTGTGGCACAGCTTATATACGGCGTAACACCGAGAACGGTTGATTTCAAAATCCCCGGTAGCATCGGCGGTATTCCCGTGTATAGTATCGTGACGCTCGTCGTTGCATCTATACTTATGGTAGCTCTTACCGTTTTCGTTAAATATACCAGGACGGGTCGTGCTATGGTTGCGGTTTCTGAGGATAGAGGTGCGGCACAGCTTATGGGTGTAAACGTAAACGCGATAATTGCCATAACCTTTGCAATAGGCTCGGCACTTGCCGCGTGCGCAAGTATATTCTACGTAATGCAGATTCCGAAAATAGACCCGACTCTCGGCTCTATGCCCGGTATAAAGGCGTTTACCGCGGCGGTTATAGGCGGTATCGGCTCGCTTCCCGGTGCTATGCTTGGCGGAGTTCTTCTCGGACTTGTTGAGAAGATTACACAGAGCATTCCGTTTCTATCCGCTTATACCACGGCAATTGAGTTCAGCCTTCTTATCGTAATTCTTCTCGTCAAGCCCTCGGGACTTCTTGGCAAGAAGAGAAATGAAAAGGTATAAGGGGGTGCAGCATGCTTAAAGAATATTTACTCAATATCAGGCGTGATTTCAAGTGGAAGCATTATGCAAACTATATTGCAGTTGCGATTTGCTTCGTGCTCTTTACCTCGCTTTATTATATGGGAGCGCTCAACCGTTCGCTTCCGTCACTTCTTAATCAGGTTGGCTACAGCATTATTCTGGCTGTATCGTTAAACCTCGTCGTTGGCTTCCTTGGCGAGCTTTCACTCGGACATGCGGGCTTTATGTGCATCGGTGCTTATATAGGCACCTACGTCGCGAATGTGCTCTTGAGCACGGGTATGAATACGCTTCTTGCCCTCGTTATCGCAATGCTTGCAGGCGGTGCTGTCGCGGGTGTGTTCGGCTTTATCGTAGGACTCCCCGCACTCAGACTTCGCGGTGACTATCTTGCAATAGTAACTCTTGCATTCGGTGAGATTATCCGTAACCTTTGCAAGAATATCCCGATTTTCGGTGGCGCGCCGGGCCTTGTTTCCGACGTCTATTCGGCAAATCTTGCCGACAAAAATTCACCGCCTCTTTTCATCGCAACCTTTATCTGCCTTTTCCTTATGCTTATAGTTATTCAGAACCTTATCAGGTCTAAGCATGGACGTGCGATTACCGCTATTCGTGACAACGAGATAGCGTCAAAGGCAACGGGAATCAACGTTACCTTCTATAAGCTTCTCGCCTTTATCATCTCAGCAGTGTTTGCAGGCGTTGCGGGCGTAATCTACGGTGCCGGCGTTTCACCCGTGCTTTACACTAACTTCGATTACAACTACTCAATTGAAATTCTCGTTATGGTCGTCCTCGGCGGAATGGGCTCTATTACGGGCTCTATCGTTGCGGCAACCGTAATCACGGTGCTCAACTTCTATCTTAAGGCGTATCTTACGGGTGATATGGCGGCGGTTAAAACGCTTATTTACGCGGTAATACTTATCGTTATGGTAGTGTATAAGAATGCCCCCGCGCTCAAATCCTTCAGAGAGAAGTACAACGTAAAGAAGCTTCTCAATAGAATTCTTCCTCACAGAAGAAAGGAATCCTTTGTTCAGGACGACGAGGCTCGCTGGGACGTCGTTACCACCAAGATTTCCATGAACGAGGTGCTTTCGACCGACCTTGTAGTTTCCGAAAGCGTCACTACCCCCGACAAGCCCGACGCGCCGAGCAATACGGACACCGAGTAAGGAGGATATATTATGTCAGAATACGTACTTGAAACAAAAAATCTCGGTATATCCTTCGGCGGACTTAAGGCTGGTCAGGACGTTAATCTCAAGATAAAAAGAAATGAGATTTACGGACTTATCGGACCTAACGGCGCAGGTAAAACTACCGTATTCAATATGCTTACGGGTGTTTATCAGCCCACGACGGGCACCTTCTACCTTGACGGTGAGGAGCTTCGCGGACTCAGCCAGGAGGCAATAAGCCATAAGGGAATTGCAAGAACCTTCCAGAACATCCGTCTTTTCAACAATATGACCGTTGTAAGAAACGTAATGGTAGGGCTTCATAATCTTCCTGAATTTAAATGCAGTCCATTAACGACCGTGCTTCGTCTGCCGAGATACTACGAGGCAGAGCGTGCTATGAGAAAGGAAGCTAAAAAGCTTCTTGAAATATTCGGTCTGCTTGAGGACAGGAATAACTTTGCATTCAATCTTCCTTACGGTAAGCAGAGAAAGCTTGAGATTGCAAGAGCCCTTGCGACTAGACCAAAGCTTCTTTTGCTTGACGAGCCTGCCGCGGGAATGAATCCCCGCGAAACCGAGGAGCTTATGCAAACTATAAGATTTATCCGTGATAATTTTGATATGACGGTGCTCATTATAGAGCACGATATGAGTCTTGTTACGGGTGTGTGTGACAACGTAACCGTCCTTAACTTCGGTACTACTCTTGCCGAGGGAAAGACCGAGGACGCGCTTTCTGACCCCGAGGTCATCAGAGCATACCTCGGTGACGACGAATAAGGGGGGATATAATTTATGGCACTTCTTGAAGTAAAGGACCTTGAGGTAAATTACGGACTTATCAAGGCT
>CAZDON010000017.1:4274-19128 GCA_964507065.1 uncultured Ruminococcus sp. | reverse complement strand
GGTATATCCTTCGAGGTAACCGAGGGCGAGGTCGTGGCGCTTATCGGTGCAAACGGCGCAGGTAAGACGACCACTATGCACGCGCTCAATTGCCTTATTCCCAAAAGCGGCGGTACCGTTACCTTCGACGGTAAGGACGTTACGAGCATCCCCGCGCACAAGCTCGTTACTCTCGGTATCGCGCAGGTTCCCGAGGGAAGACGAATCTTCCAGGAGCTTACCGTTTACGAGAATCTTAAGCTTGGATTTTACACGAAAAAGGACCAGAACGAGTTTAACTCAAGACTTGAGGAAATGTATTCTCATTTCCCGATTCTTGCCGAAAGAAAAAATCAGATAGCAGGTACGCTCTCGGGCGGTGAGCAGCAGATGCTCGCAATGAGCCGCGCTCTTATGTCAAGCCCCAAGCTTCTTCTGCTTGATGAGCCGAGTATGGGACTCTCGCCTCTTTACGTAAATACCATCTTCGATATGATAAAGACGGTAAATAAGCTCGGTACGACGGTTCTTCTCGTTGAGCAGAACGCGAAAAAGGCTCTATCTATAGCAGACAGAGCCTACGTGCTTGAAATCGGAAAAATGACCAAAACAGGTACGGGCAGTGAGCTTCTCTCGGACGCCTCCGTCCGCAAGGCGTACCTCGGCGGCTAAAGCCTTCACTTGCGAGGTAGTGAGGCGCCACGAGGGAATGAATGACAATTGATAATTGTCATAACCCAAGCGGAACTGCTTGCCTTGATTATCAAAAATACAAGCGCAGAGTATCGTTATATGCTCTGCGCTTTTTATGATAATAAATAAAATAACGCGGTGCTTTTTAATCAAAAGCACCGCGTTTAAAATACTTGCCGCCTTACACCTTATCCGCTATTCTGTAGATAAGCGACTCAGTCTTTTCCCAGCCGAGACAGGGGTCGGTTATCGACTTGCCGTATACCTCGTCCTGAGAAATCTTCTGACAGCCGTCCTCAATGTAGCTCTCAATCATAAGTCCCTTGACGAGCCCCTTGACCGCGCTGTCGTAATTTCTTGAATGAATAATCTCCATAGCGATTCTTATCTGCTCAAGATACTTCTTGCCTGAGTTGGCGTGGTTGGTATCAACTATGCACGCAGGGTTGGCAAGACCCGATTCGTCGTACTTCTTAGCGAGAGCTACGAGGTCCTCGTAGTGATAATTCGAGTGCGAGCGTCCCTCGTCGTCGACGTATCCGCGAAGAATTGCGTGCGCAAAGGGGTTGCCCTCGCTCTTAACCTCCCAGCCGCGGTAGCAGAATACGTGAGAGGACTGAGCCGCCTTGATAGAGTTCATCATTACCGAAATGTCACCGCTTGTAGGATTCTTCATACCGACGGGTACTGCAAGTCCCGACGCGGTGAGTCTGTGCTGCTGGTCCTCAACCGAGCGTGCTCCAACGGCAACGTAGCCGATAAGGTCGGAGAGGTATCTGTGATTTTCGGGGTAGAGCATTTCGTCTGCACACGCAAAGCCGCACTCGGCAATTGCCCTCATATGAAGCTTTCTTATTGCTACGATTCCCTTAAGCAAATCGGGGTCCTGATTCGGGTCGGGCTGGTGAAGCATACCCTTGTAGCCCTCGCCCGTGGTTCTGGGCTTGTTCGTATAGATTCTGGGCACGATAAGTATCTTGTCGGAAACCTCGTCCTGCACCTTGCGAAGACGGTGGATATAATCCATTACGGCGTCCTCTCTGTCGGCAGAGCAGGGACCTATGACGAGAATAAACTTGTCGCTCTTGCCTGAGAAAACGTCCTTCATCTTGCTAAGCTGCTCTTCTCTCGTCTTTACGATTTCTTCCGTTGCGGGAAATTGCTCCTTAACCTCCATAGGAATGGGGAGCTTGCGATAGAATTTCATATTCATAATATAAGTACCTCGTTAAAAAATCAAAATCATTATTTTTGGGGCTTGTCAAAAAGCTCGCGCCTTTTCGTCGCGGCTCTCATTTCACGGCGAAGCCCCTCGCCGTCGCCGTCGTTTAACATCTCCCTGAGCATCTTGAACTTGTCGATAAACGCGTCCATCTCAGAAAGCAGCGCATCGCGGTTGAGCAGGAAAAGCTCCGACCACATCGCGTCGTTGATTTTTGCAATTCTCGTTAAGTCACGGAAGGAGTCACCCGTGTATTTTTCAAGCTCAGGCGCCTCGTTTGCACGCATCAGCGTTACGGCAATCGCGTGAGTGAGCTGTGAGAGATAGGCAATCATAGAGTCGTGTGCCTCAGGAGTGAGCTCGCTGATTTTTGAAAAGCCTATCTCACGCGCAAGCGCATAGCATACTGCCTTGGCAGATTCAGTGTTTCTTTCCGTCGGGGTGATTATAAAGTTTGCTCCCTGAAAGACCTCTGGCGTGGAGTATTCGACTCCGCTCTTCTCACGACCAGCCATAGGGTGATGAGAGATATACTCAACGTCATCTCTCAGAATACGCTGTATCTCGTATACTACGCTTGACTTTACACCGGTAACGTCGGTAATAAGGCATCCTGGTGTAAATAAATGTTGATATTTTTCAATCCATTTTATAAAAACGGTAGGGTAAAGAGCGAATATAATAAGCTCAGAGCTCTTGATAAGCTTCTCATCGACCTCGGTAGTTCCGTAGGCAATCATACCGTTTTTGTATGCGTAGTCAACGTCGGCAGCTTCCTTGGTGATTGCGCTCACCTGATAGCCGCGCTCTGTAAGAGCCTTTGCATATCCGCCGCCGATAACACCAAGACCGACTATAAGTATTTTCGTATTATTTGTCAGTATCATATTCCAAAACCTTAATTCCGAGTGAGGCGAGGTGTGAAAAATAGTCGGGATAGCTCTTAGCAACTGCCTCAGCACCCTCTATCTCGCCACCTACGAGAGTCAGGAGCGTTGCCATAGCCATAACTATTCTGTGGTCGTTGTGAGAGCAAATCGGCACGCTTGGCGAGTGAAGCTCCGCACGCCTTACGATAACCTTGTTTTCGTATACCTCGACCGTGATGCCTAGCTTTTCAAGCTCGGCTCGCATAGCCTCTGCTCGGTCGCTTTCTTTGATTTTCAGCCTTGCAGTACCGAGAAAAGTACCGCCGTGATTTGCCGCCGCAACGGCAAAAAGTATAGGGGCTAGGTCAGGACAGTCCGAAATGTCCACGGTAGCACAGCCTGCTTTGAGGAGTGGGAAATATGTCCTGTATGCAGAGTCGCCCTGCTTTGTGTTCTCATTCAGCAAAAGCACCTCGACATCTCCGCCAAAAAGATTAAGCGCCTCAAGAAACGCGCTTGCGGAATAGTCACCCTCTACGGAGAAATCGCACGCTCGGTATCGTCCCGATTCAATACCGATAGTAAACTGATCAAGAAACCTTGCGTGAATACCAAAGGCACTCATTGCCTCAAGCGTCAGATCAATATACGAGCGGCTCTCAACGGGAGGAGTGAGATGTATCACGCTCTTTCCCTCGCAAAGCGAAAGAGCAAATAAAAGACCCGTAATAAACTGGCTGCTGACGTCACCTCTGACGGTGTATTCACCTGAGTGAAAGCCGCCGCCTACGGTGATTTTGCCCTCACCGCGCGAAAACAAAAGCCCATTGTCCTTGAATATTTCCTCATATACACCAAGCGGACGGGAAAGAAGCTTCTCGCTTCCCGTAAGGGTAACGGGGGATGCCGCAAGCGAGCATAGGGGTATTAAAAACCGAAGCGTGCTTCCGCTTTCGTTTGCAAAAAGGGAAGACCTCGGGCGTGATTTTCTTATATCGATTCCCCTGACGGTGTAAAGCCCCCCCGCGCCTACGTCTATTTCAGCCCCCAGCGCTTTCAGACATTCTCTTGTTGCAATAACGTCCGCGCACTCGGTAATTCCAGAAATATGCGACACGCCATCGCACAGCGCCGCCGAAATCAGAAGCCTGTGCGCAATGCTCTTGGAGGTGGGCGCATAAACCTTGCCCCTTGCAACGCCCTTTTCTATCTTAACTCTCATAGCTTCCCTTTACCAGAATATCAATTGCCTCAAGGTAGCCGTCAAGCCCCTTGCCCGTGATGGTTGCCACGCAAGCGCGTCTTATGTAGCTTACCTGCCTGAAATCCTCACGCTCCTCAAGCTTGGATATGTGAACCTCGACGCAGGGAAGAGAGGTGGCGCTTACAGCGTCAAGCAGCGCTATACTCGTGTGCGTATACGCGCCTGGATTTATAACGATTCCCGAGGCTCCCTCGAAATACGCTTCCTGAATCTTGTCAACGAGGTCCCCCTCGTGATTCGACTGATAAAATACGGGCACGACGCCTCTTGTCTTGCAATGCTCACTGATGAGAGCGAGCAAATCGTCGTAGCTTCGGCTTCCGTACTTCGTAGGCTCGCGAATGCCAAGCATATTAAGATTAGGTCCGTTAATTATATAGAGCTTCATAAAAACCTCAGGGAAAATTTATTTTGAAAAATGTGAAATTATTTTTTTGCAAACCGTCTGCGCATCGCACTCGGCTGATATTCTTTCGTCACATACGGTACTGTAAATGCCGTATCTTTCGTTGTAGCGCTTCTCAATGTCAGCTTTAGTAGACGAAAGCGGTCTGTCGTCGGTAGGAATAAGCAGAGGCAGCGGGCGATCGATAAAATAGACCGTTCCGTTTTGCTTTAGCATATCGACGTTTTTTTGCCGAAGCGGTGCACCTCCGCCCGTTGCAATGATAACACCCGTCCTTTTTGATGCCTCGGATATAGCCTCGCTCTCTCTTTCTCTGAAATACTCCTCGCCGTAGCGCGAGAAGATTTCGGGGATAGACATACCGCACGCCCTGACGATAAGGGTATCGGTGTCAATAAGCTCACGGCAAAGCTCCCTTGCGAGAAGTCCGCCAACCGTGCTTTTTCCAGAGGCGGGCATACCGATAAGAACTACGTTTCTCTTGTCACGGCTGACGCGTGAGAAAACCTCGTCAAGCACGTGGCTTTCATACTTTAACGATAGGAAATGCTCAGATGCCAGCACAGCCTGAGCGACGAGCATATAAAGACCGCCCTCAGCAGGGATACCACGCGACTCAGCGTCCTGAATGAGCTTCGTCTTGTTTGGATTATATACAGCGTCAATTACACCGACGAGCCTCGTGAAGGGATTTAAATCTATCGGACACGCATCACATTTCGGATACATTCCGACGGGCGTCGTGTTTATTATAATCTCGGCATCAGTGTGGTTTTTGTAAACTTCGCTGTACAAAACAGCGCCTTCCTTGCCATCTCTGGACGAGCGTACAACCTCTTTTGCACCAAAGTATTTTGCAACAGCAAGCGCAGTCTTTGACGTGCCGCCCGTTCCGAGAATAAGTACCTTCTTACCGCTGAAATCTATTCCCGCGTGCCTTGCGAGAGATGAAAGACCGAAGAAGTCGGTGTTGTAGCCATACAGCCTGTCCCCGCGCTTCACGACGGTGTTTACAGCTCCTATAAGCCTTGCAGGCTCGTCTATCTCGTCAAGATAAGGTATTACCGTTTCCTTGTAGGGGATAGTCACGTTTATCGCACGGAAGTCAGCGCGTGTCATAAAGTCGCTGACTGCCTCGCGTGAAAGCTCTACGAGCTGATAATCGTAATCGCCGAGCATATTGTGAATTTCTTTTGAAAAGCTGTGCTTAAGCACCTCGCCTATACAGCCGTATTCCATAAGCAATACTCCGAATTTATTTGAGTGCGTCGTTGCCGAATCTCGTTATAAGCATATCGCCTATAACGAGTGCGCTCATTGCATCAACCACCGCGCAAGCACGGTGTATAATAGCAGGGTCGTGTCTGCCACCGATAGTAATCTCGGTATCGCATCCGCGCACAAGGTCAACCGTCCGCTGCTCTGAGGATATAGAGGGGGTCGGCTTCACTGCGAGAGAAAAAACGATAGGCATACCGTTTGTAATTCCGCCGTTTATACCGCCGTTGTTGTTAGTTCTCGTAATTACGCGTCCGTCCTCACCGTAGGCGAACGAATCGTTGACCTCGCTGCCGTAGTAGCCTGCAAAATCAAAGCCAAGCCCGAATTCTATACCCTTTACGGCAGGAATAGAAAGCATCGCGTGTGAGAGCATTCCCTCAAGGGTATCAAACCACGGCTCACCTAAGCCTGCTGGTACGCCTATGATAGCGGTTTCGATAATGCCGCCAACGCTGTTATGCATTTCCTTCGCGTCAAGAATTTCGCTTCTCATACGCTCCTCTGCATCCTCGGAAAGAGTAGGGAATGGGCGTTTTGCCAGTGCCTCTATGTCAGACTCGATATTGCCGAAGCCGTCGTCGTACGTCTGGTAAAGGCGTCTTATGTGAGTGCCGATTTTAATACCCTTATCAAGAAGTGCTGCCCTTACGATAGCACCTGCGGCAACGATAGGAGCCGTAATGCGTCCTGAAAAATGTCCGCCGCCGCGCTTGTCCTGATATCCGTGGTATTTGCACTCGGCGGTGTAGTCCGCGTGAGATGGACGCGGTGTGTTTTCGAGTGACGAATAGGCGCTGCTCATCTTATTCTCATTCATAATGATAATAGTGATAGGTGTGCCCTCGGTATAGCCGTCCTTGACACCAGATACTATATGAACCTCGTCGGCCTCGCGCCTTGGAGTAGAGAGGTCACCTCTTGCCGCACGGCGAAGCATCTGCGCCCTGATATATTCTGAATCCACCTTAATTCCGGGTGATATTCCGTCAAGCACGCAGCCGATAGCATCACCGTGGCTTTCTCCAAAAAGCGTTATGGTAAGATTGTTCCCAAAGGTATTCTTCATTTTTCGCTTTTCCTTTCAAAAATCAAGGAATTTGTAAACAATTGCGTTCAAAGTTCACGGAAGCATCCGTATTAAAGAAGCTTTGCAATTTCCTCAAATGGAGTGGGTGCGATAAGGTATTCTCCTATCTTTTTGACGAAAATTGCGTCAACTGATTTGCCGCTCCCCTTCTTGTCCGATAAAAGATAGCGAAGTGCTGCATCTTTATCATATTGCCACCTGGTGGGGAGTGAGTACTTCTCAAGAAGGCGTATTACCCTCGGTCTTATTTCCTCGGATACCATAGGCACGATGCCAAGCGCAACGCACTCACCGTGAAGAAGTCCGCTGATCGCCTCAATTGCGTGACCGAGAGTGTGACCGAGGTTCAGTATCTTCCTCAGGCCGCGCTCCTTTACGTCTGCCTCGACTACGCTCCGCTTTATCTTGAGTGCTCGCACGATAACCTCGCAAAGGTCAGCGGCACTGTCGCGCTCCTCAAGCATAGCGAAGAGCTCAGCGTCACTTGTCAGTGACATCTTTATAACCTCGGCAAGACCCGCGTTCTTTTGCCGTGCGTCAAGCGTTCTCAGGGTGTCCGTATCGATAATAACAGCCTTTGGCTGATAAAACGCACCGATAATATTTTTTGCACCCATAAAATCGACGGCGGTCTTTCCGCCTATCGACGAGTCTACCTGAGAGAGCAGGGTGGTGGGTACGTTGTAAAAATCAACGCCTCGCATATAGCACGCGGCGGCAAAGCCTGCCATATCGCCTGATACGCCGCCGCCTACGGCAACGACACAGTCACTCCGCTGCATACCGAAGCTGAGCATTTCGGCAAATATTCCCTCGAGTGTCGTGAGGTTCTTTCTTTTCTCGCCCGCCTCAAAGGTGAAAATCCTTGCCTCGCGGCACTGCTCGGCAACCGCGCGCGAGTATTCGCACGGCACGCCCGTGTCCGTGACTATAAGTACTCGCCTGTTTAAATTTAAAAATTTACCTGCTGACGAAAGAAGATTCTGCCCGACGGTAATGTCGTAGCCTCCGTCCGCAAGCCTTAAGGGGATAGTTTCGTATATTTTCATAAAAGCCCTACCGCAATTATTTTGTATATGAGCCGACGAATTTTACCTTGTCGCAGTATTCCTCAAGGTCCTCAAGCATTCGTCTGCCCTCCTTGGAGTTGATATTTCCCTCGGCCTCAATATAGAAGTAGTACTGCCACATCGCATCCTTAACGGGACGGGATCTCAGTGTTCTCATATTGAAGTTGTGCTTACCGATTATATCAAGCGCCTTTGCTAGAGCTCCCGCCTCGTTCTTGACGGTAAACAGCATTATGCTGCATATCCCGGGCTCGTTTGATTCGTGCTTGTGCTCGGCTCTTGAAAAAACGGCAAATCTCGTTGTGTTCGTTCTTGACTCGTTGATGTTCTTCTCAATGACTTCAAGCCCGAAAAGCTCACCTGCACTCTCGCTTGCGATTGCCGCGACCGATTTATCACCTCGCCGTGCTACTTCCTCTGCCGCAAGCGCCGTATTCTCAAATTCCTCCTCGGAAAAGCCGTGAGAGCGTATGTAGCCTCTGCACTGTGCAAGCGCCTGAGGATGGCTTATAACCTCTTTGACGTCGGAGAGCGTCGCTCCCTTGACACCGAGAAGACAGTGCGTGATATCAACGTCAACTATGCCGTTGACCTTAAGCTCGCCTGAGAGCATAAGGTCAGTAACTGCACCTACCTCGCCGTTATAGCTGTTCTCGATGGGTAACACTACGCAGTCGCACTCGCCCGAAACGCACGCCTCGTAGGCTGCGTCAAAATTAGGGTAGGCGAGCTTTCTTGATTTTGGGAAGAGCTTGCACGCCGCAATATAGGCAAATGCACCCGCAACTCCCGAATATGCAACTCTCATTCCCGAGGTGAGCATGTCCTGATAGCTTCTTGAGATTGCCATATTAGACTTTATAAAGCTTACGTAAAAAGGACGAAGTTCCTCGCTCTTCAGCCTTGCTACGTTCTTTTCTATCACTTCAGCCTCGCGTCCTGAGTCAAGTATTGGCAGTCCGTGCGCGGATTTATATTCGGCGACCGCACGCGAAAGCTCCATGCGTCTTTCAAACAACGCACGAAGCTCGGTGTCCACCTCGTTGATTTCTTTTCTTATATCGGTAAGCTCTTTCATTATGCGCATCCTCGTGTATAAATAGATAATAATAATTATACACGCTCGCGAGAGAGTTGTCAATAGAAAAATACAGCGCAATTCAAAGAAAATCACTAAAAGCCGCGAAAAATATAACTTTTTGATAAATAGAGGCTAAAAACGGCGAATTAAAATGTGAGAAAACAAATATCTGCTCATAATGAATAAAAATGAGCAAGCAAGCCGAATTTTTAAAAAATATTCATAATATTCACTCATTTGTGCATAAATTTATTGATTTTTGCCGAAGCGTGCGGTATACTCTGCTTGGAAAAATTTTGGGAGGGCAGCGTAAAAGAGCGTATCTTCTGACGATGGGGCTGACGCTGGATTTAAGATTTTTTGGCCTTGCACAGCTTCTTTGCGCTATCAGATATTTAAAATAGGGCTTGTTTTAGGCGGACGATTCGTCGTCCGCCGTTTTATATATAAAATATTAAAATATTAAAATATTGTTGACTTTTAAGCTCGCGAATGATATAATGTAATAAAATGTAAAGCTATGTCTTTTGAGAAAGGGGCGCGTCTTATGAAAATTCAGATTCTTCTGTCGACCTACAACGGTGAAAAATTTCTTCGTCCCCAGCTTGATAGCTTTCTTACCCTTCGCGGCGTTGACGTCACCGTGCTCGTGCGTGACGACGGCTCAACCGATTCCACCCCTGAAATACTTGCTGAATACCGTGACAAGCACGGCTTTGAGGTTGTTTTCGGTGAAAATATCGGCCTCAACAGAAGTATGTATGAGCTTTGTGACCTAAGGAATACAGAATGTGATTTTTTTGCCTTTGCCGACCAGGACGACGTCTGGCTTGAGGACAAGCTCTCCCGTGCGGTAGCTATGCTCGGTGATAAAGCTGAGCCTGCTCTTTATGCGGGGTGCTCGTATCTTACCGACGAGTCGCTTAACGTCAAGGGTACTACCGCGCGCGTCAGACGGCCGCTCTGCTTTTATAACGCTATGGTTGAAAATATGTGCATCGGGCATACGCTTGTGCTCAGTGCAGGACTTATGGATATATACGCCCGTAATTACTCTGAAGACATCTTCGTTTTTGATTATTGGGCGTATATTATTGCGTCTGCCTTTGGCAGAGTCGTATACGACGGTGAGCCTGCTACCTATTACCGCCAGCACGGCGAAAACGCAATCGGATATAAAAGCGGATTTTTCTCAAGACTCAGGAATAGAATTCACCGCGTCCTTTCCGGAAAATCCTACTACAACGCAAGACAGCTTCGTGCCTTTCTTTATACCTTCGGTGACGCTATTCCCGTGGAATACCGTAACGAGGCGGAGGATTTTTTCAGAAGCGAGAGAGGCTTTTTTTCAAGGCTCGGATATATTTTCAGAACCAAGGCGTACAGGCAGGGCAGAGCAGAGGGTATAATCTTCAGGCTTATGTACCTTTTCGGACGCTACCGTATTAAAGACAAAAAAACAAGATGACTATCATAAATTCACTAAAGGAGGATGAAAATGAAAGGTATAGTTTTAGCAGGCGGATCGGGAACGCGTCTTTACCCGCTTACGATGATTACGTCAAAGCAGCTGCTTCCCATTTACGATAAGCCTATGGTTTATTATCCGCTGTCGACCCTTATGCTTGCGGGCATACGCGATATCCTCATTATATCTACCCCACGCGACCTTCCCAATTTTGAAAAGCTTCTCGGTGACGGCTCCGATTACGGACTCAATCTTTCATATAAGGTACAGCCCTCACCCGACGGACTTGCACAGGCGTTCACGCTCGGCAAGGAGTTCATAGGCGACGACAGCTGCGCTATGGTGCTTGGCGATAACATATTCTACGGAAACGGCTTCTCGAAAATTCTGCGGGCGGCGGTAAAGAACGCGGAGGAATGCGGAAGAGCGAGCGTTTTCGGCTACTACGTCGATGACCCCGAGCGCTTTGGTGTCGTTGAATTTGATAAGGAGGGCAGAGTAATTTCCGTTGAGGAAAAGCCCACCGACCCCAAGTCAAATTACGCCATTACGGGTCTTTACTTCTATCCCAACAGGGTAGTAAAGGAGGCGGGCGAGCTTCGTCCGTCAAAGCGCGGCGAGCTTGAAATCACCGACCTTAACCGTGTATTTCTTGAGCGCGGCGAGCTTGACGTGCAGCTTCTCGGCCGTGGCTTTGCATGGCTTGATACGGGAACTATGGACAGCCTTCTTGAAGCAGGCGAGTTTGTGCAGATGGTCGAAAAAAGACAGGGCGTGAAAATCTCCGCAATTGAGGAAATTGCCTACAAGAATGGTTGGATAAGCAAGGAAAAGCTCCTTGAATCTGCCGAAAGATACGGAAAGTCCTCGTATGGAGAGCATCTCAAAAAGGTTGCGAAGGGACAGATAATGTACTGATGAAGATTTTAGTAACGGGAGCCAAGGGACAGCTTGGCACGGAAATTTTGAAATGTCTTGAGCGCGGATATACCGAGCTTGGTACGCCCGACGTGCTGAAGGAGGCAAACGAGGTTATCGCGCACGACGTTGATACGCTTGATATAACCGATACCGAGGCGGTGATTTCGCTTTTCGAGCGCGAAAGACCCGATGCGGTCATCAACTGTGCCGCATACACCAACGTCAACAAGTGCGAAACCGAGCGCGAGCTTGCCTTCAGGGTAAACGCGATAGGTCCCAGAAATCTTGCTATCGCGGCAGAGAGAGTGGGAGCGAAGGTGCTTCACGTTTCGACCGACTATGTTTTTGCGGGGGACGGCAGCACGCCGTACGTTGAATGGGACAAAACCGCGCCCGTCAGCGTCTACGGCAAAAGTAAATGCCTCGGTGAGGAGTATGTAAGAGAGTTTTCCACGAAATACTTTATTGTAAGAACGGCGTGGCTATACGGGTATTACGGACCGAATTTTGTAAAAACTATGCTTAAAATAGCAAGTGAAAAGGGTGCGTGTAAGGTGGTTTGCGACCAGAGAGGAAACCCAACCAACGCCGCCGACCTTGCGCATCATATACTGAAGCTTATTACAACCGACGAATACGGTGTATATCACGGCACGGGTGAGGGCGAATGCTCGTGGTTTGAGTTTACGGAGAAAATCGTTGAGTATGCGGGAATTGACGCGACCGTCACTCCTTGCACCACCGACGAGTATCCCACACCTGCAAGACGCCCTGCCTACTCGTCGCTTGACAATATGATGCTTCGCTCGACCGTCGGAAACGAATTCCGCGAGTGGAAGTGCGCACTCAGGTGCTTTATTGACGGACTCAAAAAAATGGATTAGAAAATCCCAAAAAGAAAGGATTTATAAAATGAAAATAATTGTTACAGGCGGAGCAGGCTTTATCGGCGGAAATTTCGTTCACTATATGCTGAAAAGTCACCCCGACTATCGTATAATTTGTCTTGATTGCCTCACCTACGCGGGAAATCTTGAAACGCTTGCTCCCGTTATGGACAACCCGAATTTCCGCTTCTGCAAGGTAGATATTACCGATAGAGAGGCCGTATATAAGGTATTTGAGGAGGAATGCCCCGATATCGTGGTCAACTTCGCGGCAGAAAGCCACGTTGACCGTTCTATTGAGAACCCTGGCGTTTTCCTTAACACGAATATTATGGGTACGGCAGTAATGATGGATGCCTGCCGTAAGTATGGCATCAAGAGATATCACCAGGTTTCAACCGATGAGGTTTACGGTGACCTTCCTCTTGACCGTCCTGACCTCTTCTTTACAGAAACGACGCCTATTCATACCTCAAGCCCCTACTCGGCTTCAAAGGCGAGCGCGGACCTTCTCGTTCAGGCATATCACCGTACCTTCGGTCTGCCTGTAACAATTTCGCGCTGCTCAAACAACTACGGTCCTTACCATTTCCCCGAAAAGCTCATACCACTTATGATTGCAAACGCGCTTGCAGACAAGCCCCTTCCCGTATACGGTGAGGGAATCAACGTACGCGACTGGCTTTACGTTGAGGATCATTGCCGTGCTATCGACCTTATCATTCACAAGGGTACTGTCGGTGAGGTGTATAATATAGGCGGACACAACGAGATGAGGAACATTGATATCGTTAAGATTATTCTTAAGGAGCTCGGTAAGAGCGAGGACCTCATCACCTACGTCAAGGACAGAGCGGGTCACGATATGCGTTACGCTATCGACCCCACCAAGATTCATAACGAGCTTGGCTGGCTTCCCGAAACCAAATTCGCCGACGGAATCAAGAAGACTATAAAGTGGTATCTTGAAAACCGCGAGTGGTGGGAAAGAATCGTAAGCGGTGAGTATCAGGAATACTACAAAAAGATGTACGGCAACAGATAATTCCGACTGAATTTTTAAGAGGACTTCAAAATGGGAAAGTTTAACTTTATAGAAACGCCAATAAAGGATTTGTATATAATCGAGCCTACCGTTTTCGGTGACGAAAGAGGCTATTTTATGGAAACCTTCAACGATGAGTTTTTACCCTTTGTAAAGCATCTTGACGGTACTCCCGCCACGTTCGTTCAGGATAACGAATCGCGCTCAAAGCGCGGCGTGCTTCGCGGACTTCATTTTCAGAAGAGGAATCCTCAGGGAAAGCTCGTCCGCGTAATTGAGGGTGAGGTATACGACGTCGCTGTCGATTTAAGAGAGAACAGCGAAACCTACGGCAAATGGTACGGCGTTACCTTAAGCCAGGAAAATAAAAGACAGTTTTACGTGCCGGAGGGCTTTGCGCACGGCTTCTTCGTTAAGAGTGAGTTTGCCACCTTCGTCTACAAATGCACCAATCTTTACGACCCCACCGGCGACGGCGGAGTTCTTTGGTGCGATAAGGATATCGGAGTAGACTGGGGAATTCCCGAGGGGGAGGAGCCGCTTCTTTCCGAAAAGGACAGGAAGAATCCTACGCTTTGTGAGCTTGGCTTCTCATTTTAAGCAGCTATCTGCTTGCAGTTAATATTGCACTTGCAATAATCGGAGGAATACCTTGAAACGAAAGCTTTTGATACTTGCCGCATTCGTGCTCGCACTTGCAATAGGCGCGCTTTTGGCAACCTCGTTCTTCACGTCGGGCAGCTTTGCCAAGACCGATTTCGTGTTCGGCTTTGGCTTTACCTTTGTGCTCGGCTTCGGCTTGATTGAGATTGTGCTTGACCGCCGCTCCTTTGCTAGGGACCTGTTGAGCATGAAGCGGTACAAATATCTTCTTTACGACCTCGTAACGAAGGACCTGAAAACCAAATACCGCCGCTCAGCGCTCGGCGTTTTGTGGAGCGTGCTTAACCCTCTTCTTATGATGCTCGTCCTGACGGCTGTATTCTCACAGATAATCAGAGTGGACGTGCCGGGTGGCTTCGCGCTCTTCTATCTTACGGGATATATAATGTTCAATTTCGTATCGGAGTCGTCGAATTTCGCGCTCTATACGATAACCAGTGCGGCACCGCTTATTAAAAAGGTGTTTATACCGAAGTTCGTTTTCCCTCTTGAAAAGTGCATTTTCTCCTTTGTGAATATGATCTTTTCACTTATTGCCTTCGTGTTCGTGTTCACGTTCTTTGCAATCACGGGAAAGGTTACGCCGAGCGTGACGATGCTTATGTTTCCTATTCCGATGCTTTACCTTTTCGTGTTTTGCTTCGGTCTTTGCCTCGTGCTTGCGACGCTCGTGGTATTTTTCAGGGACGTCGGACATATATGGGGTATTTTGCTCACGGTATGGATGTACGCCAGCCCGATAATATATCCTGTCGACCTGCTTCCCGAATGGCTGAAGGGTATAATGAATTTCAATCCCTTATACCATTACATTGACTATTTTAGGTGTGTAATGGTTTACGGCACCGTGCCATCGCTTCGTGAAAATATAATTTGCATTCTCTTCTCGCTGTCGATGCTTGTTTTCGGCATCGTTGT
>CAZDON010000017.1:0-4264 GCA_964507065.1 uncultured Ruminococcus sp. | reverse complement strand
GGTCAATTTCGGTATTTCTCATAGGCGCGGTTATATTCCGCAAAAAGCAGGATAGCTTCGTGCTTCATATATAGGAGTTGTGACGTGTCAACAGACGTAGTAATTGATATAAAAAACGTTTCTATGCGGTTTAATATGCCGCGTGAGAAAATAGACAATATGAAGGAGTTTTTCATAAAATTCCTCAAAAGACAGCTTGATTACGAGGAGTTTCTCGCGCTGTCCGACGTATCGCTTGAGGTAAAACGGGGCGAGGTCGTCGGTATAGTGGGACTTAACGGCTCCGGAAAATCGACGCTTCTCAAAATCATTTCGGGTATTCTTTCTCCAAGTGAGGGAAGCTGTGAGGTAACGGGTACGATATCTCCGCTTATCGAGCTCGGTGCGGGCTTTGATTTTGAGCTGACCACACGCGAGAATATCTTTCTCAACGGCTCCGTTCTCGGCTTTGAGCGCTCGTTTATCAAGGAAAAGTACGACGAGATATTGGATTTTGCAGAGCTTCGCGAGTTCGAGAACGTAGCGATAAAGAATTTTTCATCGGGTATGATTGCAAGGCTTGGCTTTGCAATTGCAACGCTCGTAAAGCCCGATATTCTAATTGTGGATGAAATCCTTGCGGTAGGTGACTATCTTTTCCAGCAGAAATGTGAAAGAAGGATTGCCGATATGATGTCGGGCGGTACTACCGTTCTCATCGTTTCTCACGCAATCGACCAGATACAAAGACTGTGCTCAAGAGTCGTTTGGCTTGAGCGCGGCAAGGTAAAAATGATAGGCGATACCCCCACGGTATGCGCGAAATATCAGACGCCAAGCGAATAACTATCAGCAGTAAATTTGAAGAAGGAGTCGGTTATGAGCAAAAAGAAGGACCTCAGGGACAGCGTGGATATTGACGGTGTAGATATTGATGATGTCGATATAAAGGGCGACGGTGATAAATTTGCAGCTATTGAGGACGTGCTTGCCGAGCTTGATTTTCTCTACTATGATGCGGACGTGCTTGACAGGGAGGACCTCGTCAGCCTTTGCAAAAAACAGAGAAATGAGATAGAAAAGCTTAAGAAGCATTATTCTATGGCGCTTGAGCAGCTTGATATATCAAGAAGACAGTGCGTTGACTACAAGACGATGTACGAGAGCGTTTCTTCCTCAACCGTGTGGAAGCTGACGAAGCCCGTAAGACTTCTTCTCGACGTAATAAAGTGGCCCTTTAAGCAGCACCTTATAAGAAAGTGTGTTAAGTTCGTAAGACACGTAAGAAAATACGGCTGGCGTTCTGCCCTCTCGCGCGTGAGTCAAAGACTCAGCGAAAGGTCACATTCAAAAAATATTACCCATACGATTACCGCGGGCGAGAGAAACCGTCAGCTTAAGGTAAGATTTCCGAGGGATATTAAATTCAGTATTCTCGTGCCCCTTTACAACACTCCTCTTAATTTTCTTGAGGAAATGATTGATTCGGTGCAAAAGCAGACCTATTTTAACTGGGAGCTGTGCTTAGCCGACGGAAGTGACGACGCTCACGCTGAGGTTGGCAGAACCTGTATAAGGCTTGCAAAGCACGATGACAGAATCAAGTATAAAAAGCTTGATGAAAACCGAGGCATATCACTCAATACGAACGCGTGTATTGAGATGGCAACGGGTGATTATATAGCTCTTTTTGACCACGACGATATTCTTCATCCCTCAGCACTTTTCGAGATGATGGGGGCTATATGCGACGAGGGCGCGGATTACGTGTATACCGATGAGGTTACCTTTGAGAGCCCCGATATAACTAAAATAATCAGCGTGCATTACAAGCCTGACTTCGCACCTGATAACCTCAGGGCGAACAACTACATCTGTCATTTCTCTGCATTCTCGCGTGAGGTGCTTGAGAAGAGCGGACGTTTCCGCAGTGAATTTGACGGAAGCCAGGACCACGACCTAATTTTAAGACTTACCTCAAACGCAAGTAAAATAGTTCATATACCCAAGGTGCTTTATTTCTGGCGCTCACATCCGCTGTCCGTTGCGATGGATATCAACTCAAAGACCTACGCCATTGAGGCGGGCAAGGGAGCTGTACGCTCGTTTATCGAGAGCAGCGGAATGAAGGCTTCGGTTGAAAGCACAAAGGTTTTCCCCGCTATGTACAGAATAAGCTACGAAATTACCGACCAGCCTAAGGTGAGCATTATACTTGCCGATTGCAGAAGTGAAAAGCAGCTTGCAAGATGCTTACAGAGCATCAGGACCCGCACGACCTATCCCGACTATGAGATAATCTATGCACACGGCGCATCGCAGGGCAAGCTTTCCCAGACTCTTGACGAGATGGTTGTCAAGGGGATGCTTGACTTGGTGATAAGGCGCGATACCGATGATGTGGCGGCTCTCTTTAACGCGGCAGCTAAGGAAAGCTCAGGCGACTATTTCCTCTTCCTTGAGGGCGGCATTGAAATAGTATCAAACGGCTGGATAGAGGAGCTTCTTATGTACGCCGCGAGAGAAGACGTGGCAATAGCCGCAGGTACACTCTACTATCCCGACAACACGGTCCGTCACGCGGGCTACGTGGTTGGAAACGGCAAAAACGGCGTCGCGGCAAGAATATTCCACAGAATACATAATACCTCGGTCGGATATATGGGAAGACTTTGGTATGCGCAAAATCTCTCGGCTGTAAGCAGTGAGATGATGCTCATCAAAAAGGCACTTTTTGATGAGCTTTCGGGCTTTGAAACTGAGTATCGCACCTTCTACTACGACGTAGACCTTTGCCTTCGCGCAAGGCAGATGGGCAAGCTTATCGTATGGACTCCGTATGCAGCGGCATACGCGCTTATTTCACCTCGCGCAAAGCACGGGCGTGACGTTAAGGCTGCGGCAGCAGACGTGAGGCGAATGGAAAAGCATTGGGATGCGGTGCTGTCTGCACCTGATCCTTATTACAACAAAAATTTCTCGGCAGAAAACGCGGATTTTTCAGTGTGAATAACAGAAAGGAAAATAATTAGTTATGTTGAATAAACTGACGGACTATTTCAGGGCTGATAAAAAAAGACTGCCAAGCTTGATTTTGCTATCCGTTTTGATTATTTCAATTGTTGTGCTATGTGTCAACTGCATTACCTATAATGTTTCCATAGCGTCTCTTACGGATAGCTATGATGTAATGGACGAGAACGTAGGCGGTATCTTCGATCCTAACAGGGTTGAGCAGACCTTCGTTGCAAAATACGATAAAATATGCGCTCTCGGATTCAGATTCGGAACCTATCTCCGTAAGTGCAACGGCGAGGTCCACGTCAATATCGGAAGGTTTTCTTCCGACGGTACGCGTGAGGTATTGACCGAGCAGACGATCGTCGCGGCACAGCTCGTTGACAATCAGTTCTATGTTTTTGAGTTTGAGCCGATTACTGATTCAAAGGGCAGTCTGTTCTCAGTAATCGTTACCGCATCAAACACGGGCGACCTTCCCGTTACTCTCTGGATGAGCGAGGATGACGCGTATTCCGACGGTGCGCTTTACGTTAACGGTGAGGAGCGTCAGGGAGATCTCAATACTCAGTTTTATTACGTAAATAATTTCGGCTACGATGAAATAGTATTTATCGTAATATTCCTGTTCTTGCTCATTCTAGCCGTAGTATGCGCTAAATACGAGCTTCTCATATTCTCACCTAAATTTCTAAAGAAGTACTTTTTCCCAGTTCTTCTTTTCGTAATCGTAATTCTTACAGTATCGTCGGTGAAGCTTGATACCTCAGGCTCATCACTGTATTACCGTCCTAATTTTATCTCGCTTGGACTTCTTCTGATTCTTATGGGGGCGCTTGTTATCCTTGAGAAGAGAATTGGCTTTTATTCTACCGTTAAGGGGTTTGTGCTGAAGCAGATAGCAAAGGTGCTCTTACTGAATAGGGAAAAGAATACGGTGAGATTCGTTATTCGCCTGGTTATGCTTATTACCTTCGTGCTTTTTGTAATTACCGCGCTCGTTCTCTTTACCTTTAATGCGGTATATAGCACGGGAAAGATAGTCCTGTTCGTTTCTTGCGTGCTTTTCGTTTGTGCTTACGTTGCAGACAGCTACGTGTCGGGGCGTAATATAGAAAGAATATTCCTTGGAGTGTTCCTTGCGATCGGTGTGACGTTCTGTATCATATTGCCTCTTCAGTCAACCAATACGCCTGACGAGTTCATTCACTATGACAGAACTATAACGCTCAGAAATGCTCTTTTTGGGGCTGAACAGACCTTTGCG
>CAZDON010000016.1:0-22439 GCA_964507065.1 uncultured Ruminococcus sp. | reverse complement strand
CGTTGCCGAATAGATTACCACAGCACCGCTCTTGGATAGCTCGACGCTGCCGTTTGCGACCATAACCTCATAGTTATCTCTGTTCGTTCTGTGGAAGCGGTACGCAAGACAGTTAGCATCCGTAACCGATACCGTATGTCCGCCGAGATCTATCATAAGCGGCTTCCACAGGTAGGTAAGATTACTGTACTTGCTGCCTGCCACAGTGTCGGCGGCAACGTATACCGTGACGGCTGTGTTGCTCGTAACGTCAAGGCACAGCTCGTCGGTGGCAAAGTGAAGCGCAGAATAATCGAGGCTGTCATCGCCGTACGTTGACGTCGCGAGAAGCAGCGTACCGTCCTCAAATACCCAGAAGGGCGCTTCCGAAGCGTAGCGCGAGTCGGAGTAGTACGCGGGAACGAGCGCCGTCACGGTACCCTCGACACCCGTATGGACGTATATCATTTTACCGTCGGCATCCGTCGTTCTGTCAAGAGGATTTCTTGCAAGAGTCCTTACGGTATACTCGTCCGCTTCGGCTATTTCATAGGTTGTGTTATCTCCCGAAACCGAAGCTCCCACAAACGAGAGCAGGGAGTCTCCGACTGAGGATATGCCCCTCAAATCAACGCCGTCGCCGAGGTCACCGCGGTAAAGACCGCTTGACGCAAGGAACGCCTGCGCGGGACGAGTCGCGCTCGTCGGGATGATGAGCGTCGGGTAATTACCGTCGTACTTGCCAAAGGTAATATTATCCGTGTTGTCGACGTCGGGGGTTGAGTAATTCGTGTACGAGCTTTCTATATCGTAAGTGTTACTTGAGTAGTGATAGCTAAAAACCTCGTCCGCGAATAGAGGCTCCTCGGCTTCAAGGTTGCGCTCAATAATATTTCCGTTCTTATAGGTTATCGCGCCTCCGTTCATCGTAAGGTCGATTATGATACGGTTACGGTAGGCGCGCCAGTCCGACTCTCCCTTGTAATATTCATCTGGGGTGCGAAGCGCGAGGGGTGTATAGGATACTGACGATACATTGCAGTTGTTGAGTATTGCTCCGATTTTTACAAATCCCCGATCCGTTGCGTTTTTCGCTTTCTCTACGAATGGGTTTGCGTCATCATCGATATCGGTAGAATCGGTATCGGCCAACAGGTCAAATGCATCCTCCCACATCCAGAATATCGGGGTTGAGCCTACACCTTTTGTGTTATAATCGTAGGTTGCGTTAAACGTTACGTTTTCGAACTCAAAATCGGTGTATGCGAAGACGTTTTCTCCGACTCTCTCGGGTAGATTCGTTGAATAATTCAAGCAAATCGGTCCCCAAGAATAGTTGTTTACCAAAGTTCCGTTTTTTGCTATTATATACTTTTTCTTACAGGAGTTTACCGTGTTATAATAAAGGTCGATAAAATAAGCGGTGGAGCTTCTGGTAAAGGTTTTTCCGTTTAAGTCTATTATAGCAGTTCCGACGCTGTCAGAGTCGGCTCCGTCGGTGAGATTGCTGAGGGCTCCGCTGTTTGCGTCACCTGCCGCTGTATTGTTAAAATTCCTGCGGAGTAAAATCACGCTATTGTCCTGCGTGCCTATCTTCTGCATCGCATAGCCCCATTTGCTATAAGCACCCGCGCATCTGTAATCGGCGGTGTAGGTATCAAATACGAAGAACGGGTACGACTCTATATCGTCGTAGTAGTACGCAGGAATCATAGCCGCGTAATTCTGGTCAAGGTCACCGTTTTCAATCCTCGGAGGCTCAAGTGTAAAGACCTTAAGTCCACCTGCGCTCATACCGTTATCCGTGTAGGTAAGAAGGTTGTTCATATACGCGCGGTATACGTGAAGGCTTCCTACCGTCCCGGGAGCGTCTTCGTTGTTTGATTCCACGTTAAGGTCGCCGAGATATGCGCCCGTCGTACCGTCTACCGCTACTATCGGCTTCGTGCTGCCCTCGGGGAGTATAACGGTAAGGTATCTGCCGTCGCTGCCCTTGTTAAAGGTGACAGACGCGCCCTTTGCCGTGCCGTCCGTTTTTATCGAGTCCGCGGTATTGTCCGACGCATTAAAGCAGTCGGCAATAAGAAAGTCGGTAACAGCCGTATCAGAAATTACCGTACCGCCGTTGACGGTGATGTTTACTATTGAATTGATGTTGCCTATACCCTCACCCGTTGAGGAATTATAGGTGTTCCACGTGTCGTCCGTTGCATTGAAGAGGGTTCTGCTTTTGCCCGTCGCTACGGATTCCAAGGTTCCTATAGAACCTGTATTAGTAAGGTCAAACGTGCAGTCGCTAAACGCCACGTCGACGTTTACGGGCGTGTTCTTCATAACGGCGTCCTCGCCCGTTGACGCGTCCGCGCCGTGCTTGATAAGAAAGGCGTCGATCGTCGTCGCCTCCGACATACCTATCGTGAGGTTTGAAAAATTAAGGTCGAAGAGCTTCGCCTTTCCCGTCGCTTCGTAAAAGTCGTGATATTGCTGGTTCGGGTGATTTCCGTCAGTCGAGCCAAACGCGCTGATGACGATAAGAGTGCTTAATTTTGTCATGAAGGTGCCGTTCTTCATCTCAAAGCGCGTCGAGTGGTAAAGTCCGTCCTCTTGGGCGTCAGTGAAATGCTTAGCGTCGATGCTTCCGTCCTCCAGGACGGTCATTCCGTACGAGTTACCTATCTTCGCTTCTGCGTTGATGAGCCTCACGCTGGCAGCCCAGTTGAGCGTATAACCGCCGAGGTCGTAGGTAAGCTTTCCTCTTATCTGACCGAAGTTGTTGTATTTGCCCGTAGGATTCAGCGTGCAATCCTTGGTCATTACCACCGCTACGTGGTTGTTGTGATATCCTTGGCGTGATATTATAGAGTGAACGGAGAGGTTCGCATAAGCGGAGTCGGCAGGAGCGAGAAGTCCGTAGACCGTATTTGTTGCGACGTTGTCGTCAAAAAGAAGATCTGCGCCGCCGAGATACTCCCAGTCGCCGTCGTTGCCGCTTTCGTCCATAGTGGTAAGGAACACGGCGAAGTTTTTCGAGTAATACGCGCTTGCGAGAACGTAGTCGCCCTTACCCTCGTACTGTACCGAGGGCATAAGATAATATTCGGTGGGTGACGAGGTATCAAGGGGATTCGCGAAGGTGAAGGCGTCGCTCGTCGGTGTAATAGTACCGTTGCTGAATACGCCGAGGTCGGCATCGTCATCCGACGCGAGCGCCGTCCACGGGGCGGGTACTTCCGTGCCTGCGGGCAGAGTGACCTTTACGTAATCACCGCTGCCGTTTTTGCCGAATTTTACTTCGCTCGGAATGCTCACTCCGTTTACGGTGTAGTAATTGTTTTCAGCAAAAGTGAAGGCGGTGGGGTCAGAGCAGATGATTTCTCCGCCTTTTACAGTCATATTAACGACGGAGTTTACTACTGCCGTGCCTGTCGTTACTTCTGTGATACTTCCCGCGAAGCTGCTGTCCTTAGCATCGAAAAGAACCGCACCGGCGGGGGCGTTGGTCATATCAAAGGTGCAGTCGTTAAGCTCTATATCAAGACCGCACATTATACCGCTTGCAATCTTCGTTGTGCTGGTACTGCCTGCGCTGTTGTTCTCAAAAAACACCAAGGGGTTTGGCGCGGTTGCACCGACGGCATAATCAAAGGTGATACCGTGAAATTTATACGAGTAAAGCTGGTAACTACCGCTTTGTCCGTTGTAGGTGCCGTTTGAATCGGTTGTTCCGTACGCAGCGGAGTAGCTATCGCCCCACGCGGTGGAGTAAATCAAGGGGAGCGAGCCTGCAATTGTAATTTTTCCGCCCGTATCCTTGCTGTTGAAGAAGGAAACCTTTACACTCCTTTGCGCGTCGAGAGAACCCTTGCACTCAGCAGAAAGCATAGTTGCGGTGCCTGTGGCAGAGGAAAGCGTGCTGATATTGTAGCCATTCAGGTCAACGAGCACCTCTGTGGTCATATAAGCCATGTTGTTATATCGAGATCGGCTGGAATGTTGCGTAAAGTCATTTTGAAGCACGGCGTATATTTTGGCGGTTGTACTTGCCAGGTTGTGTGCTTTCCAGAATACACCCTCGTCGCCTCCTGAATTTCCGTTGAAATCCATCCAAGCGGAATCGTACTCGGCAACGCCGTCGTTGTCCTTATCGATGTAAACGTAAATGAGAGGATCGTCCGCGTCAATGGTGTCACCGTTTCCCGTGGTGGTAGGTCTTTCCGTCGGCGTGCCTGTGTAGTCAACCCAACCGTTCATCGCGTTATTGCCGTTTGCCGAAAGGTCGGTGATGGTATTTCCCGTGACTGTCGTCATATCGTAGGCGAATCTGAGATTTGCGTCGGAGCTGCTTGGTGAGAACTCAGCGCAATCGGCGAGAATCTCCGTGGGAGTTCTGACGTCACCGTAAAGAGCCATATTCCTTATTTTGCCCTTGAAATATTCCGTATTGCCTGAACGGGTGTCGCCTCCGATGGCGTGATAGGGGTTTTCCGTGCTGGTGGAAATCGTATAGCCCTTGAATTTGCCCGTTATCGTATCCGCCTCGCCGCTGACGGTCGAGCTTGCGCTGTCGCAGACGTAGTTGCCGTTTATGTAAAGCTGGAAATTACCAGTAGCAGAGTCGAACACGACGGCGATTTTAACGTATTTGCCGTCCGTCGTATACGTGCGAACGTCGGCAATCGAGCCGTCGTTTGACGCATGGGGAGAGCCTGTTTTGGTGACGTTCTCGCCCGTGGAGGCGTTTATACCGAAAAACAGATTGCACAGCGACTGATGGTAAAATCTCACCGTTCCGTATTGGTGAAGCTCTATTCCCCATTCGTTGCCATCGCGGTAGTTTTCATTCGGGTGCCAGCTTGTCAAGAAAATGCCGCCGCGCGTGGTGTCACTGAACGCGGGATCTATATAAAACTCCACCTCAAAGGTAAACTGAGTCAAAGCCCCGATTGACTGCTGCTGTCTGTAGCTATCGTCTGCGGTGAAGGAAAGTCCGTCCTCTGCTGCATTCGCGTTAAGCGGAAGCAAAACCGCGAAAAGCGCTGCCATCGCGGAAAGCATCAGCGCAAGCGTAAGAATAGCGCAAACCACTCTCGCGCCGCGGCTTCCCGTGCCGTTATATCCCTTTCTCATAGTTTTCGTCATAAAGGCATCCCCTCTTTACTCTTTTTGTGCCGCGCCTGTGTCAGAGCCGCCGTCAGTAATTTCTGCGACGCCTTTGCCCGTGAGCAAAGCCCCCTGCGCGTTATATAAGTATATTATTTAAAAATAAGATTGGTAGAATTATTTTATCACTTACGCGCGAGAGTGTCAATACAATTATTTAAAGAATATGAATTGTAACCATAGAAAATTGTGAAAAATAGACAAAACTCGGGCTGCCGCATTCGGGCATAACCGAACGAAAAAGTAGGTTTATTGTTCTGACACATGCGTGCTTTACCGATATGTGAAAAACATCAAGGTTGAAAACCTACGGTTTTCTTCGATTGAATGTATTTTCGTTCTATTTCCGTTTCCTCACTCGGTGTACATCTGTACACCTCTCGCTCGTCGGCCGAAAATTTCTGCTCCAAATCCGTTTGCCCGAGGGCTGCCGCATTCGGGCATAACCGAACGAAAAAGTAGGTTTATTGTTCTGACACATGCGTGCTTTACCGATATGTGAAAAACATCAAGGTTGAAAACCTACGGTTTTCTTCGATTGAATGTATTTTCGTTCTATTTCCGTTTCCTCACTCGGTGTACATCTGTACACCTCTCGCTCGTCGGCCGAAAATTTCTGCTCCAAATCCGTTTGCCCGAGGGCTGCCGCTCCTGCCAATGAAATCCGCTTTGCGGAAGAAATCGCTTTCGCGATGAAGTCCGTCCCTTGTCATTCTGAGCGTAGTCGAACTTTTGCGGGCTTTCGCAAAAGCGCGAGGGTAACGAGCGGAATCTCGGGACGGATGAAGTCCCGCTGGCGCGGGGTTTGATTACCGTAGTTCGTTCCCCTTGCTGATGTAGGCATCACACCTCCGTTTTTGCGATAAGTATAGAAAATTCAGGACACCACCGCAAAAATGGCACTTAAAAGCGTGTTAACTCCTGCAAAAACGGCACTTATCGGAAAATCCTTTGCGGTAACGAACAAACAAAATTCGCTTGGCATACCGCAATTTTTAAGAAAAACGTGCAAAATCGCCTCAAAAAAGTCGGAAAAACGTGCGAAAACTCTTTTAAAAACACGGAAAAACGTGCAAAAAGCTCTTGAAAAACTCGGAAAAACGTGTTAAAATAAATACGGAAATCTACTGTTATACTAAAATGAAAGGGTGATATCTATGAGGCGAAGCGCAATTGAAAGAATGAAGGAATGGAAATGCAGCGAGGACCGTAAGCCATTGGTGCTAAAGGGCGCAAGACAGGTAGGAAAAACCTGGCTTATGAAGGAATTTGGAAAAAGCTGCTATGACGACTTCGTTTATTTTAACTTTGATGAAGAGGACGGCCTGAAATCCGTATTTGAGGCTAACAAGAATCCTCATAGGATAATACAGCTTCTTTCTATGATTTCGGGAAAGAAAATACTTCCTGCCGCGACGCTAATTATCCTCGATGAGATACAGGAATGCCCGGAGGCTCTGAATGCGCTCAAGTACTTTAAGGAAAAGGCAAATGAGTATCACGTGGTAGCCGCGGGAAGTCTACTCGGAACGCTTCTTGCTAAGCCGAAGTCATATCCCGTTGGAATGGTCAATCTTCTTGACGTTTATCCACTGTCCTTTGACGAATTTCTTGAGGCTGTTGACGAGAATCTTTACACGTATTATATAAGCATATCGGCAGGAACACAAATAGAGGATATTTTTCACAACCGCTTGCTTGATGAGTATAATAAATATCTCATAATAGGCGGAATGCCCGAATGCGTTTCGTCGTGGATAAAGCACAAGGACGTGTCAAGGGTTGCGAGAATACAACGCGAGCTTATAGACCTTTACGAGAACGATTTTTCAAAGCATAACGGAAAAGTAAACAGCGGACGCATACTTATGGTGTTCAGAAGTATCGTTTCACAGCTTGCCAAGCCCAACGAGAAGTTCGTCTACACTGCGGTAAGAGAGGGCGGCAGAGCGCGTGATTTTGAAGAGGCTATTGAGTGGCTGGTGTCCGCCGGAATGCTTATTCGTGTCTATAACGTATCAAAGGCGGAGCATCCTCTTACTGCGTTTGACAAGCTGGACTGCTTTAAGCTGTTCGTTTTTGACACGGGACTGCTTAAGCAAATGGCGGGAATTGATAACAACGCCATTCTTTTGAAATCCGATTATCAATTCAAAGGACCGCTGACGGAAAATTTTGTTCTACAGCAGCTAAGAGGTCTTTTGGACGTTTCTCCGCGTTATTATGCCGACAAGAGTGGAGAGATTGACTTTTTGATACAGAACGGCGCTGATATAGTACCCGTTGAGGTTAAGGGCGGAGAGGATAAATCCTGCGCATCCTTCAAAAAATATATCAAAGAAATGTCACCGAGCGTAGCGCTTCGCTATTCCAAACGTGGCTATCGCAAGGACGGAGGCATTACGAACGTGCCGCTATATCTTGTGCCGAGGACGGTGCAGCTACTGAAGTAATTCTGAAGAGATAAGAAAGAGGACGAAGAAGGTCCGGGAATTATCCCTCTTCTTCGTCCTTTTTTCTTTTTTATCGCTCGGAGCGCATATCGATTTGCTGATGGAACTTAGCTGCCATCAAGCGGAAAGTAGGTCCCAAATGCTCTGCATTTGCCCTACGGGCTCGACTCGCTTCGCTCGCTCAGGATGACGTTTCTAATTCGCCTTTACGCTTTCTACGTACGCGCCAAGTCTTTCGACCAGGGAAATAAGCTCTGTGTTCGTTGCCATAGAGGTCTTTACGTACTCGTAATACGCCTTAAGGTTGAACGCGCCCTGCTTATTGGCACCCGTTACCGAGTAGGTAATATTGCTCGCAAGATTTTCGTAGGATACGTACACGTCGACGTATTTACCGATATTATCCTCGCCCACCTTGGTGGTAAGCTTCACGCTGCCCTGCTTGAAGGTTGCTTTAGCGGGGTCTATGCCGTATGCGTAGAAGCGTACTCTCGGTGAGTCGTCAAGTATCAGCGTCACGCCTGCAAAGCCCATAGCCCGCGAGGGCTTTGCGGCTGTAGCTGTGAATGCGGGCGTGTTTTGTGCGTCGTAGCCCGTGCCGAGAATGGAATCAATTTCACTAATGGTGACACCGTTCTGCGCGTCGAAATAATTCATAGCTGCGCGGCTGAACGAGAGGGCGTTTTTAAGAAGCTTTGCTTCCGTCGCTGCGGGAGATGCCGCGAGTCTTTCGCGGACACTGTCTGCGAGTGAGAGGGTATAAGTAGGATTTATAGTAGCTCCACCGGCCGTCGCGGTGACCTTAACCGTGAGCGCGTTTGCCGCGGATTTCGCGGGGGCTACGTACTCCGTGACGTAGCAGGTAACGCCGCCGACTGTTTTGGTTGCGAGTGCCGAGAGTGAGAGCGTCTTGTTGCCGACGCTTATTGCCGTGACGGCAGAAATTTTCGGAATATAGACGGTCATTTTAAGGCTATCCTCTAAAGATGCCTCGGCGGTGACGGTGAAATTGCCGCCAAGTATTTTTGAGCTTAGGCTGTAATCCGTGTATGCTATGTCGGCTATTGTGTCCGCATTATAGCCGCTGCCCTCCTTGTACGCATTGGTAAGGCGCTTCGTGTTCTTGACACCCGTACCGAAGACGAGCGTACCCTCGTCTTCGCTCGGATATTCGAGCGTCGGCGCAGATGATGCGGTGAGAAGCGTGAGGACGGGATATTTTTCGTTGTATTTGGAAAGCTTTACAGCCGACGGCATAGTATCGTCCGCGGCAAAGAGTGTGAACGCACTCGCGCTGTCAGCAAGGATTCTGCCGCCCGAAATTTTCGCGTTTACGGTAAGCGTGTTCTTTGCGTCCGTTGCATCGATAAGCTTGACACCCGAAAGACCGTCGAGGTCGAAGGTGCAGCCGTTTAGCGTGAGATTCATCGTAGCCCTCGGCGGTGCGGTCTCGGTGTTTTCGCAGGCAAGCACGAGATTTGACGAATTGCCGAGAAAAACTACGTTCTCGAAGGTAAAGTTGAAGGTCTTTGCATCGGTCGTGTTGACGGGGTTGCCCTCCCAGGAGCTGAACTTCACGGTGGGAAGCGCGGTAGCTTTGAGCGAGCCGTTCTTCACCGTAAACGAGGTGTCGTGATAAACGCCGCCAACGGGCTTTGCATCAGCAAGGAATAGCGACTTGCTGTCGTGACCCTGAATAAGTCGGTTTCCGCCAAGGTCAAGGGTGAGGTGTCCTTTGTGCTGAGAAAGGTTTTGGTAATACTCTATGGTGTCGGACGTATCAGGACGGTAGTCGCGGCGCATAAAGATTATCGCGCCGTCGCCAAGCTTCTTTGCCTCGTTGTATGCTCCGACCTCGCCTGAGGCAACGGTATCTCTGCCGAGGATGGTGGCTGCCGCGCAGAAATTGCCGTTCTTATCAAATACCGCAAACGGATACTTCGCCGCGTCTGCGTAAGCCGCGGGGATTTCACCGTAGGGCGTGGAGATATTCACTCCGAGCGCCGCGAGCGCCTTGTTTACGAAGGACTCACCGAGATACTTCTGCGTCGTTGCCTTGAAGTGCCACGCATCGTGCTGGGCGAACTCAACGAAGTCCGTCGGGTTTACTATATCGACGTTAGCGAGTGACGTGTCCGCGGCAATTTCATCCTGAGCCTGTTGAATTGCGGCGAGTATCTTTGGCTTGCCGTGAGGAAAGGCGTCGTTTCTTGCAAGCCTTCCCAAGACGAAAGGCATTTTTGAGCAGTCCTTGCCAACAATTGTAGTCAAATCAGCCCTGATATCGTTGATAAAACATTTGAGTACGTTCTTGTAAGATATTCTTGCCTGGTCTACGCTATCCCAGGCGATGTTGGTTTCTGCGCAGCCCTGCATCCACCACATACCACGCATAATGGGATTGTAGCCGAGCTCCTTAAGCTTGGCAATTGCAGGCTTTAAGGTAAGCTCCACCATCATATTGTACATATTGCCGACGGCAACGTTGCCGTTGCTTGCCGTCGTTCCGCTTATGGTGAGCGTCTTGTTCACGTTCGCGCTGTGATTCGTTGCGTAGCCGTCGCTTGAAAGATAATTGTTGACGTAGCTTTCGGGGGTCCAGGTGCCGTGCTTTGCGTAAGATACCTCTTCAGCTGTGTAGGGATAGAGGTAGGTTGAGCCTATCGCGCACTTGATTATCGCGTGCTTACCGCCCATCTGTGACACGGCCGCCGCGATACCGACCTCCGCGCCGACCGAGCGCTTCTTTTGTCCGTGACCGAGTGTCATAGGAACGAAGCCGTTGGTATCCTGACCGCCGTTCTCGTGATTTCCCCAGTAAAGCACGTCGGGAAATCCGTTCTGAAATCTTTCGTCATACGCGAAGTCGTCCCAGTCGTACTGTCCGTAGCCCTCCGCGTTTGACTGACCGCCGATTATCCATACGTTGATATCGGTGAGAGTTGCCGCCTCGGCTATCATAGTTATGCCGAGCGCCATCGCGGCGAGCGTCAGCGCGAAGCATAGCAGCAGGCTTACCGCCCGATTTATGTACCTCGTTTTCATAGCAAAGCTCCTTTGGTGGAAATTGTTTTTAATCCTTTTTAATTATAAATTTATTTGAGAAAATTGTCAAGAGTGAACGAGCCCTCCTGTTGGCGGAAGGCTCGTTAGGTCTGTTACGGCAAAAGTCCTTTTGCCGTACCGTAAGCATACGCCACGTTCTCTGCCTTGTGCGCATCACTGGACAGAAGAAGGCGTCCGCCGCGGGATTTTATATAGTCTGCTATCTTTTCTGAGGGGTAGGGCGCCGTTCGGTAGCCGCGGCTCATAGCGCCGGTGTTTATCTCGAAAACAGCGCCCGACTCAATCAGCGCGTCAGCCGCCGCCCTGTACGCCCTTACGTATCTTGGATGCGAGGTGTCAAACAGCGCGTCGCCCTCGTTGAATTTTGCAATCAGGTCAAAGTGGCCTACTATCTGCGCGCCCGTCCTTTCCACAATCTCCGACACCATTGCGTAATACTCCTCTGCCGCGAGAAGAAAGTCGCCGCCAAAGTATTCGTTTACCGCGTCGGTAAGGCTCTTTCGTGACTTGTCGACGGGAAGATAGCTTTCGCCTCTTTTGAAATAGTGCACCGAGCCTATGACGTAGTCGTAGTCATCGGGGTCGCACTCTCCGAAATAGTCTGCCTCGATGCCGCGAAGCACGCTGATTCTGTCCGCATATTCCTTTTGAAGAGAGTCAAGCTCCTTTTTCATTTTCGGGATATCATCTTTTTCGATGCGGCACGCCTTGTCGAATTCAACGTAGCTGTGGGCAACGATGCCAACGGTAGTCAGCCCCTTGGATATTGCCGACTCTATCATGTCCCGCGCCGTGCAAAGTCCGTCGCAGTACGACGTGTGAATGTGAAGGTCGGCTAAGAGGGGGTTAAGCGCGCAAAGCTCACGGGCGGTCATTTCGTCATCTTCTCCTGCTTAACCTTCTTGTCAATGACGTGACGCGAGGCAAGCTCTCTGTGTATATCCTCGAGCGATATTCCCATTTGTATCATAAGCACGAGAAGATGATATGTAAGGTCTGCTATCTCGTATACGGTTTCGCGCTTGTCGTCTGCCTTTGCCGCGA
Source organism: uncultured Ruminococcus sp. (assembly GCA_964507065.1). Taxonomy (GTDB): domain Bacteria; phylum Bacillota; class Clostridia; order Oscillospirales; family CAG-272; genus UBA1740. The sequence continues at coordinate 10,737 of CAZDON010000016.1, read as the reverse complement.
TAATTACCTCGGTGCTTTCCTCGCCGACCTTCTTGAGAATTTTATCAAGTCCCTTCTCAAAAAGGTAGGTGGTATACGAGCCCTCGGTCTTTTCTATCTTTCTTCCCTCGATAAGCTTCATCAGCGAGTCGAGCGAGAAATCGCGAAGGTCGGGGTTTTCGTATACGGGGTTGAAGAAGCAGCTCTCGCTTCCCGTATGGCAGGCAGGGCCGACGGGCTCAACCACGACGACGAGCGCGTCGTTGTCACAGTCGGCGGTGATGGAAACTACGTTCTGATAGTTTCCGCTGGTTTCGCCCTTGTGCCAGAGCTCACCTCTTGAACGGCTGAAGAATACCGTCTGCTTTTTCTCAATTGAGAGGCGCAGGCTTTCCTTGCTCATATACGCAACCGTGAGCACCTTTTTCGACACGGAGTCAACGACAACCGCGGGAATTAAGCCCTTTTCGTCAAATTTAAGTTCGTCAATATTTATCATAAAAACCTCCATTTTGCAAATGCTAGTTTACAATTCTCATAGGTATTCCGTTTTCGCCAAGCATTTTCTTAAGCTCGTATATTTTAACCTCACCGAAGTGAAAGATAGAAGCTGCGAGTCCCGCATCAACGAGAGGAAGCTCGCGGAAGAGGGTCAGAAAATCAAGAGCGCAGCCTGCGCCGCCCGAAGCTATGACGGGCACGGAAGCTATATCGCACACGGCAGAAAGCATTTCAATGTCAAACCCGTGCTTGACTCCGTCGGTGTCAATTGAATTGAGCACGATTTCGCCTGCTCCCGAATCGACGCCGCGTTTTATCCACTCCAGTGCGTTAAGACCCGTGTCCTCTCTGCCGCCCTTGGCAAAGACGCGGAATTCACCCCCGACGCGCTTGACGTCACAGGAAAGCACCACGCACTGGTCGCCGTAGCGCTTTGCCGCCTCACCGATGAGGCCGGGATTTCTTATCGCGCCTGAATTTACGCTTACCTTATCTGCACCGCATTTAAGCACGCGGTCAAAGTCGTAGAGGGTGTTTATACCGCCGCCTACGGTCAGGGGGATAAAGACGTTTCTTGCGACCTCCTTAAGAATGTCGGTGAACAGCGCTCTTCCCTCGCTTGACGCGGTGATATCGTAAAACACCAGCTCGTCTGCTCCTGCGTCGCTGTAATATTTACCAAGCTCGACGGGTGAGGAAACGTCGGCAAGACCCTTGAAGTTTACGCCCTTTACCACGCGTCCGTCCTTGACGTCGAGGCAGGGAATTATTCTTTTCGTAATCATTTCGCCACCTCGCACGCCTCGCTGAGGTCTATCGCGCCCACGTAGTACGCCTTGCCGATTATTGCACCGTATACGTCAAGCTCGCGGAGCCTCCTTACGTCCTCTATGGACGAAACGCCGCCCGATGCTATTACGTCGAGCGAAAGGCTCTCGGTAACCTCGCGGTAGAGTGCGTGGTTTGCTCCTCTCATAGCGCCGTCCTTTGATATATCGGTGAGTATTACGGTTTTTACACCGAGCGCCTCAAGCTCTCTCATAAACGAAAGACCCTCAAGCTCCGATTTCTCTGTCCAGCCCCGTATCGCAACGTAGCCGTCCTTAAGGTCGACGCCTACTGCAATTTTTTCTCCGTAAAGCGAAAGCGCCTCGCGAAGAAACTCTCTGTCCGTAACTGCTGCCGTGCCGAGAATAACGCGTCCGACACCTGCATCAACGTAGCGCTTTACTACGTCAAGCGAGCGTATGCCGCCGCCGACCTCGCAGAAAAGTCCGCTCTCGCTGACGAGCTTTCTTATAAGCTCAAGGTTTGGAGTCGTGCCGTCCTTTGCGCCCTCGAGGTCTACTATGTGCATAAATTCACAGCCTGCCGCGCGGAATGCCTTTGCTACCTCAATAGGATTATCGCTATATACCGTGAGCTCGTTATAGTCGCCCTTGAAGAGCCTTACCACCTTGCCACCGAAGAGGTCTATTGCGGGAAAAATTTTCATAAATATCCGTCCTCTCTTTCGTTATAGCTCGGCAAATGCGCGGAGAATAGACAGTCCCACGTCACCGCTTTTTTCGGGGTGGAACTGACAGCCATACACGTTACCGGACTCGACTGACGCTGTAAGCGGCGCGCCGTACTCTGCAACCGAGGTTACGCTCTCGTCGCACCCCGTAGCATAGTAGGAATGAACGAAGTATACGAAATCGCCTTCCTTTAAATACTTATAAAGCGCCGTCGGTTTGGTGAAGGAAAGCGCGTTCCAGCCGATGTGAGGAATCTTGAGTCCTGCGGGGATAGCCTCGCTTATGGGGCGCACCTCGCCCTTGATAAGCCCAAGCCCCTCGTATTCGCCGTACTCGGTGCTCCTGTCGAAAAGAAGCTGCATGCCAAGGCAGATGCCGAGCAGGGGCTTGCCCGATGCGGCAAGGCTTTTAAGCAGCGCGTCAAGACCGCGTGCGCGGAGCTTTGCTATCGCGTCGCGGAACGCACCCACACCGGGAAGTATCACCTTGTCTGCCGACGAGATTGCGTCGGGGTCGCTGGTGCACACCGCCTCTACGCCTATCTTGTGAAGCGAGCTCGTGAGTGAGAAAAGATTTCCCACTCCGTAATCAACTATTGCTATCATCAGATAACTCCCTTGGTCGAGGGAACTGCATCCTTGAATCTCTCGTCAATCGAAACCGCCTCGCGCAGCGACCTCGCAACCGACTTGAATACACCCTCTATGATGTGATGAGAGTTAGCCCCCGCAAGCTGACGGATATGAAGAGTTATGCCCGCGTTTGCGGAAAACGCCTGCCAGAATTCGTCAACGAGCTCGGTGTCAAAGTCGCCTACCTTCGCGCTCTTGATATCAAGCTGGGATACGTAGTAGCTGCGCCCCGATATATCAAGCGCGCTGAGAATGAGAGCCTCGTCCATAGGAAGCACCGTGCTTGCGTATCTCTTTATGCCGATCTTTTCCGAAAGCGCCTCGCGAAAGGCAAGACCGAGGGTTATTCCGATATCCTCGGTGGTGTGGTGGAAGTCGACGTCGGTATCTCCGACACAGGTGACCTCAAGGTCAAATCCGCCGTGCTTTGCAAAGAGCTCAAGCATATGATTAAGGAAGCCACAGCCCGTATCAAGCTTTGCTTCACCCTTGCCGTCGAGGTTGAGAGTAAGGCTGATGTTCGTTTCTTTCGTTTTTCTGTTCTTTTGCGACGTTCTCATAATATGTCACCCCATAATTCCTTGATTTTGTCAACTAATAATTGCATTTCTACCTGATTTCCGATGGTGATTCTGTTGTAGTTCTTTATTCTTTCCTGGGAAAAATGTCTGATAAGAATTCCGTTTTTCTTCAAGGTAAGATACATAGTCTCGGCATCTATTTTCGGGTGATGCGCAAAGATGAAGTTTGCTCTGGAGTCGGTAAGAGTAAAGCCGAGCCCTCGGAGCGCGCGTACCGTCCACTCTCTTGTTTCTATGATTTTCTTGCAGTTTTCGCGGAAGTATCCGTCGTCGAGAATTGCTCCTACACCCGCCGCCATCGTCATACGGTTTATGTTGTAGGGGTTTGTGGAAAAGCGGAGCCTTTCAATGTCCGAAATAAGCTCGGCAGAGCCTATTGCGTAGCCAAGCCTTGCGCCTGCCATAGAGCGTGATTTCGAGAAGGTGCCGATGACGAGAAGGTTGGGATGCCTCTCCGTAAGCACCGACGCGCTCTGTGCACCAAAATCAACGTACGCCTCGTCGACTATCACGACTCGTGAACTGTCGGCGGCGAGGAGCCTTTCTATTTCGGATACAGGAAGTGCTATGCCCGTAGGCGCGTTTGGGTTTGCGATAAATACCGTGCCGCACCGTCCTATATAATCGTCAACCGAAAGCGAGAAGTCCTCGTGCAGAGGTATTTCGGTATAGGGTATTTTGTTAAGCTCGGCAAACACCCTGTAAAAGCCGTAGGTAATATCCGCAAAAAGCGCGGGGCTTTTCTCGTCGCAAAACGCCATAAACGCAAAGTTCAGCATATCGTCCGAGCCGTTCGTTACGGTGACGCACTCCGTGCTCTTTCCGTAGTAGTCCGAAATTGCGCGCTTTATCGAGGTAAGCTCAGGGTCGGGGTAAAGCATAAGACGCTCTGCTTCCTCGCGCGCGTATTGTACTGCAAGCGGTGAGGGCGGAAAGGGAGATTCATTCGTGTTAAGCTTTATATACTTCAGGTCCTTTGGCTGCTCGCCCGGTGTGTAGGGCAGCAGCGAGGAGTATTTGTCTACAAGGTATTTACTCATCGTCGTCCTCAAATCTTATTACCGCGCTCTTTGCGTGCGCGGTAAGCCCCTCGGCAGTGGCAAAGTATTCAACCTTGCGCGCTACTTCCTCAAGGGCGTCCTTTTCATAGTAGATGTACTGTGTTTTCTTGACGAAGTCGTCAACCGAGAGCGGACTTGAAAATCTTGCCGTGCCGCTTGTGGGCAGAGTGTGGTTCGTTCCCGCGAAATAATCGCCGAGCGCCTCAGGGCAGTTCTTGCCGAGGAACACGGAGCCTGCGTGCTTAATCATAGGAAGATATCTGAACGGCTCGTCAACGCATATTTCGAGATGCTCAGGCGCTATAAGGTTTGCCACCTCTACCGCGCTATCCACCGAGTCGGTGATGATTATCTTGCCCCAGCTGTCTATCGAGGCTCTCGCAATATCGCTTCTCAGAAGCATCGGTATCTGTCTTTCGAGCTCATCTCTTACCGCGAGGGCAAGCTCCTCAGAGTCGGTGGCAAGCACCGCACTCGCCATTTTGTCGTGCTCCGCCTGAGAAAGAAGGTCCGCGGCGATATCCTTTGCCCTGTTCGTGCCGTCGGCAATTATCATTATCTCGCTGGGACCCGCTATCATATCTATTGATACGGTGCCGAACACCTGGCGCTTTGCCTCTGCGACGAATGCGTTTCCGGGGCCTACTATTTTGTCAACCTTAGGAACGCTCTCAGTGCCGTAAGCAAGTGCGGCAATAGCACCGGCACCGCCGATTTTATAAATTTCGGTAACTCCGGCAGCGTAAGCTGCGAGAAGTATAGCGGGATTAACGCTGCCATCCGGTAGGGGCGGTGTAACCATTACAACGCGCTCGCAGCCTGCGACCTTTGCGGGAATTGCGTCCATAAGCACGGTCGACGGATACGCCGCTGTGCCGCCGGGCACGTAGAGACCTGCGCGCTCAACGGGTATAACCCTTTGACCGACGGTAACGCCGTTTTCCTTCTTTATCTCAAAGCCCGTCTGCTTTTGCTTCTCGTGGAATACTCTTATGTTTTCGCTTGCTTCCTTAAGTATAGAGAGAAGCTTTGGGTCGGCGCTCCTTACTGCCTCGGCAATTTCCTCGTCACTCACGCGAAGCGAGGTGAGCGATGCCCTGTCGAATTTTTCAGCGTAATAGTAAAGTGCCGCGTCGCCCTCTTTCCTTACCTTTTCGATAATATCGGCAACGATGCCGCTGACGTCGGGCTTTTCCTCGTTTATCGCGAAGATTTCCTCGCGGCTTCTTAAATTGCTTTTTATAATCTTTATCATTGTTATTTACCTTGAATTTCAGATGAAATGGAATTTAACGGTCAGTCCTGTGCTACAAGTGCCGCCAGCGCGTCCTTGATTTTGTCAATTCGCTCGCTGTTGAATTTAAAGCTTGCCTTGTTTGAAATGAGTCGGGCGCTTATCGGCTGGAATTTCTCGACGACGCTGAGGTTGTTTTCGCGAAGCGTCGCGCCCGTTTCTACGATATCGACGATAACGTCGGAAAGACTGAGAAGCGGCGCAAGCTCAATCGAGCCGTTTAAGTGTATGATATCAATATCGCGCCCAAGCGTCTGGTAATAGCGCCTTGCTATGTGCTCGAACTTCGTCGCGACTCTCAGGGTCTTTTCTCTGTTGTCCTTAAAGTCCGCCTTTGCCGCAACCGCCATATCGCATCTTCCAACGCGAAGGTCGAGAAGCTCATATACGTCAGGTGCGTATTCGAGGAGTATATCCTTGCCGCACACGCCGACGTCGGCGGCACCGCGCTCGACGTAAATTGCGACGTCGGACGGCTTGACCCAGAAGTAGCGCACTCCGACCTCCTCGTTCTCAAAGACAAGGCGTCTGCCCGGCTCTTTTATCGAGGGGCATTCGTATCCTGCACGCTCGAACATCGCATATACCTTTTCACCAAGTCTGCCTTTTGGTAGTGCTATGTTAATGTAAGTTTGCATTTTAGCCACCTCTCAACTGTTATTCGGGAAGCTTGTCAAGCTCGTCGAGATAAAAAGCAAAGCCTATGCCGCGCATATTTTTCCTCATTCTCGAAAGAAGCCTGTCGTACTGACCGCCCGATAATACGCTCTGCGGAATTCCGCCCATATATCCTCTGAATGCGACTCCGTTGTAATACTTCATGTTGCCAAGGGCTGAGAAGTCCACGAAAAGATGCTCGCCCACGCCAAGTCCCTCCAGCGTATCCAGAAGTGTCACAAAGCCGTTTATTGCCTCGCGTGTCGCATCGTCCTTTGCCAGCCCGGCGAGCTTCGGCTTAACAGCGCTCGGTGCACCGTAGGCGTTGACGAGAGAGATAATATCCTTAGCATCCTCCTCGGAAACACCCTCGTCGCTTGCCACGCCGAGTATTCCGCCGACGCTTCTTTGCGATATACATTCAAGCATTCTCTTTCTGCCGACGGAGCTGAGCGTAAGCCGCTCAAGCATCGCTGCCGTGACGTCAAGGCTGGATATTTCAAGCGCATAGGTGTCGCTGAACTCGGCAAGGCTTTTTGAGGCAAGGTAAATCACCTCGGCAACCTCACGCTCGCCTACTTCTCCAAGGCACTCGATTCCTACCTGAGTTATTTCTCCAAACGAGCCGCCCTTTTGCGGACGGTAGACGCTCTCGTTGTAGCAAAGCTTTGTGACTCCGCACTCAGGCTCGGTGCAGCTCTTGATTATCGACAGAGTGACGTCAGGCTTAAGCGCGAGAAGTCTTGTGCCGTCGTTGAAGGTTATTACGCTTTCCGACGGTAGGAAGTCCTTGTTTCTTGCGTAGAGGTCGTATTCCTCAAATTTTGTCATCTTGTAACGGGAGTAGCCGCTACCCGTGTAAAGAGCGCGAAGCTTAAAGACCGCAAGCTCTCTCGGTGTCAGGGTGTTAAGAATATCTTCAGCTCTCATCTGTGTTATCCTCTCTTGCAAGCACGGTTTCGTATCCGCCCCCGCCGTAAAGCAGGCACTTGTTTACACGGCTTATCGTTGCGGTTGAAGCGCCCGTCGCCTCAGATATTTCGCGGTAGCTTTCGCCCGCCTTAAGCATTCTTGCCACGTCAAGACGCTGGGAAATTGCGTCAAGCTCCTTTATCGTGCAGATATCCTCAAAGAAGCGGCGGCATTCGTCCACCGTCCTGAGCTTAAGCACCGCGCAAAAGAGCGGATCGTAGCTCTCGATTGAAAAACCGTTCATAGTGAGTTCCTTTCGTGACCCTCATTGTTTGCTGATATGCTATACATTTTAGCACATTAAAGCGATAAAGTCAAGCATAAAACAGAAAATATTTTAAATAAACAAAATTCTCTGTGCTTTAGCATATTTGTCAAAAAGACAGAGGTTATTTTGTTAAAGATTACGGACGGCTTTGTATTGACAAGACAATTTACTTTGTGATAAAATATTAGTATATTATAAGTGGAGGCTTTGACTATGTTTCTTAAAAACGATTCCAAATTCTCGAAGAATTTGACCTTCCTCAAGGTTATAACCATCATTCTCTGCTCACTTCTTGCGGCAGGAAGCGTTGTGGTCGGTGTAATTCTGCTACTTCAGCCCGGCACGACGATGCTCTATATAGGTATCGGAGTTGCGGCCGGCGGCGCCGTCGTATTTATTTTTGCGCTGTTCATCATTCTTGCAATCCTCAATATGAAGGGCGCTGTCGCGTGCGACATAAAGCTCATAAGAAACAAGCTTTACGGCAATGACAATTACGCGCTCTTTAAGTATATCGGTGAGGACGCTAACGAGGAGGTTGTTTCCGCCCCTGACCAGCTTGCGACGGTTATTTCCGCGGCGGTAGCGACTGCACCCGCTGCTCCTATGGCGTATTCTGCTCCCGCACCTATGGCTGATGAAGCGCCCGCACCCGTAGCGGCACCTACTCCCGTAGCAGCGCCTGCTCCGGCACCCGTGGAGGCTCCCGCTCCCGTGGCGGCGCCAGCGCCTGTACCTGCGCGTGCCCCCAAGGCATCTGCAAAGGCGGCGAAGAAGCCCGCAAAGACAAAGCCCGCCGTTGATACCAGCGGAGTTGACCCGGCTGAGGTTGCACGCCTTGACGCGCTCCTTGAAAAGGGAACTATTACCGCTGATATGTATAGGCAGATGATAGAGAGCAAGAAAAAGAAATAAGAGCTTTTGTAGCGTGATGCTCCGAGTGGGAACTATAAAAGTAAAAGACGGTGATCTGTCACAAACAGACTGCCGTCTTTTTTTTGCTTGCCGCTTGGAAAGCGGCTGGCTTTATTCAAGCCATTTTTTCGATAAGCTCTGCGAGTGAATGCTCGTCGTCGACGTACTCATCGCACAGTCCTCGTGCCTCGTCCTGACCAAAGGTGTGAGAATCAAATACACCCACGACCTTAAAGCCTGCTGACTTTGCGGTTTTCATAGCGAGAAGGGAGTCCTCAAAAACCCAGGTCGCGTCGTGGCTCGTCCTTAGAAATTTCTCTGCGGCTAAGAATACGTCAGGCTTGTCCTTGCCGTGACCTACTGACGAGCAGGCGATTATATCCTCGAAATAATCCATAACTCCGTGCTTTTCAAGCGCGATTCTTATAAGAGAAGCCTCGGATGCCGTTGCAATACACATTCTGACGCCTACGCTCCTCAGGTGTGCGAGAAGCTCACGGACGCCTGCCTTAAGCTCGACTTTATCCCTGTAAAACCAAACGAACACCTCGTATATGAAATCCGAAACAGCTTGAGCGCTCTCTCCCACGCCGTATTTTTCGTGAAGAAGCGAGGACAGAAAGCTGATAGGCTGGGTTCTCATTGCACGGTCGTCGGCAGGGTCTACTGCAAAGGGCTCACCGCAAAAAAATCTCTCGCTGATTTTATCATAGAATATATCCCAGAAGTGAAGAGAGTCAACGAGCGTGCCGTCGCAGTCAAATATTGCTCCTTCTATTTTCATAATGCCTGTTTTCCTGTATTGGTGAAATTATTGCTACGCTTTTTTGCTAGAGCGGCATAGAGCTCTATACGATTTCCACTATGCTCTTAATCACGCTGCCGCACCTTGCGATTTTTTCCTTGCCGCCGACTACGCATATAGCGCCAAGGGCGCAAATCTCGTCGAGTTTATCCGCGATGCGGTAAAGGTCGTCCTTGTTACAGGTGAGAAGCTGCTGACGACGCTCCCTGAGCGACGCATCGTCCTCGCCGCGCAGATATCTTGTAAATGCGTAAATACCCGCACTCATCGGGGTGTAAAGGGGGTCAAAATCGCTGATTGCACCTATGATATACTCGTCAAGACTCTCACCGCTGTCTGCGATTTTTCTTAAGAACTCGGATGCACCGCGGAATTTATCTATCGAGCGGCTGGCGCTTGGGTCGCGGTAGGTGTAGAAGCCGACTATGCCGCCTGCACGCTGTACGAGCCCTGCGCCGTATGCGCCGCCCTGAACGCGGATTTCGTTCCAGAGATAGTCGTAGGACAGAATGCTCCTGACCACGGAGTACGCTCCGTCAAGACGCTCACCGCGCTTTAGCACCATACCTACCTCAGCGGCAAAGGACACCTGGGCGGGTACGGCAATTCCCTCGTTAAGAATGCCGAGAGGTGCTATGGGGGAGTATTTCACGGCACCCTCGTTTGAGCGGGGGATTGCGCTTGCCAGCTTCTCCGTAAGCTCATCGTCACGCGTGCCGACGTAAGAGATGAGCATTCTATCTCTGGTAAATACACGCCTTGCAAGAGCGGTGAGTCTTGCGGAAAGTGAATCTGCCCCGCCGGCGTAGCTCTTGTCCAGCTCGCGAATGAGCTTGTAAAACTCAATTCCGTCAATATATTCGCCTGCGGCAGACTCGCTTGATACGTATGCAGAGGCACGGCTCAGCGCAACCGTATGCCCTGACTGAGAAATCGAATCTCTCGTGTCGATATAAATCTGGCGAATAAGCTTGGATATCGTTTCTCTGCTGTCGAATTTTGATGAAAGAAGAATCTCGGAAATAAGCTCTGCCGCAATGCCTCTTTTTTCGTCGAGCATACTCGCGGTAAGCTTTGCATAGCACCTCGGCTCGCAGGGAGCGCCCAGGGTAACCACCGAGCCTGATAATCTTCCGAGGTTTGATTTGATGAGCGTTTGCAGCCTTTCAGCACGGTAATGCTCGGTGTCGACGTTCTCAATAAGCTCGAAGAAGAGAGTAAGCAGGAAAAGCTCCTCGCCGCTAAGGTCTGATGCGTCGAACAACAAATGATAATGCGTTATTCCGCGAGAGGGAAAGTCGGTGTGAATCACCGTTGAACCCCTTGATTTGTAAATAGTAGTTGGCAATATTTCGGGCTCTTTGGGAATATCGTCGAGCGTGAGCTTTGGCAGAGTTGCTCTTGCCTCGTCGGTGTCGTCGCTTCTTTGCCACTGCTCGATTTTATCCGTCAGGGCAATAAGCGAGCTCTTTTCCTCTGCCGTCATAGCGTCAAGCGTCGATTTGAGCCTCGCCCTTATCTCGTCGTCGCGTCTTTTGCCAAGGGTTGAAGA
>CAZDON010000015.1:0-23157 GCA_964507065.1 uncultured Ruminococcus sp. | reverse complement strand
CAAAAGAACTCAAATCACCTTTTTGGTGGGTTGAGTTCTTTCCTTTTGGTGCGGTGGATGGTGGGGCGACATACGCCTTTCATAATATTTTCTGAAAATATTGAAAAACTGGATAATTTATTGTATAATAATAAAAATACAGCTTTTCACTTTTAATATGATTTGTGGAATAGTTTTAAGTGACGAAGGAATGTTTATGGAACTATTTTATGCCTTAGGCTTAATAATCCTGTGTATTATCGCATTTGCAAGAGAAAAATGCACCGAGTGCGAGCTGCCCTACCACAAGGCTATCAGTAGGATAACTCCTGCTATCGTCTGCTTCATTATTTCGTTTCTTTTCTCAATCATTCTCGACCTTTGTCCCTTTAACCACGAAATACCCAAGACGGATTCCTCCGTATTTCTATACATCGGTAAAGCTATGTATAACGGTGCGGTTCCGTACAAGGATTTGTTTGATCACAAGGGAATTCTCTTGTATTTCACTCAGTTTTTCGGTTTTGTAATTGGATTCGGAAACCATGTCGGTGTTTGGATTATAGAGATTCTTAATACCTTTGCCACAGCGCTTATTTTCTACAAAATATGCAAGCTTTTTTCAAAAAGCGACTGCGTTGCTTATTTTACGATAGGGGTAGTACTGCTGTTATGCACCGAGGAATTTTTCGAGGGCGGAAATCTTGTTGAGGAGTATGCACTTCCGTGGATTTCTCTGTCTTTGTACTTTATTTGCAAATTCTTCGTGGAAGAAAGCTATAAAAACTGGCACATAGTCGTCATAGGTGTTGGATTTGCCGTAGCCTTCTTTTTAAGAGTAAATCTGGTGGGCTCGTGGATAGGTCTGCTGTTGCCCGTCGTTATCTTTTTTATTAAAAACAAGCGACTCACGGAATTATACAAGGCTATCCTTTTGTTTCTCGCAGGCTTTGCATCAGTGAGCGTCATCGTTATTATTTATTTGCTGGCAACCAATTCCTTTGGGGAAATGATAAGCTACTATTTTCTCTTTAACTTTTCATACGTGGACTCTTCCTCGAAATCGGGAATAATCACCTTCCTTTTTGACTGTATAGGCTTTGCGCCGATAGCAAGCTTTTTTATAATCTATTCGTTTTTCGATCACTATAAGAATCGGATACTTCATATAAACATGCTATCGTTGCTCTTTACCTATTTATCTGCCGCAATCAGCGGAAGGGCATATCCTCATTACGGAATCGTATTGATACCGTTTTTCGTTATACCTACGGTCTTATGCGTGTCAGCTTTCTTAACAAAGGCGAAGAATGTAAAAGCATCTACAGTGAAGCAATATCTTTTAATTTTTGTTTGCGTTTTATGCTTGGGCAGCGTAATATTAAATCCCGAGACCAGCCTCGCTCGTTTTATGCAGCAGAGCGACGAGGAGTCTGACGAGGTGCTTGAATACATTCTTGACGTCACGGATGAGGACGATGACGTTTTGGTTATAGGAAATAAAGTGTCTTATTACTTTAAATCCAGCCGACAGACGAAAAACAAGTTTTTTTACCAAACTCCTCCAATCGAGGTCAGTGACGAAATATACCGTCAGTTTATTGATGAGCTTAATGCGCACCCATCGGATTATATAGTAGTTCCGAAGCCGAAGGATTCCGCAGAGGATGAGCCATCTAAAACCACGATATTAGCCAATCAGTTTTACTACGAATACGAAACGCTTGGCATTTATGAGTTGAAGGAATGCGAAAACTATTTTATATACGTTAGATCAGAAAGGTAGTACACGATGGACACTTTATATATTGTAATGCCTGCATACAATGAGGAGGCGAATATTAAATCCACATTAGATGCCTGGTATCCCGTTGTCGAAAGACACAACGAAAACGGACAGTCACGACTTGTCGTTGTAAATGACGGAAGTAAGGACAAGACGTATGAGATGATGCTGGAATACGCACAGACGCATCCGCTCTTCGTTCCGCTTACGAAGGAAAACGGCGGTCACGGTCCTGCCGTCATTTTTGCATACGATTACGCTATAAAAAGCGGTGCTGACTGGATATTCCAGACCGACTCGGACGGTCAAACGAATCCTGATGAATTTGATGCGTTCTACGAGGAAAGAAACGACTACGACGCTATTTTAGGCAACAGAACCAAGCGCGGCGACGGAGCATCAAGAGCCTTCGTGGAGAGGGTAGTATGCTTTCTCGTGAGATTCATTTTCGGTGTTAAGGTGCCCGACGCAAATGCGCCGTTCCGACTTATGAGGGCTGAAAAGGTAAAGCAGTACGTATACAAGCTTAAGCCAGACTTCAACCTCCCCAACATAATGATGACGACTTATTTCGTTCATTATAAGGACAGAGTAAAATTCAACGAAATCAGCTTCAAGCCACGTACAAAAGGAAAAAATTCTATAAATATCAGAAAAATTATTAAGCTGGGCTGGAAGGCCATTAAGGATTTTTACGCATTAAAAAAGGAACTGTAAGAGTATGTATGATTATTTAATCGTCGGCGCAGGCTTGTACGGCGCGGTGTTTGCCCAGCAGGCTATCGCAAACGGAAAATCGGTATTGATGGTAGACAAGAGAAGCCACGTAGGCGGAAACATCTACACTGAGGACGTGAACGGAATTAACGTTCACAAATACGGCGCACATATCTTCCATACCAACGATAAGCTCGTATGGGAGTATATCAACCGATTTGCCGATTTTAACGGTTACATAAACTCTCCCGTTGCTAATTACAAGGGCGAGCTTTATTCCCTGCCCTTCAGTATGTACACCTTCAACAAGATGTGGGGGGTAGTTACACCCGACGAGGCGCGCGCAAAAATAAACGAGCAAAGAGATGCCGCCGAGGTGGCGAATCCTCAAAATCTTGAGGAGCAGGCAATATCCCTCGTGGGTAAGGATATTTACGAAAAGCTTGTAAAGGGCTACACCGAAAAGCAATGGGGGCGCTCCTGCACGGAATTGCCTTCGTTTATTATCAAGCGCCTGCCCGTCCGATTTACGTTTGATAACAACTATTTTAACGCCGCGTACCAGGGAATACCCAAGGGTGGCTACACGGCAATGATTTCGAGAATGCAAAAGGGTGCGGATATAAGGCTTGGCGTTGATTATCTCGAAAACAAAAAGGAGCTTGACTCCCTCGCACGCACCGTTGTGTTTACAGGCTCTATTGATGCGTATTTCGGCTATTGCTACGGTCCTTTGGAGTACCGCTCGGTAAGATTTGAAACAGAGCTTCTCGACACGGACAACTATCAGGGAAATGCGGTAGTCAATTACACCGACAGAGAAACGCCGTTCACCCGAATTATTGAGCACAAGTGGTTTGAATTCGGAAAGGACACCCACGGAAATGATATCTCAGGCACCGTAATAAGCCGCGAGTACAGTGCCGAATGGCAGATGGGAAGCGAACCGTACTACCCTATCAACGACGAAAAGAACAATGCACTCTTCGAGCAGTATCATAAGCTTGCCGAGGGTGAAGAAAACGTGATTTTCGGCGGACGCCTCGGTGAGTACAGGTATTACGATATGGACGCGGTAATTTCCGCCTCGCTGAAAAAGGCGCAGGCAATATTCGGTGAAATAAAATAAGAGGCTGCTTCATTCGAGATTTACCGAAAAAGAGCGGAGTTTCCCCGAAAGCAAGGGAGCTCCGCTCTTTATTATTTCAGTTATACTACAAAAAAGGCAGAATTCGTGAATTTCCGCCTTTTTATGCTCTTTTTTATCAATCAAGCTAGCCTCTTTGCCTTTCAAATACAGCCTTAATTCTTTTTGCGGGCTTCTCTGTATTTCTCGTCGGCGCATGCCTTGCCGAAGTACATAAGCTCCCACACGGCAGGAGCGCTGACGCGCTCAACGGTGTCACCGTGCACGGATTTCTCGACGGTAGCGGTGCCCTCGAAGCGCAGATATCCACCGTCAAAGCCGATAAGCCTCGCAAGTATTCCGAGAGGCTTCGGAAGAACGTCAACGAATCTGGTTTTATTGATATCACCGCTTCTTTCATAGGTTATGCGGTATTCCTCGCCCGACTCCGTCGTGTACTCATATATAACCCTGTTATACACGGGCTTGCCCGTAAGCTCATCAATATATCTGTCCTCAGGAATAAACCTTAAGGTGTGGTTGGAATTGTCACCGAGAATCTCGCTGCCCTTTGCTATCATAAAGACGTCGTGGTCACGGTAGCCATATTTCTTCGCTGAGGTTATCCAGGATGATATGACCTTATAATCACCTATCTTTGCTCTGCCCCAATACCAATGGTGCATGAGCTTGAGCATAGAGATATTGCCCCAGTTATGATCGTGATAGCCTGAGCCCTCAAGATGTAGCTTCTTGCCTCCGTCGTACGTAACGTCTGCCACGGCAACGCCCTCGGGAATTGCGGGGAGCCAAGCAAAATAATGCTCCTCGTCGTCCCCAAAGAAGATGCTTCCCGTCTGGGAGCGCCAGGCTCGAATTGTTCCGTCAAGCGTAAAATTTGCCGTCAGCGTCTTGCCCTTGAATACGACCTCGTAATGCTTAAGATCTCCATGGCAGTAGCACTCGCCGATTCTTACGTCGCACTTATCCTTTGCATAATAGCTATCCTTTACCGATGCGTAGACCTCCTCGGAAAGCTTCCTGCCGTCAGGAAATGTAAGCTCCATCGTAGCAATAGGCTTTATCGGCCCGTCGACGTTTATCGGCATTTTGGAATAAAAGAAGAGTACAAGCACCGTTCCGTCAGGATAGTGCGAATCGTAATACCACCACTCGTAAGAGCCACGGCTTCCGTCTACGCGTGAGCCGTCCTCCCAAAGCTCGACGGTATTTCTTCTCAGCCCCATTTTTTCATAGTGAAAATCGTCATCGGGGTGTATTGATTTAAGTATTTTCTTCATTTATTTCACCTCACGCCATTTATCGTACGCACTCTTACACATATTCTCTATGTATTCTCTTTTTCTGAGGGTATGAAGCCACTCCTCTGGTATATCCTCCAGTCCGTATAGCGCTCCTGCAAGTCCGCCTGCTATCGCGCCAACGGTATCGGTATCTTCTCCGAGATTTACAGCATTCAATACGCAGGATTTGTAATTGTTAGTTGTCAAAAGACACCAAATTGCCGCCTCAATCGTATCAACTACGTATCCTGAGCTTTTAATTTCTTCCCTACTCACATCACACACAAGTCCGTCGTTATCCGGCTCCTCGCAGATGCGTCCTATTCTCGTCATCAGCATTCCGTCGTAGTGTGAAAATTCAGGTCTGTCCTTATAATATTCCAAAGCACGCCCAAGACCCTTGATGACCGAGCTTTTGTCGGGATTATCAAGCAGCTCCCACAGAACGAACGCGTATATTCCGCAGGCTATCAAGGAGCGCTCGTGTGCGTGCGTCATAGCCGACGCCTTATGGATAACGTCCATATACGCCTCGTCGGCATTACCTTTATAATAAAGATAAAGCGCGAAAGGGTGAATCCGCATAAGCGAGCCGTTGCCGTTTGAGTATACGGTATCAGCGCCCGCGGCGGTAGCGTCACAGCCCGTGGAGCGATATCTGTGAATTGCGTCGCGGCAGGTTCCCCCGACGTCAAACACCTCGCCAGTGGGAGTATATTCGCCACAAGATAACCACGCGTCGAAGCCTCTCATAATTTCGTCGTAATCTATCTTACCCAAAGCGAGGCTGTCAAGGGCGGCGAGTGACATACTCGTGTCGTCCGACCAGCTACCCTCAGGCACGGGATACGTACCCCAGCCCATCATATTCAGGACAGGACTACGGTCAAGCTCTTCTCTCGACTTGAACTCAACGGGAACACCCAGCGAGTCTGCCACAGCGTGACCCAGCATAACCGCCTTTATACGCGAAAGCTCCCATGCTTCTTTATTTTTGTCCATACTTCCCCCTTGATTCATTCAATGCACTTAAGCGTGATTGCAAATAAGCTTGCGAAGAACTCTTATTCCTTAAGCTCCTCCCAGCGCTCTTTCGTCATAAGCATCGCGTGACCCGTGCGCACCTCACACATAAGCTTTACCTCAATGTCCTCAGTGGTATGATGATAGACGAAGCCGAGCTTTTCCTGCACTCGGCGGCTCTTCTCATTTCCGTCGTAATAGCCGCACCAAACGCGCTCCATACCCAGATCAAGAAAGGCGTGACGAAGCATCTCGCGTGACGCCTCAGGAATAAGGCCCCGACCCCAATAGGGCTTGCCGATCCAGTAGCCGAGCTCGTACTCATCGTCACGCTCGGCAAGGTCGGCGCGGTGGAAGCCTATGCTTCCAACAGGTCTGCCGCTTTCCCTAAGGCAGACGGCATAGGTTTCGGGTGATGACAGCACCGTACGTATAATCTCACGGCTGTTTTCCACGCTCGTATGCGGCTGCCAGCCTGCAGGCGGTCCTATCTCAGTGTCGCTTGCATACATAAATAAATCCTCTGCATCATTCTCGCTCCAGGGGCGAAGAATGAGACGTTTTGTTTGCAAAATCATAATATTATCCTCGTAATTCATTCCCAAAAATTACGTCTTATTCTGGTTTTCTTGATAGTCTTATCCTTAAATATCACCATTATGCTTTCTCCCTCAGGAAGAGTGCTGCCCGAAAGAATATCGGGGATATATTTTTCAAGCTCCGACGATAAGCTGTCACGAAGCTCAAGCCGCCTTATCGGACATAGGTAAAAGGCATCCGCGTGTACGTAACTACGCTTACCTCTTATTATAACGTCACTAAGACTCCTGCAGCTTGCGAACATCCCCTTTGCGATATTCGTACCCTCGGGTATCTCTACAAGGGGCAGGTCAAGGCAGTCCTTAAACGCATTATCCCAGACGAGAACCTTGTTTTTCGGAAAAATTATTTCTTTAAGCGACGTACAGAACTCAAAGGCGCTATCCGAAATGGTTTTGACGCGATTAAGATCCACTCTTTGGAGTCTTACGCACTGAAAGAAGGCGTGGTGAGCCACCGTGTTGATTTTATCGGGTACGGTTACCTCGGTAAGTCTGGTTCCCGATAGCACGTAGGGCGAGAGCGAGGTATCGTTAAAGTCCCTCGAAAGAGAAAACGACGTAACCGAGCTGTTGCTGTATGCACCCCACTCGGCGCCTCTGGCTATAATTGCGTGCTTCACAGCCGTGCCCGCAAAGGCGTCCTTACACACCGTACCGTCGGTAAACTCGACGCTTTTTAAAGAGGCGCAGTTCAAGAACGCTTCGCCGCCTATTACGATATACGGACAGTTTGCACGGAAGGACTCCACCTCAAGATGCTCCATAAATGCGCGCGGTGCAATATCCACGATATCGGGGTGAAGATCTAGCCTCGTGATATTTCTGCTAACGGGCGCAACGAGAGTATACTTCCCCTCCGCATACGGATAGGGCTTAAGAACGAGCTGTGACATCGGGGTGTGCTTGCTGCCAAAAAGCTCTACCCTTGCCCCGCATCCCTCAAGAAAATCCTCGTCGAAGAAAAAAGGTATTTTGTCGAAATCGGCGATGATAGAGGTGAGCGACGTGCAGTCGCAAAAGACCTCACAGCCTGCCTCCTCGAGAGTCGACGGAAGCGAGGCGGTCACAAGCGAGATACAGCCCGAAAACACGCTGTCACCAAGCCTGACAAGCCCCGTCGGAAGTATCGCGGAGCGAAGCGACCTGCAATTATAGAACGCGTCGCTTTCTATTGTCCTGAGCCTCGTCAGCTCAATAAAATTCACGTCCTCAAGAGCTACGCAGTCAATGAACGCGCCCTCTGCTATCGACACAAGACTCGTCGGAAGCTTTATTTTATCGATTCTCGTATTCTCAAACGCCTCTCTCCCGATACGGCGCAGCTTGCAATCGTAGTCAAAGGTCACACTGTGGAGCGACTCACAATAAGAGAAGGCGCACTCATCTATCTCTACTAAAGATTTCGGAAAATGCACAGCCCCGAATTCTTCCGAGAAGAAAGCATCCTCACCTATCGACACAGCACCCTCGGGAATATACAGGGTAGTAAACTCGGACGAGTCCACCTCATCACGAAAGCCGAGTATCCTGACACCGTCTGCCGCAAGCTCATATTCAAATAAAGAGAAATTATCGTAATTAATCATTATCCGTCACCCAAAGCAGTTATTACAAAAATTTTATCACACGCGGGCGCGCCTTGTCAAGTATGTGCTTATTGACTTTTGCCCGATAGAATGTTATAATTTAAAAAAACGAAGGGTTGAGGCTATGATATATCCTATAATTGATTTTAAAACGGTTGGCGCACCGCTTATCCTAGTTGAGAGAAATCTCGCGATTCGTCCCGATATCGGTGCTGTTTCCGACGGAATAGTATTCTTAGTCAGAGTCGGCAGGACGAGATTTTTCGTCGACCAGAGAAGCAGATTTTATTATGAGTCAGACGGTGAAGCAAGGAACGACTGGTACCACCCTGAGAGACTCGGATATCTCGGGGGCGACCGAGTGAGCTACAACTACAGCGGAAAAATAGAGTCTATCGGTCAGTACAGCGTCAGATACGACTTCCGCGGCGAGAGACCCGAGTATATTTCAGGCACCCTGATACAGTACGGATACGAAAGCTCAAAAAGCGACCTTATCGATCACGTCGGCGACGTGTACTTCTACTACACCGAGTACAACTACTCAAAGTCGCGGTACGAGGCAACCAAAATAGGCGAATGCTCGCTCTACTATAAGGCGGGCGGCGACCTTGATAAGATAACCTATTACGGCAACAACCCTGGCGACGTAAAGAGCCCATCTGTAAACCAATATATACATAATAACACCGTTAGCATATATTATTCTTACGGTGGCAGGGTAACTAAAATCGGCTCTACCGACATATAATACGAGCATTATTCCGGCGCGTCAAGGCTGCTGGCGTTGCGGATAAAAGAGGTGGCGAGGAATGAATATCACAATCATTGGTCTTGGATACGTGGGACTTCCCGTGGCGTGCGCCTTTGCAAAGGCGGGTGTGACGGTTTTTGGCGTTGACAAAAACCGAGAGCTTTTGAGCTCGCTTGAATCACGCAGCTACTCCTACACCGAGCCGACGCTCAACGATACGCTTAGCGAGGTGCTCGACAAAACGCTTTTCGTCAGCGATGCGATTACCCCCAGCGACACCTACGTAGTTACGGTGCAAACCCCTCTTAACGAGGACCGCACTTCCGATATCTCGTACGTGGAGCGGGCATTTTCGGAGCTTGCCCCCTATATCAAGGACGGCGACCTCGTTATACTTGAATCAACCGTGCCGATCGGCTCAAACGAGAGGCTTTACAGGATTCTGAGGGACGGTATGCCAGACGGCGCGGAGCTTTCCTACTGCTACTGTCCCGAATCAATTCTTCCTGGCAATATTTTTCACGAAATCAAAACGAACTCGCGCGTCCTCGGCGGTATGACACCCGAGGCAGCAGAGCGCGCCAAGGCCGTCTACGACCTGATATGCGACGGGGATAAGGACTTATGCACCGCGGCGGTTGCCGAGCTTGTAAAGCTGACTCAGAATGCCCACAGAGACGTTGAGCTTGCCTTTGTCAACCAGCTCTCTATGATGTGTGATGCCGAGGGGGTCGACGTGTTTGAGGTAATAAGACTCACTAACAGGCACCCCAGGTGCAAGCTTCTCTCCCCGGGAAGCGGAGTTGGCGGACACTGTATAGCGGTCGATCCTTATTTCTTTATTGAAAGATTTGGTGAGGGTGCGTCTCTTATTCACGAGGCAAGGCGTATAAACGACGAAAAGCCCGTCTTCGTTGCAAAGAGGGCGCTTGCGCTGCGTGAGGACGGTATGAGCGTCGGTATTCTTGGGCTTAGCTACAAGGCAAACTGTGAGGACTGCCGAGAGAGCAGCGGTATTGCGATATACAGATATCTTAAAGAGCGCGGTATAAGAGTTCTCGCAAACGAGCCTAACTCCACTCTTTTAAGAATTGACGGAATAGACAACCTGCCGAAGAATGTGGTGCTCGATGAATGTGACGTGATTATTATTGCGCAAAAGCACGACGTATACAGGGATATAGATTTTGACGGCAAAAAAATTATTGACTGTGTGGGACTTACCTACGCTGGCAAAGCGAGTGTGAGAAAATGAGAATTTGTGCGTTTCAGTCAAAGCAGCCCTTTGATTACGATGTGAATAACCCAGGCGTGTACGACAGAGAGTACTGTCTTAAGCTTGGCGAGGAATATTACGAGCGTGAGCTCAGAAGAATGGACGAGGTGCTCTCACAGGGTGTGGATTTGCTCGTTACCATAGAGGCGTGGAACGTACTCGTAAAGCCATTTGATCCGAGATATGATTTTGCCGATTTCGCCTGCACGCTTGACGGCGAGCTTGTAGGAAAATTTTTATCTCTTTCCAAAAAGCACGGTGCATACATTGTAGCCGGATTACATACTCTGGAGTACGGTAAGGTTTACAATTCTGCCGTTTTATGCGGTCCCGACGGCAAAATCGTCGGTGTATATCACAAGGTTCATCTGCCTGCCGGTGAGGAAAAATACACCGAGGCGGGCAACGAATATAAAGTCTATGAAATGCCCTTTGGCAATATAGGAATGCTGGTGTGCTGGGACCTTCAGTATCCCGAGGCGGCACGCACGCTTGCCCTTATGGGCGCGGATATTATCGTCTGCCCGACGTGGGGCTGCGAGATGACCTACGTGCCCGCCAGAGCATATGAAAACAGCGTGACCCTCTGCGTGTCAATGGGTATTCCCGCGACAGAGCCGCTTTGGGAAATCAACTCACCCAGTGTTATAGTCGACAACATGGGCAAGGTAGTCGCTATGGCAAGGCGTGACGGCGAGGACGCGATTTTTGCGGATATTGACATTAAGGCAGAGCCTCTGCCTCAGTACGGCTCAGAGCGGTATACGGGTCACACCTCTATGAGAAGAACCCGTCTGTCGCAAAGACGCCCAGATACCTATTCGCTTATCACCGATAACGACCCTCCTCTTAAAAACCGCTATGAAAATTGAGCGCCTGTTTCAGTCAGGTATAATAAAGAGCGAAGCTTCACGGAGCTCCGCTCTTTATTATTGAGTTCATATTATATCTGATTTAAATTCGTACGCTTCATTTATCTGTTCTTTCATTCCTATACCCTCTCGGCGAAACTCCCACGTACTGCTTAAAATAGTTGGAAAAATAGTATTCCGAGGAAAAGCACAGGTGCTTTGCGATTTCCTTGACGCTCATTTTCGTTGATACGAGAAGATTCTTTGCAAGCTGTATTCTCTGCGATATAAGGTAGGCGTAGGGCGTTATTCCGTGCGCTGACTTGAACTGTCTTATTATATCGTTCTTTGAGCGAAAAAATTGCTTCGCAATGTCATCAAGCGATATCGGAGTCAGCGTGGAATGGTCGAGCGTATCCTTGACGAGAAGCGCAAGATCGAGCTCGTGAGTGCGCTTTTCCCGCTGCCTAAGCTGCGCAAGATAAAACACCGCGTCGAAGAGAATACGGCTTATCGGAATATACAGGTCGTCGTTAAAGCGAGAAAGCTCCTCGGTGGCAAATATTTTATCAAAGAACTCGGAGAGGTCAACCCCTCTGAATACCCTGTCCTCTACCTCGTATCTTTCAAGCACGTCAAAAAACATAGGCGAGCGAAAGTTTATCCAGAGCTTCTTGTAGGGATCCTTCTTGTCCGCATAGTAGGTACAGTGATCGCCCGGGTGTATGATATAAGCGTCACCCGCGCCGAGCTTATACCTCTGTCCGTTTATTTCAAGATACCCGACTCCCTCTTCAATGTATTCAAAAACGAAGCAGGGCGAGGGGCTCCTTTTGATAAAATAATTATTATCGGGATACGTAATACCAAAGCAGCTTACCTCAAGGGGCAATATGCGTGTTGCCGCAATGGGTGAGAACAGCCTTTCGTTTTCGAGACCACAAAACTCCTCGATGTCGTTCTTTTTAATCAGGTTAAAGCTCTTATACTTTCTCATTTGTTAATATTCCATATGTTTTAAACACATTTTGCGTATATAGTTAATTTTATTCCATATTTTTTGTTGTTATAATTGTAGCATAGAGTGGTATTTATGTCAATACCGTTTTATGAATATTATCTAACAAGAAAGGGACTAGCTTATGAAAACCAAGACACTTTCCACGAAATGGCTGATGCTTCTTGCCGTGGCACTCGTGCTGCTTGCGGCGGTGTTCGCGTTTACCCTGAACACAGGCGCAGCAGAGCTTGAGGGAATGTCGTTTACGGCAACCGATTGCTACAAAATGGAAGATCACGTAATGCCTAACGGCTCAATTACGCTTGAGGCGGAAATTTATCTGCCTGACGAGTATCACACCGCGCGAGGCGGCGGTATTATTTCAAACTACGACGGCGGAACGTACACGAACGCCTACTCGTTTGAAATGATGACAAGCGGAAATCTTCGTGTGTACTCTCAGACGCACGGTGACGTGACTCTTACGTATGACATAACCTCGCATATGGGAACGAATTCCGCGCCCCAGTATGCAAAAATTGCAGTTACGGTTGACACCTCGACGGGCGCTATCGTGCTTTACGTTAACGGCGTACAGGTAGAAACCGCGACGAATACAAGCTCTGATAGAGTAACCGATATGTATAACACCAGCGGTGTTGCGGGCTCTACCACGGGAAACACGCTTTGCATAGGCACCGACACCCGTACATGGGCTACGCCTCAATACTTCAAGGGAAAGATTAAAAACTTGGCTATGTATGCAGGCGTGCGCAGCGCGACTCAGGTAGCGGCTGACCACGCGGCGTCCTTCTACGACACGACCGACACGACTTTGCTCTTCGCGTACGATTTGACGCAGGCTCGTGACGGCTTTATCGAGGACCAGTCTGCAAACCTCAACCACGCGCACAACACCAATTGGACCACCTCCGAGGGCAGAGCATTCTCCAGCTCTGACGATATTCTTTACCCCGCGAAGGATTACACCGAGGCTCCCCTTACCTACGAGGCGCTCGTATGGGCTCCTATGTCGCAGGACCGCCCGGGCGTGCTTATCGGTAACTACCCCAACGCTTCAGGCGACTGTATAAACTTTGAGATATACTCAGGCGGTCTGCCCTCGCTTTACATATATGAAAACGGCGCGCTCAAAACTAATTACAAATTCAACTACGATATAAGGCGCAACGCCTTCGTGCATCTGGTTGTTACGCAAGAAACCGTTTACAACGAAACGACCAAGGTAAACGATACGCTCTTCACCTGCTACGTAGACGGCGAGGCGGTTGACACCTATACCGTAGCTAACTACGTTTTCACAATGGATATGGCGGACCTTCAGCTCAAAAACCCCATTTCCTTAGGCAGAGACGTCCGCACGGCACAGGTGTATAAGGGAAGAATCAAGAATATAGCGCTTCATAACAGAGCACTCACCGCCGCCGAGGTAAAGGACGCGTACGAAAACGGTGCCACCGTCAATTCCAACAGCTTTATTGCATATTACGATATGACCGGCACGCAGGCTACCTCAGCTATCGTAACCGACGCATCGGGCAACGGCTACGATATGAGAAGTCTTTTCTATGAAAAGGATTTCACCACAGAGGATTACGATTACTCCTTCGCGGTAGTCGGCGATACTCAGTTTATGATGTGGCAGGACGCGGTAAACGGCACCAACTACACCGATTATATTTACAACTGGATAGTCGACAACTACGACGCAAAGAAGATGAAATACGTCTTCGGTCTTGGAGATATTATTGATAACGGCAAGCTCTCTGACGGTACGACCTCGTCCGCTTCCACGGAATGGGCACACGCAAAGGAGCTTATTACGAGCACTCTCGGTGTGAATAATATCCCCTATTCGCTTATCGGCGGTAATCACGACTTTATGCGTCCTTACGATACGGGCTTCCAGTCGACCTTCGGCGGTGAGACCACCCTTACTAAGAATATCACGGGCTACTACGTAGACGGCGAAGTGTATAACTACTATATGAATTTCGAGGTTGAGGGCACACCCTATATGCTTCTCGCTCTCGAATACGGTGCAAACGACGATATTCTCGCCTGGGCAAACGGAGTTATCGAGCAGAACAGACACAGACGCGTAATTATCACAACGCACGGATATATGAATTACGACGGCACGACGCTTGACGGCGACGACTATGCGGCACCCAAGCCCACGGGCACCACGAACGAGAACTATCTTAAGTACAACAACGGCGACGAGATGTGGGACGAGATGGTGAAAAAGCACGCGAACGTCATTATGGTGCTTTCAGGACACATCGACTACAACAACGTAGTCGTGCGCGAGGACACGGGTGACAAGGGCAACTCCGTGCATCAGTTCCTCATCGACCCGCAGGCAATGGACAAAACCTATTCATATCAGACGGGCATGGTCGCTATGTTCTATTTCAGAAACGGCGGCAAGGACGTATCCGTTGAGTACGTATCCACCTACAAGACCGCTAACAACAGCGGAAAAGAGGTGCTCTTCCGCGAGTGCAACCAGCTTGACTTCACCATAACCGAGGCTCCCGAAGAGGCCGACAAGGGTGAAATCAACGTATGGCTCATCGGCGGACAGTCTAACGCGGCAGGCTACGGTCAGGGACTTTCTGCCGAGCAGGCGCTCGACTCAAGATACACTAACGGCTTTGACAACGTTCTCTACTACGGCTACTCCGAGAGATGGCAGACGGGCTTCACTCCCGTGAAGGCAGGCTTCGGATATACCTCATCAACCTCGGGCGCTGAGCTTGGAATTGCAGAAATCCTCGGTAATACGGGCGAGATGAACGCTGTAATCAAGTACGCGCAGGGTGCTACGGCGCTCTACCCCGTAACGACGGGCGACGCGGCTATTAATTACGGCACGTGGACCTCACCGTCCTACATATCCAAATACTCCGTAAGCACCGATGGCAACAAGACGGGACTCCTTTACGTGAACTTCATAAATACCGTGAAGAGTGCTATTGCCGAGCTTGAGCGTATGGGCTACACTCCCGTAATAAAGGGCATGTGGTGGATGCAGGGCGAGGAAGAAACCTACAACGGCGGCGCATCCTCGTACGCTGAAATGCTTACGCTTCTTTCAGGCGATATCAGGACCGACCTCGGTGCTGCTAATATGCCCTTCATCGTCGGTAAGGTCTATACTCCCTCCGACGCCTACGCAGACCTCTCTGCCGTACAGGAGCAGCAGACAGCCTTTGCCTCGTCAGACACCTACGCGGATATCGTTGACCCCACGGCATACGCTAATTTCGCTCAGCACGACAACTGGCACTTCGACGCGGCAACTCAGGGCTACCTCGGAAGAAGCTTTATTGAAAAGGCTTGCGCTATCAACGGCGATATAATCGTAAGAACCTCTAATAATAACGTAACCTTCACGGGCGGCGGACTTTATCCCAAGACCTCGACCGAAAATATTACCGTAGGTATTGCGGTAAAGGATGACACGACGCAGCTTGCAAGCGTCAGCAAGATCGTTGGAAGTGGCACGGCACAGTCAGTAACGCTCGCGGATGGCAAGTATACCTTCGCGCTCTCGGGCGAGTCGGTAACCTTTGACGTTTCGCTTGACCTTAACGACGTCACCACCAAATACGGTACTATTCCCTCCGAATATACTAACGAAAACTCCTACCCACTCGTAGTATTCAAGGACGGCGGCTTTATCGGCGCATACGCAACCTGGGTAGACGCAACCTACGCGGCGCAGAACGCGGTCAGCGGCGAGGCTTATCTTAATAGCGAGGCTCAGATACTCTTAAGACGCGATTTCACGAACACGAACAACGGCGCTCCCGCATCAATTTGCGCGGCAACCAATATTCGCTTTGACCTTGGCGGCTTTACCTTCACTAACGAGTATACGGGCTTTGACCTCGTTGCAAATTATCCCGCTAATCCCTATACCACGAAAATCACTATTACGAACGGTACGCTCCTTGAGGGTATGATTGCTATAATCGACACTCAGATATTCACCGCAACTGACGCGGGTGAAAAGAGATTCGAGATTACCTTCGACGCCCTTAATATCGGTATATCAGAAAGTGCTGCGAGCACGGGAGAATTCTGGGGCGACCTGCTTCACACCGCCTGGACCGCAAATGCGAGCACCTGCGGCGTACGCACCGTTATGTGCTTCAACGACTGTACGATAGACCTTTCGGGCTATACCAGAACCGACAAGAATATGGTAGTATTCAATTCGGGCGACGAAAACAACGTGCTTAACACCGAGGTTAAGATTATGGGCGGTAAGCTTATCACGGCTGACCTTTCTATAATTACTCTCTTCAAGGGCGGCGCGAATGACTCAATGGTATTCGGAGAGGGCGCGGACGGCAAGCTTACTACCCTTGAGGTTGTGGGTGATAACGCTCCCTTCTACGACACCTTCAAGACCGCAGACGGCGGCGAGGTTTACTTCGCGCAGAAATCAGACTCCTCTACCGAGTACAGCCTTATCCCCAATGACGCAGTAACCGCCTACGGCACTATTCCCAACGAATACAGGGACACGCAGAAGTATCCCTTCATAGTATTCAGAAACAACAGCTTTGTCGGCGCATATGCAAGCTGGGGTATTGATGCCACAGCAAGCGCGCTTCACGCATCAAAGGAAGCAGGCTCTGGTTCTGTCATTCTTATGCGACGCGACTTCACCAACCCCGCGGGCACGCAGTACAACAACCTTAGCCAGACGTACGATCTTACGGTTGACCTTGGCGGATTTACGTTCGACTCAAGATACAGAGCGATGTTCTACGCTCAGAAGAAGACGACGAACGATACTACTATCACGGTAAAGAACGGTAATGTTCTCTTGGGTAGCCACGGTCTTATCGCACTCAACACCTGGAATCCCGCAACGGTAAATACCTCATGGGGTACTTACACAGGCGGCAACGGATTTATCATTACCTACGATACCGTAAATATCAGCCTTATTTCGGGCGCTACTACCGCAAATCTTCTTTGTTACGATGCCTTTGACAACGATAACGTCAGCGAGTTCCTCAGAGCGACCTTCAAGAATTGCACCCTTGACGTATCCAAGGTGGATAACGCGATTACCCTCTTTGATATGTCGAACGTGCTTGCGGAGGTTACCGCGACGATCGACGGCGGTAAGATGATCACTGCAGGCCAGACGGTTACCTTTGCGGATATGACGGGCGCAAATGCAAATTCCAGCTTCGCATTCACTAAGACGGGCAGCGCGTATACGACGCTGACTCTTCCCGTAGCTGCTACGGCACCGACAGCCGAGTATAACGGACTCGTCTTTATAAAGGTAGCCGAGGACGGCGCGAATGCAACCTACAGACTCGCTCCCAAGGCGGCTGCAAGCATCAACTTCACTCCCAAGACGAGCATCACGCTTGACTCGAACCTTATCCTCAACGTTTATATCCCCGAAAATCAGTATCTCACAGGCTTTACTCTTAACGGTAGCACCTACACGCCTGATGACATCACCGCAAACGGCGGAAAATTTGAGATAACGCTCGACGCAAAGACTGCCGCAAAGGAAATTACGCTCGTAGTATCGTTTACGGTAGACAGCGAAAACCTTACCGCGACCTACACGCTTTCCACTCTTAAGTATGCGAAGAAGGTTCTTGAGGATACAAACGCTACGGCAAATACCAAGATACTCGTGTGCGATATGCTCGCGTATATCAAGAGTGCGTATACCTACTTCGGCTCGGCAGACGCTACTACGGTAGGCGCGGCAATCGACGGTATAATCGGAGCCGACTACTCAAACAGCGTAAAGGAGCAGACTCCTGTAAAGGTGACCGACGGACTTGATAGCGCGACCTTCGTGCTTGATTCAACTCCCGCGGTAAGATTCTACCTCTCGGGTGACTATACCGCCGATCTCTTCACCTTCAAGGTGGGCGGCGCAGTCGCTGAAAAGACGGTAGCGCCCGACGGAAGCTATATTGACGTATCGCTTTATGCATACAAGATGTGCGGTACGGTAGAGTACACGATTTCGGGTACGGATATCAACGGCAGCTTCAATCTTCAGAGCTACTATGACTACGTAAGAAGCGAAAGCTTCACCGCAGACAATAAAGCAGACGTAATCGACGTTACCGCAAAATTCTATATCTACTGCCAGAGCGCGCTTGCGTACAGAGAAGAGGTTATTAACCCGCAGTAAGGATTTACGTGGGGTTGTAGGGCGGGGGCTTGCTCCCTCCGTGTAAAGCCTTCCCTCACAAGGGAAGGCTTAAGAAAGGATAAATATAATGAAAATATACGAAAATCCCGATATTGATATCAAAATGCTAACTACGCTTGACGTTATCAGAACCTCAGACGTTGGAACCGAGCTTCCCCCTCAGGACGAAACTGATGTAAACTGGGGCTAACAAAAATACTTTCGGTCTAATTATTATAACCGCAAATAAAAAAGAATGAGGTGCTACCTGTTAGTGCCTCATTCTTTCTTTGTTCTATGTGATTTATTTCCTCATAGAATCCTTGAACTTTTCTCTGTATTTTGCGGGAGTCGTATTTATTGATTTGAAAAATGCGCGATGAAAGCTGCGCTCACAGTTAAATCCGCTCTCTATACCTATAAGAACGATACTCTTGTTAGTAGTCAGAATCAGCTTTTTGGCATATTCTATTCTGAACATATTAAGACAGTCCCTGAAGCTTACCGAAAGCATCGATGAAAAGCTATGCGATACGTGACTTTCACTGTATCCTATCTCCTGCGCAACGCTCTTAAGGCTGATATTTTCCTTGAAATGGTGCGACATATATTCAAGCGCCTTAAGAATTGAATAGGCGTGAAGCTTTTTCGATTCATTTACAACTCGCGCAAGTGACAGATACTCGTCAAATACAGGATACAAAAAGGACCGTATTCTGCGCGAGGTCCTTACGTCAGGCAAAAGCGGCTCCTCTGCCGTATCAAACATTCTTGAAACAAGCAGCTGTCTTACCTCGTCGGACGGCGTAAATACCGCCCTATCGTAAGTATATACAGCCTCTCCCTCCTCTACCATATTCATCAATATGGAATATGAGAATAAAAAAAGCCAAAGATTTACGCTTTTTCCCTCCTCACTATAATATCTATGAAATTGAAACGGCTGAATAACCACTATATCTCCGCGGCGCGCGGTTTCGTTTCTTCCGCCCGTCGTCACGGTGACCTCACCGTCAAGTATATAGGCAATCTCGGCAAGCTGGTGAAAATGAGACGGCTTTCGGTATTTATTATAATGATAGCTCGCTATTACCGTATCGTTTAAGGAAAAACCCTTTTTCTGTGTTTGAATCATACAAGACCTCGCTTCATTGCATATTGTGTCTATAATTATACAAGTTATGTCAGTCCGTGTCAATAGGCGTATGATAAAATTGTGATGGTGGAATATCCTTTCACTGATTGTTCCACTAATATTTATAAGGGGAAATCAAAATGAAAAACGCTCTTACAAGAAAAATTATTTTTATTCTCGTTATTGCTGTTATCGTAAGCGCTTTTCTTTCGGTAACGTCGATTGCCGCTGACACCGTCGGGGCAACGGAAGGACTTACCGAGAGCAGCGGAATGGACTTTACCGTAAATAACAGTCTTCACGTTATAAAGGACCTTGAGCAGCTGCCGAGGACCTACGAGGCGGTCATATACGTGCCGAGTGATTCGTCACATGAGGGCACTATCTTTGGAAATTATCTTAATCTCACGCTTTCACACATCAACCTCGCTATAAACAGCTCTGGGCAACCGAAGCTCTACATTCACGATACGAACGTGAAGGACGAGAGGCAGATGACACACTCGTTTGGAAAAGACGTAAGAGGCGGATGGGCGCACGTGGTTATCACACACGAAACGGCGGCGAGCGGTGACGTATTTACCTGCTACGTAAACGGCGAGCTCGTGACATCCTACACGACAGGCTACACCTTTGCCGAGTCGGATGCGTCGCTTATTCAGGCAGCAAACAGCTTTTATCTTGGACGTGACTTCCGCGCCGAATCAAAAGGATACTTCTTTAACGGTAGAATAAATGATTTTGCGCTTTACAGCAGCGCGCTTACCGCCGATGAGGTCAAGAGCAACTTTAACTCGGGAATCAACAGTACCGACGAAAGACTGATGCTCTACTACGACCTTGAGAATGAGAACGTAAGCGCCTCGGTTACTGACGCAAGCGGCAACGGTTATGATCTGAAGCCCATTCTTTTTGAAAGAGAGCGCGCGCTGAGCGACTACGCGTACTCCTTCGCGATTATCGGCGACACTCAATTCCTTGTCGACTACGACGTGACGAACGGTACTTCCTATACCTCGTCTATTTTCAACTGGATAATAAATAACAAGGATGACAAATCCATCGCGCGAGTTCTCGGTGTCGGTGACATTACCGAGGATAGCGAGGCTGCCGAGTGGGCGCTGGCATCGGGACTTTACGACAGTCTTACGAATGCGGGAATACCTTACAGCATTACGTGGGGACTCGGCCACGACGCGCCTGCCGACTTCGACACCTATTTTGCATCTAAGGACTGCTTCACAACATCGGATATAGGCTACTTTTCCGGCACAAGTCTTAAGAACTACTATTAACGCTTTACGGTCGGGGACACCGATTATATGGTCGTTTCCCTTGAATTTACTCCTGAAAACGACGTGCTTGACTGGGCAAACGGGATTATCAGCTCACACCCCAACGACAGAGTTATAATCCTTACTCACTATTATCTTGAGCTTGATGCTACCGTGCCTGATGAAACATCGCCGATATTTGATACGCTGATTGATAATAATCCCAACGTAATTTTGACTCTGTCAGGACACGTTAATTATCCGAGTAATATTATACGCAAAACGACACTCTGCAACGCAGGGCACACCGTAAATCAGTTCCTTATCAATCCACAGTATATGGACAAGGAATACGGATACAATCAGACGTCAATGGTGGCTATGCTCTACTTCTCCGAGAACGGAAGAGAGGTTGACGTTGAGTACGTATCGACTGCTAATTCCACGGACACGTCAGACGTACTATTCAGCGCAAAGAACCAGTTCAGCTTTACTATACCAGAGCCTGACGTATCTCTTGTCACAAAATACGGAACGATTCCAGAGGCATATTCGAGCGTTACCGACTATCCCTTCGTCATATTTGACAACGAGGGAGAGTTCGTTGACGCGTCGGGATACTTCTACGAGTCGACCTCGTCGAAAACGAGCGCTATATATCTTGCGAAGGAATACCTTAAGAAAAACGTATACGACGGCGAAAAGTATACGGGTGACGTTTATTCGGTAACGATTCTTATGAGGCGCAACGTTGCTATGGATAGCGGCGAGTCCTTCAACAATCTCTCGCAGATACAGGGTCTGCTTACGATAGACCTTGGCGGTTATACGCTTTCCGCACCGAACGCGAGCGACAAGTACCTATTTCCCTCCGAAATGAAGCAATGGACAGACTCGGGCGACGAGGCGGTATTCCCGACCGAAATTGCGGTAACCAACGGCAGAATCAACACCTACTACAAGCCTCTCGTTCAGTTTAAGCCGAACTCAAACGCAACGGGCAAGACCTTTGACTACACATTCTCTGACGTAGACTTTTTCGTGCTTGGAAGCGCTACCGAGTTCGCTATCAATCACGCGTCGAAGGATAGTATAGCGCTTTACCCGAGCGTTACGTTTATCGACTGTAATATAGATATAACTGGTGCGAGTGCCGACAGTATTACCCTTTTCCCGCTTGGCAACTCAAACACGAATGCAAGTGTCTACTTAAACGGCGGTAAGATTATCACGGGCGACAAGGCGTTCACTATGTATAGCAAGGAGTCGGGTGACGGTACGTTTACCTTTGGCAAGCTTGACGGCAAGTACACGAAGCTTGAGCTTTCTGCCGAAGCTATCGTGCCGACCGATGAGTACAACGGACTTGTATTCGTGAAGCTCACCGAGGGTACTGACACCGTGACCTACGGACTTCTTCCCGAGGCTGTCGTAGAGTTCATTCCTCAGACGAGCATCACGCTTGACTCGAATCTCATTCTTAACGTCTATATCCCCGAAAACGACTACCTCACCGAGATAACCCTTGACGGTACCACCCACAAAATAGCCGACCTCGTAGCAGAGGATAGCAAGTATCACCTCACGGTTGAGCTTCCCGCGGCAGAGGCTGCAAGGGAAATCACCCTCACCGTAGTATTCGGTGACGAGGCAACCGCAACCTACACGCTCTCTACTCTTAAGTACGCAGAGAAGCTTCTCGCAAGCTCGACCTCAACTAAGGAAAAGACGCTCGTGTGCGATATGCTTGCATATATCAAGAGCGCGTATACCTACTTTGCACAAACCGAGGATGAAATAGCGAACGCGGCTACGGTAGGCAGCGCAATTGACGCAATTATCGCGGATAACAAGCTCACGACCTTTGAAAAGGTTGACGGCACTACCACCGAAATGCCCGGACAGCCCTCGGCTGTAACCTTTATTCTCGACTCAACGCCGAGAGTACGCTTCTACTTTGCAGAGAATACCGACCTTACGGCGTATAGCTTTAAGATAGGCACGACGGTAGTTCCTTACGAGAAGGCAAGCGAAGTAATTAGCGGCACCACTTACGTCTGCGCGGATATCTCACTCTTTGCATATAGGATGATAGAAACTATCGACGTATACGAGGGTGAAGCAAAGCTCGGCTCGTTCCATATCAACAGCTACTACGACTTCGCAAAGGCAGGAAGCGACACGGCTCTTGCCGACCTCGTTGAGAAGTTCTACACCTATTGCATCAGCGCCAAGGCGTACAGGGACGAAATCGTTTCCCCTGCAAATAACTGAAAGAGGTGAACGTGATGAAAATTTACGAAAACCCCACTGTTGACATCGAATTGCTAACCACGCTTGACGTTATCAGAACCTCTGAGGTAGGAACCGAGCTTCCGCCGAAGGATGAAACGGATGTTAATTGGCAATAAGACGCATCGCGTCTTATTGCCACCCTGAGCGAGCGCAGCGAGTCGAATGGGTCTTGCCACATAAAAAGGGGCTGTCTCAAATGCAAATTTAAGAGCGTTTGAGACAGCTCTTTTTC
>CAZDON010000014.1:0-23557 GCA_964507065.1 uncultured Ruminococcus sp. | reverse complement strand
TGTGGGGGGCATACCGTACTCAAGCGCAGTTACGTAGTCGTAATCAACCTCTGCCGTGGTATTGGGGTCCTCGGCGTGCTTCTTTGCAACCTGACGCTCAAAGCGCTCACGCTGGTCGATGGGGTCGTTAAGCTCGGAGAACGCGTTTCCGTACTCGGTGCAATTGATGAAGTACTCAAAGCGCTCGGTGAATCTTCCGTCCTCAGGCTTTCTCTTAGCAAGAGGCGAGTTCTCAACGGGGTAGTCGTAGATAAAGGTGGGCTGAACGAGCTTGTCCTCGACAAACGCGTCGAACAGCTCTACGAGCACGGTGCCTGCGGTAGCATCCTCGGGTACCTCAACGCGAAGGCTCTTAGCGCACGCTCTTGCTTCCTCGTCGTTTGCCCAGGAATAGTAGTCAACGCCAGCGTACTTCTTAACTGCGTCAACCATAGTAAGACGCTCCCACTTTCCAAGGTCTATTTCAATGCCCTGATAGGTAATCCTCGTATCCCCGCATACCTCCTTGGCGAGCATCTTGTAAAGGTCTTCAACGAGGTCCATCATTCCGTAATAGTCGGTGAACGCCTCGTAAAGCTCAATGGTGGTAAACTCAGGATTGTGCTTGGGGTCCATACCCTCGTTTCTGAAAATTCTTCCCACCTCGTAAACCTTGTTCATACCGCCGACGATAAGACGCTTAAGATAAAGCTCGGTTTCTATACGAAGGTACATAGGTATATCAAGCGTGTTATGGTGGGTCTTGAACGGACGCGCCGATGCACCGATTTCAAGAGGAAGCAGAATAGGGGTATCAACCTCAAGATATCCCCTTGAATCAAGGAACGAGCGTATAAGCGCGAGTATCTTCGAGCGCTTTACAAAGGTATCCTTTACCTCAGGATTTACGATAAGGTCGACGTATCTCTGTCTGTATCTCTGCTCAAGGTTGGTAAGTCCGTGGAACTTCTCAGGCAGAGGAAGAAGTGACTTTGCAAGAAGCGTCGCGCTCTTGACGTGGAGCGAAACCTCGCCCGTACGGGTTCTGAAAAGAATACCCGATACACCGATAACGTCACCGATATCCCATTTTTTAAAGCCCGCATATGCTTCCTCACCGAGGTCATCTCTGCAAACGTAAAGCTGTATCTTGCCCTCGCCGTCAAGAAGATGCGCAAAGGACGCCTTACCCATAACGCGTCTTGATACCATTCTTCCCGCAACGCTGACGGTGATAACGTCTACCACCTCACCTGCCTCATTTATAAGCTGGCTCTCGCGCGCCTCGTACTCCGCCTTTGCCGAAACCGAGGTTGCGGTAACGTCGTACTTGGTTATTTCAAAGGGATTGGCGCCTGCCTCAACAAGCGCGGCAAGCTTATCGCGTCTTACCT
The DNA here is from genome assembly GCA_964507065.1 of uncultured Ruminococcus sp. Taxonomy (GTDB): domain Bacteria; phylum Bacillota; class Clostridia; order Oscillospirales; family CAG-272; genus UBA1740. The sequence goes on along the minus strand of CAZDON010000014.1, from coordinate 22,184 downwards.
TAAGCTCACTGGTGTCGCTCAGGTTACTGTTCCTGTTATCTGCCATTTTCAAGTCCTCTTTTCTTTGGGGTCTTTTTCGGGATTAATCGTTCTTTGAACGGCTCACGCTCTTGATAACGAGCTTCTGCTCTCTTGCGCAGCCGCCGACGGTAACCTCGTCACCCTCCTGTGCGCCGAGAAGAGCACGGCCGATGGGCGAGTCGTCAGAAATCTTGTACGCCATAGGGTCCGCCTCGTATGAGCCTACTATATGATAGGTAACCTCTACTCCTCTGGTAAGGTTCATAACCACTACCTTTGAGCCAACGCTTACCTTGCTCTCGTCAATCTGTGACTCGTCAAGAACCTTTGCGTTGTTAATCATCTCGGTAAGCTCGGCAATTCTTGCGTGAATCTTGCCCTGCTCGGATTTAGCCTCGTCGTACTCGCTGTTCTCAGAGAGGTCACCAAAGGCACGCGCGGTGGATATTTCCTTCTTGTTTTCCTCGACTCTGACGTTTACGAGATAATCAAGCTCATCCTGAAGCGCCTTAAATCCCTCAGGTGTATAGATCTTAGTTTCTGCCATTTCATTTACTCCTAGTATATATTTGTAATTTATTATTTACATTTTTAGTTATTTATGAGCTTGTTAAGCTCCTCGATTGCAACGGCAAGATAGTTTTCCGCGTTGTCTACCTCGACGTCGGGAACGACTCCCGCCTCACCGTCCGCCTCACCCAGAGGCGAATAGTAATACGCCGTAGTAAGCGTTACGGTATCTCCGTCACCGACGCTGAAGGTGGTCTGCATAACGCCCTTCTGGAAGGTTTTCTCACCCACGGTAACAGCCTTTATAATTCCCATTTCGTTAAAGTCACGAAGCGCTCCCGTAAAAAGCTCGCCGGCAGAGGCTGTGTAGTATGAGCATATTACCGCGCAGGGTAGCTGAAATACGTTATCGACAGGCTCAAGCTCGGTTCCGTCGTAGGCATTTATAGGCTTCATATAGCCCGAAAACTTTACGATAGGCGTATCCGTCGGAACAAGGTACGAAAGCACGTCGCATACCGAGGAAAGATATCCTCCAGGGTTGCTTCTCAGGTCAAAGACAATACCGACAGCTCCCGCACCGACAAGCGAGTCAAGCTTTTCCTTGAACTCCTCAGCAGTGCCTGCCTTGAACTGCGAAATAGAGATATGACCGATATTCCCCTCAAGCATCTCTGCCGTGACGGTCACCTCCCTGACCTTTGCTCTGTTCATAGTAAAGTCAAGCTCAGTATCCCCTCTGCGCACCCGTACGGTAACGGGTGTTCCCTCTTCACCGCGTATCGTATTGACCGCACTTACGTAGTCACCGCCAACAACGCTTACTCCGTCTATTGCGATAATATAATCTCCGACGGCAAGCCCTGCCGACTTTGCAGGTGAGTTTTCGATAACCTCAATTATCGGAATGCCCGTTATAGTTTCATTTCTTACGACGACGCCGATACCGACGAACTCGCCCGACATACCGCTGACGAAATCCTCGGTCTGCTCCTTGGTACGGTAGTAGCCGTAGGTATCACCGACGGCGTAAATGTAGCACGCCGCGTACGCCTGCGTTACGACCTCGCTGTCGTCAAGGTCGATGACGCCAAACAGCTCGTCAAGAAAGACCGTGGCGGCATCCTTTGCTAGTGTATGCTTTTCGGGAAGCTCCTTGTAGTAGTAGGAAGCGTATCTCGTTTCGATAGCCTTAAGCTTGCTTTTATCAAAATCGGGAAATCCCCAGTAGTCAAAATAGTCCGCAACGTAGTCAGCGTCCCTCGGTGTACGCTCCATCGCCTCGCGAAGCGCCGCCTCATCGGGCTCACCGCCGCCTGAGAGCGCTACGGCAAGTATAAGCAGGGAAAGCACGAGGATGATACATACGGCGACGATAATTTTTTTGGTTCTTGCACTCCCGACCGACTGTTCCATAGCCTTACCTCTTATTCATTCGTTTTGACAAAATGTTATCGGGAAGCCGCCGCATTGGTCACGGCAGTCCCCGATGGCATTATATAGATTAGTGCTGGATTTTAGAACTTGGTAGGCTTGCTGGTAAGATATTTCTTAACCATAAGCGCAACCTTGAAGGTCACCGCGTGGTCAAACTCGCGAAGGTCAAGCCCGGTAAGCTTTCTTATCTTCTCAAGACGGTAAACGAGAGTGTTTCTGTGAACGAAGAGCTTTCTTGAGGTTTCGGACACGTTAAGGTTATTCTCAAAGAAGCTCTGCACCGTCATAAGAGTTTCTCTGTCAAGCGACTCGAGCGAGCCCTTCTTGAACACTTCCTGAAGAAAAATCTCGCAAAGAGTGGTAGGAAGCTGATATACAAGACGGCCGATGCCGAGATTCTCGTAGGACATAATGGGCTTTTCTATATCGAAAACCTTACCGACCTCAAGAGATATTCTCGCCTCCTTATACGCGCGGGCGAGGTCCTTAAGATTGTCTACGACCGATGAAATTCCGATATGTACCTTTGCGCTGAAGTTGTCGTGAACGTGCTTCATAACGCCCTTGGCATACTGCTCAAGCGCCATAGAATCAGTCTGACGCTCAAGCTCCTTGACGATAACGATATCCTGCTCGCTGATATTGATAACGAAGTCCTTCGTATCCTCGCCGACCATATTCTGAATAATCTCGTATGGGGGTACGTCTGAGGCGCTCTGGAACTTTACTACTATAACGGCGCGTCTTTCGTCAGTGCCGAAGTGAAGCTCGTTTGACTTAATATATATATCACTTGGAAGTATATTATCAAGAATAATGTTCTTAATAAAGCTGCCCTTATCGTACTTCTCGTCGTAAAGGCTCTTGATGTTGCCAAGGCATACGGAAAGAATCTCAACGCTCTTCTGTGCAACACCGTCGTTACCCTCGGCGAACGCAATGCAATCGTTTCTGCCCGACGCGGTTATAAAGCGGTAGGTGAAATCGTCGATTACCGCAGGGCCGAGAGTGTACGCAAGCTCCTCGCGGATACGCTGACGGGACTCACCTATTCTTCTTGACTCACTGCACGCAATTATAATGCCGTTTTCATCAATGACACCTATAGTCCTGCCAAGGATATCCTTCATCTGATGAATAACCGTCTGGAACAATCTGTTGGACATAAAAAATTTCCTTTCGAAAGTAGCGCTCGATGGTAGCACAAGTTCCATTTTGTTTATACTGTACTATATTTTACCCTATTTTTTGGCATTTTTCAATAGTTTTTTAAAAAAAGTTTTATTTTTGCACAAAAAAATTGTAAACAATTTGTTAGAAATGTCCCTTAAGGCAAAAAATGCGCAAAAACTGACAGGCACGAAAACCGTCTTAAAGCTCGGTAGCGCAGCTTATCGCGCTGAGGGCGTAGATTGGCGCAGTTTCGCATCTCAAAATGCGTTTTCCAAGCCCAGTCATAGTAAGACCTGCCTCGGCGGCAGCCCTCGCCTCGCTCTCGCTGAAGCCGCCCTCGCTGCCTACGATAACGCATATACTTGACACGGCCCCCCTGTTATCGAGTATATCGCGAAGTGACTCGGTGCCCTCGCCCTCGTAGCAGAAAAGCGCGAGGTCGAAGCTCTTCGCCTGTGACAGCATTTCGTCAAAGCTTATGGGATTTTCAACCGTAAGCAGCGACGCGCGTCCGCACTGACCGCACGCCTCGCGTGCTATGCGGTTGAGTCGCTCTCGCTTTGCAGCAGCCTTGTCCTCCTTCGGACGCTTTATACATCTTGATGACTCAAAGGGTACTACGCGCGACGCGCCAAGCTCCGCTGCCTTCTGTATGACGAGCTCAAGCTTATCCGACTTGGGATACGCCATAAACAGAGTAATGCTCACGGGGCTTTCGGCAAGCGAGCGACGGGAAGAAAGAATCTCAAGCTCACAGCGCTCATCACGGATTTTCGTAAGACGGCAGGCGTATTCCATACCCTGCGCATCGGAAACCGTAAGCTCATCCCCCACCGCCATACGAAGCGAGCGCGCGATATGTCTTGCGTCCTCGCCCTCTATATAAGCAATACCGTCGATAACCGAATCTGCATTTATAAAAAAACGCGGCATATCACTCACCTCTTCCGAGCACGAGCGCAACCCAGTCGTTGTCGGGTTCTCTGTCTAAAAGCTTAAAGCCGCACGACGCGGCACAGCGTAACACCTCTTCTTCCTTTGAGATAACAATGCCCGAAAGAAGAAGCGGAGCGTCCTTCGTGATATAGGTATGAATATCGGGGAGCATACGGATAATTATTTCCGCAACGATGTTGGCGCAGCACACTCCGTAGCCACCGTCGATTCTCTTAACTCCTGAAAGCAGGTCGGAGATACCGACCTCGATATTGTCAAGTCCGCACGCAAGTACGTTTTCCTCGGCAACGCGGACGGCAACGGGGTCAATATCGTAGGCTCTTACACTTTTTGCGCCGAGCATACTCGCAACGATAGAGAGAATACCTGAGCCGCAGCCCACGTCAAGGACGCATTTGTCGCGGAGCTGTACGCGCTGAAGAAGCCTTATCACAAGGCGCGTGGTTTCGTGAGTGCCCGTGCCAAACGCCATACCGGGATCAAGACGAATGACGCACTCGTCCGCCTCAGCCTCGTATTCCTCCCAGCTTGGCACGACGGTGACGTTTCCTATTCTCTGGGGACGGTAGTGAGTCTTCCAGCTATCCGCCCAGTCCTCCTCACGCACACCGTCAAGAGTAAGCTCGAAGGGAATAGCCTCACAGGAGAGCCTATCCCTTATAAATTCGGTGTAGGTGGAAAGCTCCTTTTCCTCAGGCACGAAAACCGACACGGCGCCGTGGTCGCGGTCAGCGGAAAGTATGCTCTCGTCAACCAGCTCCCCGTACATTCCGTTCAGTGAAAAGTCACTGAAATCCTCTATCATAATACCGCTGTCAAGCATACTTATAATGCTTGCTACGCGTTCTATGTCACAGGTCCTTACCTTGACACTTACTTTAGTCCAAGCTCCTGCCATAATTCCTCGCTTTCCAGACTCAAAACCCGTTCTTTGTCAATATTTATTTGCATAAGTAGCTCTTCAGCGCTTTCAAAATGCTTCTCATCGCGCAACCGCTCGATAAAATATACGTAAATTTTTTCACCGTAAAGATTTCCGTCGTAGCCAAGTATGCAGCACTCGGCGTGAGGCGACCTTGCCCCAAAGGTAGGACAGGTGCCGATATTAGTCATTGAAAGATACGGCACTCCGTCTATCATCACCGCGGTAGCGTATACACCGTGAGGCAGCGCGTAGAGATCCTCCTTAAGGTCAAGGTTGACGGTAGGTATTCCAAGCGTGCGTCCGTCACCTCTGCCTCTGACAACCGTTCCCGTAATGAAGTACGCCTTGCCGAGAAGCCTTGCAGCACCTCGAAGGTCAAGTCTGTCAAGAAGTCCTCTTATCGCGCTGGTTGAAATTTCCTCACCAAAATACCGCTTTTCATCAAGCATAAGCGCCAAGACGCCACGTGCGGAAAGCCGCTCGGTAAGAGAGGCAGCGTTACCCTTGCCACCCTTGCCGTAGGTGAAGTTATAGCCAAAGACCGCAACCCTTGCGCCAAGACGTCCCACGAGAAGCGTGTCAACGAACTCCTCAGGCGTCATATCGCGCACGCTGTCAAAATCACAGAGTACGCACACGTCGACCGAAAGCTCCTCGAAAAGTGACAGCCTTTCCTCTGTAGAATACAGCCTTCCCACGCCGCTCTTAAGCGACCTTGCTTCAGAGGGGAAGGTAAAGACAGCAAGAGGAAGCCCCATTTTATCTGCCTCGCGTCTGCCCGCTTCAATGAGCGCGCGGTGCGCTATATGCACGCCGTCGAAGAGTCCGAGCGCCACGACGCAGCCCGTATTGCTTAAGCCAGGGCAGCTTCCGGAATATTTAATAGTCTGCATAGAGCACTCCCCCTCTCGGTAGATTTCAAGGCACACAGGCGGCAATGTATTTTAGGCAAGCTCACACTACGCCCCAGTGTAATTTATCAAGTTTTTCTATTTTACCACCTTTGTACCCGATTGTCAAGCGATAACGGACGGTATCAAGCTCACTCTCGCCCACATTTTAATAAAATATTGCGCGTGAAATCTTTTTATTATATTTTATTGACATTAAAAGGCATTTATGGTAAAATGAAGTAACTTTATATAGTAAAAGGAGCGGCGTATGAAGCTTAATTACAAACGCACGATACTCGTAGGCTTTGCATTCTTTCTTATAAGTGCATTCTGGCAGGCGTACGATACGATAGTTCCCCTTATTCTTACGAACAAATTCAATATGGAGCAGGTATGGAGCGGCGCTATTATGTCGCTTGACAATATATTTGCGGTATTTCTTCTTCCTATATTCGGAACGCTCTCGGACAAGGTAAATACGAAGCTCGGTAAGCGCACTCCGTTCATAATCGCAGGAACGGTGCTTGCGGCAGTATTTATGTCGATACTCGGCTTTATCCCCTCGCTCGTCGCATTCATCACGGTTCTTCTCTTCTCGCTTCTTTCAATGGCAACCTTCCGCTCCCCCGCGGTGGCTCTTATGCCCGACGTAACGGTAAAGCCGCTTCGCTCTAAGGCTAACGCTATTATCAACCTTATGGGTACTGCAGGCGGTATGCTCGTGCTCGGTCTTTCCATAATCTTCAAAACCAACGAGAAGGGCAAGACCGATTTTTCCGCGTATCTTATCTCGGTCGGCATAATAATGATTCTCGCCCTCGTCGCATTTATTCTGACGGTCAAGGAAAGGGCGTGGTCTGCCGAGGCGGATACGGAGAATGAAAGACTTGACAGAGCGAGCGCACCCGCCGAGGCTGACGCTGCCGAAAAGAGAGGACTTTCGAGAGGCGAGCTCATCTCGCTTATTCTCATTCTCGCGTCGGTTGCCCTCTGGTATATCGGCTATAATGCGGTGACTTCAAAATACTCGGTATATGCGTCAGAGGTCCTTCAGGTGCCCTACAACGTAACGCTTCTCGTAGCGCAGGGCGCGGCTATCGTTTCCTACGTGCCGGTAGGCATCGTAGCGTCGAAATTCGGACGCAGGAAGACTATTCTTGCAGGAGTTCTTATGCTCACGGGAGCATTTGCCGCGGCATCGTTTATAAAGGCAGGCACGCCTGAGATTGTAATGTACGCCCTCTTCGCTCTTGCAGGAATCGGCTGGGCAACCATCAACGTAAACTCCTTCCCTATGGTCGTTGAGCTTGCAAAGAACGGCGACGTAGGAAAGTACACGGGATTCTACTACACGGCGTCTATGTCCGCACAGATAGTAACGCCCATCTTCTCAGGATTTCTCATTGACACACTCGGCTGGTGGATATTCTTCCCCTACGCAGCGATATTCGCTGGACTTGCGTTCGTGACTATGTTCTTCGTAAAGCACGGAGATGCAAAGCCCCAAAAGCAAGGCGCGCTTGAGTCGCTTGGCGGTGCCGACGACTAACGGTAAAAATCAATCTGCCCCGTGAGGTAAATATATGGAGTGGTATTTTATTCTTTTAATAGTGCTTGGCAGCATTCTGCTTTTCTTCTTTGCCGTATGGCTTTTTCTTATCGCGGGAAAGGGCGGGCAGGCGCTTGGCAGGCTTGGGTCCGTAAACTATGCGCACAGAGGACTTCACGGTACTGTCGGCGGCTACGATTCCTATGCAGCGGAAAACTCGCTCACCGCATTTTCGCGCGCCGTCGAGCATGGCTTCGGCATTGAGCTTGACGTAAGGCTTACTAAGGACGGCGAGGTCGTCGTCTTTCACGACGATACTCTTGACCGTGTGTGCGGAGTATCGGGAAGAGTCGACGCTTACACCCTCTCGGAGCTTTCCTCGGTCAGACTTTCGGGCACTGACGACACCGTGCCCACGTTTCGTGAGGTGCTGGAGCTCGTCGCGGGCAAGGTGCCGCTTTTAGTCGAGCTTAAGGGCGAAAGTCTTTCGGCGGACGTAGCCGATGCTACCGCAAGGCTTCTTGGCGACTACCGCGGTGAATATATTATAGAGTCCTTTAATCCAATTCTTCTCGGAAGAATAAAAAAGGCTTTGCCGAGTGCGTCGCGCGGCTTTCTTCTTTGCAAGCACACCAACGACAAAAAGCACAGAGGTATAAAATACCGTATTATACAGCGCTGTCTTTTAAATTTTATCGCAAGACCTCATTTTATCGCGCTTGATAAGAGCGTGCCAAGACTCTTCCCCGCACCTCTGGTATCTCGTCTTTTCGGCACGGCAAAAATCGCGTGGACCGTCCGCTCTGCCGAGGAAGAAGCACAGGCGTACAAGAACGGCTTTACCGCTGTGATATTTGAAAAGTATCTATCCGAAAGAGGTAAGTCACTGTGAAGCTGAAGCTCGTTGCAACCTGCCTTTTCGGTCTTGAAAGACTTCTCGGTGAGGAAATCGAGGCTCTCGGATACGAGAGAATTTCCACGATAGACGGCAGAGTGACCTTTCTCGGTGACGAGGAAGCGGTAGCACTGTCAAACGTGTTTTTGCGATTTGCCGAGAGGGTATATATCGAGGTTGGCTCATTTCGTGCAGAAACCTTTACCGAGCTTTTTGACGGCGTATATTCTCTGCCGTGGGATGACTTTATCGGTAAGCTCGACGCCTTTCCCGTAAAGGGACATTCAATAAAATCAAAGCTCTATTCAATCCCCGACTGTCAGTCGATAATAAAGCGTGCGGTGGTGAAAAGAATGTCAGACAGATACGGACTTCTTACCTTTCCTGAGGAGCGTGTCAAGTATCAGATAGAATTCTTTATTCTTAACGACCTTGCAACCCTTATGATAGACACCACGGGCGCACCTCTGCACAAGCGCGGCTACCGCAAGGAAGCAAACCTCGCTCCCATACGCGAAACCCTTGCCGCCGCGATAGTAAAGCTCTCCCGTCCGAGAGAGGGCGTGCTTCACTGGGACCCTATGTGCGGAAGCGGAACTATCGCCATTGAGGCAGCAATGATGATGAGAAATATCGCCCCTGGTAAGACGAGAAAATTCGCCGCCGAGGACTTTTCCTTTATAAACGCCGCCTGCTTCATGGACGCAAGAGAGGAAGCGCACGACAGCGAGCGCAAATGCGACTTTCAGGTCTATGCCTCGGATATAGACGAGAGCTGTATCACCCTTACCGATGCTAACGCAAGACGCGCGGGTGTAGCCGATACCGTACGGGCATTCGTTCAGGACGCAAGGACTATACGAAAGGACGGAGTACGGGCAACGATAGTCACGAATCCGCCATACGGCGAGCGCCTTATGAGCAGGAGTGAGGCAGAGGGGCTTTATCGCGAAATAGGCAAGCACTTCCGTTCCCTTGAGCCGTGGCAGAGCTATATTATTACCTCACACCCTGAATTCGAGCGCTTTTACGGCAAGCGCGCGGACAAGGTAAGAAAGCTCTACAACGGAATGATACCCTGCTATCTTTATCAGTATTTTAAAAATCAATCAACCATAAAAAACAAACACCAAGGAGATATCTGAAATGGCAAACTGCGTAATTCCAAGGCCCGAATATCCAAGGCCTAACCTCGTGAGAAAGGACTGGCTCTCCTTAAACGGCGAGTGGGATTTTGAGATAGACAATGCAAGAGTCGGCTATCACAAGGACTATCAGCTTTCCTATGCACTCTCATCAAAAATCACCGTTCCCTTCTGCCCTGAAAGCAAGCTTTCGGGAATAGGAAACACCGATTTTATGAATTGTGTATGGTACAAAAGAGAGGTAGAGCTTCCAAAGAGCTTTCTTAACAAGAGAGTGATTCTCCACGTAGATGCGTGCGACTGGGAAACCACCGTCTACGTATGGGGCAAGATGATTAAAAAGCACAGAGGCGGCTACACGCCCATCATCTGTGACATCACCGATTACGTCAAGGACGGCAAGGCGCTTATCGCCATCGAGGCGTTTGACGACGTACGCTCCGGCAAGCAGCTTGCAGGTAAGCAGTCAACGAAATTCGAGTCCTACGGTTGCTTCTATACCCGTACCACAGGTATATGGCAGTCTGTATGGCTTGAAGCGGTAAATCCTGCCTATATTGTAAACTATAATGTACATACTGACATAAATACACCCTCAGCTTCGGTTATCGTCAAGGTATCGGAATCGGCATTCGGCAAGAAGCTCACCGCCGTTGCAAGCTACGAGGGCAAGGTCGTCGGTAAGGGCGAGTGTACGGTTCTTTCTGATAGCGCGACAGTAAGCCTTCCCCTTTCCGAAAAGCATCTCTGGGAGGTTGGTCAGGGCAGACTTTACGACCTTAAGCTTACCGTCACTGACGGTGATGACGTATGCGACGAGGTGGACGCGTACTTCGGACTTCGCTCGGTTACGATGAACAAGGAAGGCTTCTTCATAAACGGAGAATACGTATTCGGCAGATTCGTGCTCGACCAGGGCTTCTATCCCGACGGTATTTATACCGCTTCGTCCGACGAGGCTCTTCGCGCGGATATTGAGTACGCAATGGCACTGGGCTTTAACGGTGCCAGACTCCACCAGAAAGTTTTTGAGCCGAGATTCCTCTATCACGCTGATAAGCTCGGATATATGCTCTTTGACGAAACGGGCAACTGGGGCTGGAACTGGACTGATGAAAGCAATATCTACAATATGCTCCCCGAATGGATTGAGGAAATGGAGCGCGATATGGCTCACCCCTCGGTTATCGGATGGTGTCCCTTTAACGAAACCTGGGATAACAAGGAAACGGGCGCGCATCAGTGCGAAAAATTGCAGGCTCTCGTTTACGACGTGACACGCTCAATTGACCCCACCCGTCCGTGCGTTATTAACAGCGGAAGCCTTCCCGTACGCGATATTACGGGTATCCAGCTCGGCTGCTGCAACGATATACACGACTACACTCAGGACCCAGAGGCATTCGCAAAGGTATTTACAGCTATCGACACGGGTGTTATCACAGACCAGCTTTACTACCGTTACGGTAAGAACAGAATGTCCTACGACGTCACCAAGTCTATGTTCGTCAGCGAGTACGGCGGAATTGCCTGGGCAGAGGACGGAAACGGCTGGGGCTACGGCAAGTCGGTTACGACCAAGGAAGAATTCCTTGAGCGCCTTGAGGGTCTTACCGCGGTGCTTCGCGAGAACCCAGAGTGCTGTGCGCTCTGCTATACTCAGCTCTACGACGTAGAGCAGGAGCAGAACGGTCTTCTTACCTACGACAGACGCTTTAAGTTCCCCACCGAGAAGATTTATCCCATCTTCGCCGCAAAGTCGATCAAGGAAAGAAAGTAAGAGAGACACGCAGAAGAATACGCGGGGGAGCTTTTTGGTCTCAAAAAGCTCCCCCGCACCCCCGAAAAAGCAATTATTGGGGGAAGATATAAAGGAATTATAAAAAGACAGCCGAGTGCGTAATTTTCGGCTGTCTTTTCTGCTTTAGTGTTAGTTCTCGGAATCTTCACGCTTATTCTTCTCAAGAACAAGAAGCGCGTCGGTGCTTTTTACAACGGGCGAGATTTTAATTGCAGTGAAGAAGTAGGTAATAATAGCCGTAACCGCGGCAATTAAACACCACACCGTAAATCCACCGAACCACGTATCAAATCCCATAAGCCCATATGCATAATCGTATACGTCTTTGCCGTTTACGTAATCCCAATCTAAATACGTTTTAAATACCAACAATTCGACAAAGCCCCATATCAGTATAAGACCAAAAAGAATCTTACTCAAAATACTCGGCAATTTTTTATACACCTCGTAGTATTTACCGTAGTCTATTGGCTTTTTCTGATTTGAATTTTCCATTTTTCTTCCTCCTTTCTCAAATTGTTACATATTGTAACATCAATATGGTAACATTTTGTTACAATAAAGTCAAGAGATTTTTAAAAAAATCAGGGGATTTTATTGTATGAAGGATAACTGTGGGCTTTTAGGGCTTAAGCTTATCAGAAAGCAACGGGGCTTAAATCAGCTAAAGGTTGCGATGGACCTTAATATCAGCCGTGAGGCGCTTTCTCACTATGAAAACGGCAAGCGCTCACCAGACGTACAGATGCTCAGGCGCCTTTCGCTTTACTTCGACGTATCAATTGATTTTCTTATAAACGGTTCAGAATTCAAGGGTCGCGGATAGTTCCCCCTTTCATTTTGAACCCCGTAAGCACCAACGAGGCTGAGCCTCGTTGGTGCTTATTTTTTATCCCTCGGCGCTTTACTAATAATATATTTTTAAAAATGTCTTGACAAAGCCCCTTTTCATATAGTATAATATGTTATATTTTTAATTGTATTCTTGTATACAATTTGAAAAAGAGGCTTATACAGAGAGTTTTTTGCGCTTTTGCGTTCTCTCTGTGACTACGCCAAATTTTGTTATTGAGAGGACCACACAATGATTTTCAAAAGCCCGCGCAGCAATCTTCTTGAGCAGTCGCAATACAAATACTCGCTTCAGGACGTTGCCGAGCCCAATCTTTACCGTGAGATTTATTCTTACGACGAAATTCCGAAGATTGCGTTTAACCACAGACGAGTTCCGCTTCATATGCCTGAGGATATCTGGATAACCGATACCACCTTCCGCGACGGACAGCAATCGCGTGCCCCCTACAAGCCTGAGCAGATAGTTGAGATTTACAAGATGCTTTCGCGTCTTGGCGGCGAAAAGGGACTTATCCGCCAGAGCGAGTTCTTCGTCTACACGAAAAAGGACAGAGAGGCGCTTGAAAAATGTATGGCGCTTGACTACAAATTCCCTGAGATAACGACCTGGATTCGTGCAAAGAAAGAGGACTTTACCCTCGTGCGCGACCTCGGCATCAAGGAAACGGGCATACTCGTTTCCTGCTCAGACTACCATATCTTCAAGAAGCTCGGTATGTCGCGTTCACAGGCGCTCAATCACTATCTCGGAGTCGTAAAGCAGGCGTTTGACGCGGGCATCCGTCCGAGATGTCATCTTGAGGACATAACGAGAGCTGACTTTTACGGCTTCGTCGTGCCTTTTGTAAACGCGCTTTCCGACCTTTCCAAAGAAGCGAGAATCCCCGTAAGAATAAGAATGTGCGATACTATGGGCTACGGCGTACCCTATGCAGGCGTAGCACTTCCGAGAAGCGTTCCCGGCATCGTATACGGACTGCACCACTATTCCGACGTCACGTCGGAGATGCTTGAATGGCACGGTCACAACGACTTCTACAAGGGCGTTGCAAACGCAACCGCCGCATGGCTGTACGGAGCGTCGGGCGTAAACTGCTCACTTCTCGGCATCGGTGAGAGAACGGGAAACGTGCCGCTTGAGGCTATGGTTATCGAGTACGCCTCGCTGAGAGGTACCTTCGACGGAATGGACCCGACGGTTATTACCGAGCTTGCAAGGTACTTTGAGAGCGAAATGGGATACGAAATTCCCCCTATGACTCCCTTCGTCGGCTCGCACTTCAATATGACTCGAGCGGGAATACACGCTGACGGACTTATGAAGGACGCCGAGATTTACAACATCTTCGACACCGAGAAGATTCTCAACCGTCCTGCCGAGGTTTCTATTTCCAACACCTCCGGACTTGCGGGAATCGCATACTGGGTGAACAAAAATTACGGTCTTACAGGTGACGATATGCTCACCAAGCAGGACGCTATCGTTCTCTATATGAAGCACGAGATAGACCACGCCTACGAGGACGGCAGAACTACCGTTATGAGCGACGGCGAGCTTGAGGAAATTGCTTGCAGACTCTCAGGCGGAAAGTATATCATTCACGACTAAAAGAGTCGCCATGCCGCCCGTGCGGCAGAATGGAGGGTACTATGATAGTTGATAAGGAATCGAAGACTCTTGAGCAGCGGGTATTCGACGAGCTTGAGGAGCAGATTCTTTCAGGAAAGCTGTCGGCAGGCTCTCGTCTTGTCGAGCAGGACATATCAAAGCGTATTGGCGTGAGCAGGACTCCCGTCAGGGGTGCGCTTCAGCGTCTTGCAGACGAGGGTCTTGTCGATATGAATGCTAACCGAGGCGCAATTGTAATCGGTGTATCCGAGGAGGATCTTGAGGACATTTATCTTATAAGAATGCGCCTTGAGGGGCTTGCCTCAAGGATGGCGGCTGCCAGAATATCAGACGAGAACAAACAAGAGCTTCAAGGCTCAGTTGAGCTTGCCGAGTTTTATCTTGAAAAGAACGACGCGGAGCATCTTAAGGAGCTTGATACCGCCTTTCACAGCATAATATACAAGGCGTCAGGAAATCGTCTTCTTTGTAAAATCCTCTCTGAGCTTCACCGCAATATCAAGGCCTACCGAAAACGCTCGCTCTCGAATCCTGAGCGTGTGCGTCGCTCGGTAGCAGAGCACCGAGAAATCCTTGAGGCAATACTCAGCGGGAATGCGGGAGAGGCAGACAGACTCACCTCGCTTCATATCGAGCGCGCTATGGAAAATCTCAAGCGCGGCTCTAATTAACAAGCACTTAATTCAATATCAAATGCCCTGTATTTCAAATAATTATTTACAAATCCATATATTTTCATAGGAAGGAAATGAAAATGGCATACACATTAGCACAAAAGATTATTAAAAATCACCTCGTGTCTGGCGAGATGAAGGTTGGCGAGGAGATCGGGCTTCGCATTGACCAGACGCTGACTCAGGACGCCACGGGAACGATGGCGTATCTTCAGTTCGAGGCTATGGGAACCGAGCGTGTCAAGACCGAGCTTTCGGTTGCATACATCGACCACAACACCCTTCAGGCTGGCTTTGAAAACGCCGACGACCACAGATACATACAGACCGTAACAAAAAAGCACGGCATCAGATTTTCCCGTCCAGGAAACGGCATCTGCCATCAGGTGCATCTTGAGCGCTTTGCTATTCCCGGAAAAACCCTTATCGGCTCGGACAGCCATACTCCCACCGCTGGCGGTATCGGCATGATGGGTATGGGTGCAGGCGGTCTTGACGTTGCGGTTGCAATGGGCGGCGGCACCTACTACATTACTATGCCTAAAATAATAAGAATAAATCTCAAAGGAAGACTCAGCGACTACGTCAGCGCAAAGGACGTTATCCTTGAGGTGCTAAGACTCCTTTCGGTCAAGGGCGGCGTAGGAGCGGTCATTGAGTACAGCGGCGAGGGTGTAAAGACTCTCTCCGTTCCTCAGCGTGCCACCATCACCAATATGGGCGCTGAGCTTGGTGCTACCACCTCTATCTTCCCCTCTGACGAAATCACCCGCGAGTTTCTTCGGGCACAGGGCAGAGAGTGCGACTTCACTCCCCTCGCTCCCGACGATGACGCCGTTTACGACGCAACCTACGACGTTGACCTCTCGTCACTCCGTCCCCTTGCGGCTTGTCCCCACAGCCCCGACAACGTAAAGCCCGTCAGCGAGCTTGCAGGCGCACCCATAAATCAGGTGTGCATCGGCTCGTGCACGAACTCCTCTATGCTGGATATGCTTACCGTTGCGGCGATGCTCAAGGGAAAAACCGTTCACCCCGACGTATCTCTTTCAATCTCACCCGGCTCAAAGCAGGTTTACACTATGCGGTGCGCTTGCAGACCTTATTTCAGCGGGTGCCAGAATACTTGAGTGCGCGTGCGGTCCTTGCATAGGAATGGGCTTTTCCCCTAAGTCAAAGGGAATCAGCCTTCGTACCTTCAACCGCAACTTCTTAGCAAGAAGCGGCACTGCCGACGCAGAGGTTTATCTCGTATCCCCTGAGGTTGCGGCAGCATCTGCCGTAGCCGGCGTATTCGTAGACCCGACGACCCTCGGAGTAGCGCCCAAGATTACTCTGCCTAAGAGCTTCCTTATTAACGACAACCTTATCGAGCTTCCCGCAAGCGAGAGCGAGGCAAAGAATATCACGGTTGAGCGCGGACCTAACATCAAGCCCATTCCAAAGGGCGAGGCTCCTCTCGACGACCTCTCTTGTGAGCTTATACTTAAGGTTGGCGACAATATTACAACCGACCACATTATGCCCGCGGGCACTAAAATTCTTCCCTACCGTTCAAACGTACCGAAGCTCTCCGAGTTCTGCTTTACCGTATGCGACAAGGACTTCCCTGAGCGTGCAAAGGCAAAGGGTGGCGGAATTATCCTCGGCGGCCAGAACTACGGTCAGGGCTCCTCGCGTGAGCACGCAGCCCTCGTTCCTCTCTATCTCGGAATTAAGGCTGTAATCGCAAAAAGCTTTGCTAGAATCCACGTGGCCAACCTCATTAACTTCGGCATTGTTCCCATGACTCTCAAGAATCCCGATGACTACGACAGAATAAGCGAGGGCGATGAGCTTCTTATTTCAGGCTTCAGGTCAGCGGTTGCAAAAAGCGATATCGCAGTGCTTCTCGACAAGACCACGGGCGAGAGCTTTGAGCTTTGTCTGGGTCTTACCGAGCGCCAGCGCGAGATTCTTCTTGCAGGCGGTATGCTTAACTATACCAAGGCTAATTCGTAAATAATTATTTGCATTATGCAAAATATCAAGGAGAAACGTAAAAAATGGATATGTCAATTTACAACAAGAATTTAGAGGATGCTTGCGCTAAATTCCGCGCAATACTTGAAAAGCAGCTCGTACGCGTTGAGAATATGAAGGCACAGGGTGACTTCACCGACTACGATGCCCTCGATACCATAAAGATAGGCATCTGCGGCGGTGACGGCATCGGCCCCACGATAAGCGCCGAGGCGGAGAGAGTTCTTAAATTTATCCTCGCTGACCTTGAGGCAGCAGGCAAGATTTCCTTTACTACCATAGACGGTCTTACCATTGAAAACAGAATCGCGAAGGGCAAGGCAATTCCCGACGACGTTATGGAAGAGCTTCTTAAGTGCGACGTAATTCTTAAGGGCCCGACCACCACTCCCCAGAAGGGAAGCGGTATGCCTAATATCGAATCCGCAAACGTCGCTATGAGAAAGGCGCTTGACCTTTTTGCCAATATCCGTCCCGTAAAGGTTCCCGAGGAGGGCATCAACTGGGTTATCTTCCGTGAAAACACCGAGGGCGGCTATGCGGTAGGCTCATCGGGCTTCAACGTTACTGAGGACCTTGCGGTTGACTTTACCATAACCACCAAGCAGGGCTCGGACAGAATTGCAAGGCTTGCATACGACTACGCAAGAAAGAACGGCATGTCGAGAGTATCTCTCGTTACCAAGGCAAACGTAATCAAGACCACCGACGGTAACTTCCTTGAGGATTGCCACAAGGTAGCCGACCTCTATCCTGAGATTACGACTGACGAGTGGTATGCCGACATTATGACTGCAAAGCTCGTGGACAAAAAGCGCCGCCGCGACTTCCAGGTGCTTCTTCTTCCCAACCTCTACGGTGATATTATCTCCGACGAGGCGGCAGAGTTCCAGGGCGGTGTCGGCACAGCAGGCTGCGCTAATATCGGAAAGAAGTACGCTATGTTTGAGGCAATCCACGGCTCAGCTCCCCGAATGGTAAACGAGGGCAGAGCGCAGTACGCTGACCCCTGCTCGATGCTCAGAGCCTGCGTAATGCTTCTCAACCACATCGGCTACACCGACAGAGGCGCTAAGCTTGAGCGTGCGCTCGACATCTGTATGTTCGAGGAAAAAAAGCTTACTATTACAGGTCGCGACACGGGTGCTACCTGCCGTGAGTTCGGTGACTACGTAATGGAAACCCTTAAGGGTCTTTAATCTGTAATCCTACTTGCTTCAAAACGAAGTGACACTATAAAACGGCAAAAGCGGTTGCTCAGAACCATTCGGTAAAGAGCAACCGCTTTTGCTATCAATATTAAATTTCTTACAAATCCTTTACGTAATCCGAGAAGCAGAGCTCGTCAACGGGTACGATATTGTTGTGCATCTTATGGTCTAAATCCTTCTCGGCAAAATAGTGGAAGCCCTCGGTACGCATATAGGCGTTCCACCTTACGTGCTCAACGGTGGCAAAGGTGTGCGCGACCTCAAACGCCCGAAGAACGTCGGAAAGACTCTCGACACAGCGCTCACCGCAGACTACCTCAGGTATCGGAGCTCCGTTCCCTTTTTCTTTTCTTTCATCCGCAGCATCGGAAAGTCTACGTAGGTCAATCGCAACGAGCGCCTGAGTATTATACGCAGGCTTGCTGGGTGCAGCCTCATCATTTCCGTCGCCGCCGAACGTGAAGAACGATGCTCTCTCATCAAACACCCTCTTGGCAAGGGGTAGCACCTTATCAAAGAGCCTTCTCTGCTCGTCCTCATCGAGCTTGAAGAAATCATAGCCTCGCTCGCCAAGGCGCGCATCCTTGCGGGCTTGGCTGATAGCCCCCACAAGCACGGAAGCCTTAACGCCGGCAAAGAGCGCCTCAAGCACCGCGCTAAAGCAGTCATCGGTGAGGCTGCTTATAATGGCATCGCACGCCGCTACCTTATGGGAGTACTTCTCGTCAGTCTTGTCAAGCCCCGCCTTGCAGCGAAGAAGAGCAGACTCGAAAATTCCCGCGTAGCCCTTTGCTACGAGCGAGCGCATTTCCTCGCTTATCATAGCAGCGTTCAGATAATGGTCGTATCTCGTAAGCCTTTGTGCCAGCGCCTTAAGTGTTGAGTTTTTGTTCGCAAGACTTACGACCTGATGTATAGTAGACTCGGTGTCGTTAAAGGGTGCAAAAACCGAGTCGCGATTCTCATATCTGTTCGTTACGGAATCTCTCGTCTGCACATCGGTGTCGTCATCAAGTCCAGCGTATGCAAGAGCCGCATTTTCCCTGTATTTAAGTATCTTATCTCTAAGACCTCTGTGAAGCGCATTTGCGAGTGAGGAGTAATAGCCGTACTCATACATATAAAGGCTGTTGGGGTTACAGTTCTCTCCATACCACCTCTTGTGCACATCAAGTGCTGTGCCCGAAAGAGCGGAGTTGATTACCGTATTGCTCGAATAAAAGCCCTCCACGTCACCTATGATTTCAATGCCGTGCTTTGTGCTCTGGCTTGACATCATTCGGGTTTTAAGACCTGTGTTGTAAACAACTGTTTTAATATCAGGCGTGTATCCTCTCATTTTAAGCCAGCTTCTGATATTGATAGACGTGGAAATGTTTACGCCGTCATCGCCTAAACATACAAATATGAAGGTGGATTTCCTGCACTCCTCAATAGCATCCCTGAACTCCTGCGTGCCAACCTTAACGCAGGATATATCGAGCGAATAGCTCATATCTCCCCTGACGGTGGCATTCTCGCCAAGCACGATTTCAGGGCAGCTTGCCTTAAAGCGCGTTATAGCCTCGGGGTTCTCGTCAAACGCCTTGATTTCAACTTTATATCCGGGTATCTGGCAATACCAGAGAAGCGCCTTAAGCATCTCAAGACCGTACATTCCGAGTCCTACTATAACCGCCCTGATTACTCTTATGTCGCCTATCTGCTTTGCGTTTTCAAAAAGCGCAACACCGCTTTCGTCGAGGTCGTGATATATCAGTGCGCGAATGTCGTTTACTCTAACAACCTGAAGCGCCATAGAGCTTATCGTTTTCTTGTCGTAGGAATCAAGGAAGCATCTGCCGCGACTTCCGTTTGAGAAAAGGTACACCTTAGCGTCGAGGCGCTTTACGTCGTCCTTTTTATATTTTGAATAGCGCTCTATAATCTGCTCCGCGTGGCGAAGCTCCTCGTTTTCATTTTCGCTGATAAGATAGAAGTAGTGACGCCTTTTGAAAAAGCTTATTGCCGCTATATCCTTCTTGAACAATATTGCGCCAAGCTCGCGCGCCTTGTCAAAGAGGTCGGAATTTTCTTCTTCGTTTTTCTCAAAGGCATCGGTGAAAACTATCATCGCAAGGCGTCGCATCGGCCAGAATACCCTTCTGCGCTTGCCGTCCCTCATCTCGTATTTGGAATCCTCAACGATACTCTTTGCAAGCGCGAGCGAGCGCTCGTTAAGCTCGGAGAACACGTGCACGTAGGGCTTGATTGCCGACTTGAATATGTACGCGAGATGCGTAAGAAGATTTCTGAAAAAGGTGAGTATAAATCCAAAGGTAAGAAGCGGTGCTATAACCGACATAGCTACACCGAAGGTATAGTGCACGCTTTGCCATACGGGAAAGCTTATTGCCTCGGCTATAAGACTCTGCACCTCCGAATCAACTCCGCCCTCAAGCAGGAACAGTGACATACCGCCGTGCAGAGCGCTCATAACAGCGTTGAAATAATCCCAGAAGCCAGAGGCTTCATTTGAGAGCACCGTAGCAAGCTCAATCGGAAGCCACCATATGAACAGGCTCACGAATACGCCCGTAAATATACACCGAAAGGGCGTGAAAATCATATCACCCTTGTAATGACCTAATCTATATATCATTATTATGAGAGAGATGGCAACCGTTGCCATTGACAGCACCGTCCATATTCCCCCTCCCAGAAATGAAAAAGCTTCACTTACCGAAAACAGCGCTGAAATATTAACCGTCATCTTAACTTCCCCGTATTTCTCTTATTTCTTTATAAGCTCTCGCGATTCATCACCAGACGCGTCACCGTCGGAAGCGCCGTGGCGGCGCTTCTTTTCTGCGCGCTTTTCCTCTTTTCGTTTAGCCTTTTCCTCTTTTCGCCGTGACACCAGCTTATCCAGAAGGCGCATCTTGCGCGTCGGACGCTTCTCATCGCTTTCAGCGCTGCCAGAGACCTCGTGCCCCGTCGCGCGCTTGATAAAATCACTGACGGCAGTTACAGGCCGCGTTACCGCCTCGGTAAATTCGCGCTTGTCCTGCGCAAGCCCCAGCATAATAAGGTCCCAGTGGCTCTCAATGAAATAGACGATTAGCTCAATGAGCACCGATATCAGCCAGCTTCCCGCCGTAAGGGTGGCAAGCACGACAGACACCGCCGAAACGTTATTTGCCGCAACGTATATACCCCATACCGTCGTGCCGAGGGTAAAGGCGTTAAGGCAAAGCTTCGTATACTTATACGTCCTTTTCGCAACCCGCCTTACCGTAACCGTATCCCCGCTGCTCCTACGGAAATATACAAGATAAAAAATGAAATATCCCACTGAGAGCGCGAGCAATATCGCATTGATTACGGTATTACCCATAGTTGCGATAATCGCATAGGTAAGATAGGCTATGTAAATCACCTGCGAGCCGATGCTTATCGAGCTTGCGGTTCTTTTTATATCGTTTACGGTTTTCATAACCGCCGCGGTCGTATAATCAAACATAGTGCTTACCCCTTTCGCAAGATTGCTTTTATTTTAACATAATATCCCTCTACAATCAAGTGCTTTTGTTGAAAAATGGCGCAACTGTTAGTCGCAAAGCCCTATAAGATAATCAGCGCTGACCCCGTAAAATCTGCAAAGCTTAATTAAATCATCAATTTTAAGCTCTGCTCTGCCATCCTCAATATGGCTGTACCCTTGTTGAGATTTGTTTATTATTTTTCCCACTTCCTTTTGTGTCAAATCCCTATCCTCTCGCAGATTTCTCATTCTAATTCTATAATTCATAACAATCCCCTTGCATTAATTGTGTAAAAAGTTTAACATACTCAGAAATTGAGTATTGACAATTACTCAATTTCTGAGTATAATTAATATGCGAGCGACAAAATTCGTCATAAGAGCACGCAAAAAATATGAAAGGAGAATATTCAAATGGATAACAACAACCTTGTGCGCTTCCTGCTCACTTTTTTCCTCGGCTTCATAGGTAGTATTATAATTAACCACACCTCCTTGAAGCCTCAGGGCTACACTTCGAGAAGCCTGGCATATTTCTTTCTCTCGATTGTAACCTTCGGAATATACGGTCTGGTAGCTTCTATCTGCAATCTTACCTTTGACCCCTCCAAGGAAAAAAATATAGGTTATTTCAAGGGCTAACTAAAAGCGGGACGTTCACAGCCTGAATGTCCCGCAATACTTAAAGGGAGTAGATTTATGAAAAAGTTAATTTCGTTTTTAATGATTGCTATATTGTGCATATCACTTGTTTCATGCGGCGCGGTTCGTTCTGGATATAATAAATGTCTTGATGATATACGCGAGGATTTATTGAATCCGGATACCTTAAAAGTAAAAAGCGCATCTTGTATAACCACTCCGGACGGCGAGTGCGCTTATGAAATAGAATACACCGCAAAAAATGCATGCAACGTTTATGCATATGAAGGAAGATTATATGCGTAACGGTCAGCTTAAACC
>CAZDON010000013.1:0-23733 GCA_964507065.1 uncultured Ruminococcus sp. | reverse complement strand
GCGGCGGAAAACGCTGATTTGTAATGCTTGTCTTACAAAGCATAGTATTTTATACGAACAAAAAAACGAAAAAATGAGGGCAGAAATTTTTTGCCGCGAAAAATGTCGTAATTTGACACAAGGTGACTCGTTTGCCATCAAAAAACGGAAAAGTTAAATTTTGAGTCAAATTAAGTTTTCCACAGGGTGAAAAGCAAAAACGGTGGAAAACCTGTGGAAAACTTGCCCTAAAATCAAATTTACGGCTAAAACACGGCTTTTTGCATTTTGAGTTTTCCTCTTTTCCCACAGTTTTCGTTGTGGAAAACTTTTTTCGCTCCATCTCGATTTTTACTTGAGGACTGCTGAAAAGTGCAAAAAAGCGAGGGCGCCTGACTTTGTTTTTTATGACTTTGAAAAATGATGCTCAGAAAAGACTTTACAATTGACGGAGTAATAATTACGAATAGCTTTCGTCCTTTGTGGAAGGAGTAGAAAATTACACGAATTTATGAACGATTTGCTTACAAAATATACAAAAATCAAAAGGGCACTGTTTGATAAGGTATACTCGGCAAGACTTAACCCGATGCAATGCCGGGCGGTTTTTCAGGCAAACGGGCCGCTTCTCGTGCTTGCGGGTGCTGGAAGCGGAAAGACTACCGTTCTAGTAAACAGAATTGCCTACCTTATTAAATACGGAAACGCCTACCACACGGAATATATGCCGAGCGAGGTGACCGAGGAAACGCTGAGCTCACTTGAGGCGCTTCTTGCCGAGGAGCCTGCGGCTATTGAACCTATGCTGTCTGCCTTTTCATATGAGTGCGCAAGACCCTATTCCGTGCTTGCGATAACCTTTACCAATAAGGCGGCCAGGGAAATCCGAGCGAGACTTGATGCAGCGTTTGACGACCCGACCGTGAGCGAGGCTATATGGAGCGGCACCTTTCACTCGGTGTGCCTTAGGATACTTCGCAAATTCCACGAGCGCCTTGGCTATTCGGGCGCGTTTTCGATATACGATACCGACGACAAGAAGCGTATGGTAAAGGCGTGTATGGACGAGCTTGATATTGATGAAAAGCGACTTTCTGTAAAAACTGTTTGCGACCATATCAGCGCCGCAAAGGATAAGCTTATAGGCTGTGACGGCTATGAGCTTACCCGTGACCCGAGAAGCGGTGACGTCAAGCGTATTTACACTCTTTACGAGCGGCGTATGCGGCAGAACAACGCGCTTGACTTTGACGATATAATTATGCGCACGGTTGAGCTTTTCAGGCTCGACCCTGAGGTGCTTCAGTACTATCAGCACAAATTCCGCTACGTCCTCGTTGACGAGTATCAGGATACCAATCCCGCGCAGTTTGAGCTGACGCGCCTGCTTTCTGGCGGATACAGAAATATAATGGTAGTCGGTGATGACGACCAGAGCATTTACCGCTTCAGAGGGGCTACCGTCGAGAATATTCTCGGCTTTGACACGACCTACCCCGATGCGACGGTCATCAAGCTTGAGCAGAATTACCGTTCAACTGCAAACATTCTTGCGGCGGCGAATGCGGTAATATCCAACAACGAGGTGCGGCACGGAAAGCGACTTTGGTGCGATAAGGGCGACGGGGAGAGGATTATGCTCCGCGAGTGTCAGGACGCTATCGAGGAAGGCAGATTTATAGTAAATACCGTAAACGGTATGGTGAGTCGAGGCGAGGCAAAATATTCTGACTTCGCGGTGCTTTACCGTCTTAACGAGCTTGCCCGCTCGCTCGAAACCACCCTTGCGAAAAGCGGTGTGCCCTACCGTATTCTCGGCGGGCTTCGCTTCTACGACAGAAAAGAAATCAAGGATATGGTGGCGTACCTTTCGCTTATAAATTCGGGCTCTGACAATCTTCGTCTTAAAAGAATAATAAACGAGCCCAAGCGTAAGATAGGTGCGGCAACCGTTGACGCTATCGAGGCTATTGCGGACGGCGCGGGCGTGAGTATGCTTGAGGTTATTAAAAACGCGGGCGATTACACCGCGCTGGCGAAAAGCGCACCGAGGCTTCTTGAGTTCTACCGTCTTATTGCCGATATACGCAAAAAAGACCTTACGCCCTCGCAGCTTATAGGCGAGATATTCGACGCGTCGGGCTACCGCGATATGCTTCTTAACGAGGGCTTTGAGGGTGAGGGCAAGCTTGATAACGTAAACGAGCTTATAGCGGGCGCGATAGAGTATGAAAAGCGTCAGGAGGAGCTTGAGCTTACGCCGACTCTCACGGGCTTTCTTGAGGAAATTGCTCTCGTCAGTGACGTCGATAAATACGACGAGAGCGCTGACACGATAGTTCTTATGACCATTCACTCGGCAAAGGGACTTGAATTTCCATACGTATTTCTTGCGGGAATGGAGGACGGAGTGTTCCCGTCCGAGCAGAATATGATGAGCCAGAGTGAGATGGGCGAGGAAAGACGCCTTGCGTACGTTGCTATAACGCGCGCCAAGGAGCGCCTGTTCATAAGCTATACGAAAAACAGAATGATGTACGGCAAGACCTCGTACCATATGCTCTCAACCTTCGTAAGAAACGAAATTCCCGACTCGCTTCTCGAAAAGGTGGGCGGTGCGTCAGGCAGACCCCAGACCCAGCGGAGCTTTGGCTATTCGGGTCAGTCAAGACCCACGGGCTACGGTGGCAAGGGCGCGCCTGGCTACCGAGGCGGAGCGTATGAGGTAAGGCGCAGTCCCGATTCGACGCCTCGGAAAAGAAGTGCTCAGGACTTTGGTATCGTGCGCTTTTCGCCGGGTGAGCGAGTCCGTCACGACAGCTTTGGCGTCGGTGTGGTAAAATCCTCTCGCGATATGGGCGGTGACGTGCTTTACGAGATAGATTTTGAAACGGTAGGCACTAAGCGTCTTATGGCAACCTTTGCAAGACTTACAAAGGCATAAGCTCCGATAATGCTCTATGTATGACAATAATTGATTACAAATAGGTGAAATTATGATTAAAGCGTGCTTATTTGATTTGGACGGTACGTTGCTTGATACGCTTACAAGTATTAACGACAGACTTAACGAAACCTTGCTTCGTCACGGGCTACGTCCGATATCGAGGAACGAGGCCAGAGCATTCGTCGGTGACGGAGCGAGAGAGCTCGTTATACGCGCTATCGGCTCGCAAATGAAAAACGCGCCCGACGCTCTGATAGACGGGGTGCACGCGGATTACGTCAGCTATTATAACGGTGACTTTGCAAGGGACACCGAGGCTTACGACGGAATACGGGAGCTTCTTTCGGAGCTTAAGAGCAAGGGTATTCGCCTTGCGGTCATATCCAACAAGCCCCACAACACTGTAAAGCAGCTTTGCGAGCTTTTCTTCGGCACGGATTTTGAAATTGTCCTTGGCGCAAGAGAGGGAGTGCCTCTTAAGCCCTCGCCCGACGCGGTGTACGGAATATGTAACGCCCTCGGCGTCCTGCCCTCTGAAACGGCGTACTTCGGTGACACGGGCGTGGATATGAAAACGGCAAGGAATTACGGCGCGGGAGTGGCGTTTGGCGTGCTCTGGGGCTTTCGTGATAAAGATGAGCTTTCATCAGCGGGAGCAGACGTGCTTATTTCGCATCCTCTTGACGCTCTTACCTATCTTAAATAACTGTAAAATATATACAAAAAATAAAAAATGCTTTTGTGCAAGTGTTTGGTGGGTTTTTGCTATTGCTTCACAAAAGCATTTTTTTGTATTTATTTTTAAAATCTTGTGTGTTAAAATATTTTGAAAAAGAATTACACGCACGATTTTACACGGGGGTATGCGTATGAAAAGGATTATAGTGTCACTTCTGCTCGTCCTGCTTCTTCTGGGACTTGCAGGCTGCGGACTTGGGGATAACGAAGAAAAGGTAAAGGTTATGGTAAACTGCTCCGACGGAGTAACCGTAACCAGTGAAAACCCTACCTACGTCACCGTAGGCGAGGACGTAAGCTTTGACGTAAGCTTTGCCGAGGGACACGGTCTTGACTATCTTTCCGAGGGTGAGCTTAAAAACGGTGTCCTGACGCTTAAGGGCGTAACGAGACGCACGCTGGTAAATCTTACCGCGATAAATCTCGGCTACGATACGAGCAAGGAATATTACTATTTCTTCCAAGGCGCGTCGGGTGATGTGAGCACGCTTGCAAACGGCTCCAAGGTTCAGGCGGGCACGCCCGTTACCGTCACCGCAAACGATACCTTCCGCTCGTTTATCGGCTGGAGCATCGGCTGGCGTACTAACGATACGACGAAAATGATATCCCTTGACAGAAGCTTTACCTTCAGGCTTTCCCCAGAGCTTGCAGGCACGAGCGAAGTTATTAAGCTTTACGCAAACTACCTTGATTCAAACGCGTTCATATACGACCCCAACGGCGGCACCGTGAACACCTCGTCGTTCAATGCGACTGAGAACGTCTACTATTCGACCGAGCTTTCGGGCGGCTGTCTTAAGGTCACCTATTCCGAGAGCTACCGTGAGGTGTATGAAACCGTGGCGCTCTTCTTTGACGACTCTACCTTTACGAGGGAGGGCTACGTCCTCGCGGAGTATAATACCAAGCCTGACGGAAGCGGAACGGGGTACAGCCTAGGCTCACGCTACTATCCCGACCCCACGGCAGAGAGCGGCGGCAGAATATACTGTATATGGAAAAAGGCTGCCGAGGCGGAGGACTTCACCTACGCCGATATAAATCTGCCTCTTCCCGACGGTGTTACACGTGATAAGGCGGAGCACTGGCGTGAAAACGGAGTAACGATACTTAACTACACGCAAGACGACGAGGAAATCGTCATTCCCGAAACGATAGACGGCAAGCCCGTTATCGCGATATCGCCGGGTGCTATATCGAATAAGAAGGTAAAGACGCTCGTGCTTCCCAAGACCATTCAGCGCGTATACGACGGTGCGGTCGTGGGCTGTAATAAGCTTGAAACGGTTTATTATCCCGACGGAATATATTACATAACCGACGCGGCATTCGATACGGCAAGCTACACCTCATTCAAGCATCTCTACGTCAACGCGACGCTTGCGCCGAGGTACGCGAGCACGCAGGAGGGCGCGTTCTCACTGAAGCTCTCGCGCCTGCTTGCAAGCTATAAGAAGAACAGAATTATAGTTATTGCAGGCTCGTCGACCTATCAGGGACTTTCGAGCGAGTATCTTGAGGCTCTTCTTTCGGGACAGTACACTGTTATAAACTTCGGCACGACGAGAACCACCAACGGTATTATATACCTTGAGGCTATGCAAAAGCTTGCCCACACGGGTGATATCGTGCTTTACGCGCCCGAAAACAGCACCTATATGATGGGTGAAAACGAGCTTTACTGGAAGACTATACGCGACCTTGAGTCGATGAACAACTTCTGGCGCTATATCGATATATCCAATTACAAGGGAGTATTCTCTGCGTTTGCGTCCTTTAACAGTGAGTATAAGTACCAGCGCTCACCGCTCGTTAAGCTTAACGCAAGCAACAGCGTTCCGATAAGATACGAGCACTCTATGCTCGTTCTTGACAAGGGTACGGCAAACAAGTACGGTGAATATACGGGAAAGGCGGACGGTGTTCCTTACGTCGATTCCTACTTTATCACGATGAACGATATTTATAAAACCAAATTTGAGAGCTCGTGGCAGAACGTCGAGGACCAGGTGGCAAACAAGAACTACAAGGACCCGACCAACGTAACCTGGGCGTCCATACTCGCGTCGCCCTTCCGTGAGAACGTAAACCGCGCTATCGCCTCGGCAAAGCTTTCGGGCGCTAAGGTGTACTTCACCTTCTGTCCCGTTGACGCGGATAAGCTCTTTGACGAGTGCAAGAGCAAATCGCACCTTGCCGCCTACGATGCGATGATGGCGAATAAGGATAACTTCATTTTCGACGGCGTGCTCGGTAAGAGCGAGAACTACACGCTTGACCATAGCTACTTCTACGACTGCGCATTCCACCTCAACGACACGGGTCGCGCGCTGCGCACGTACAGAATGTACGTTGACCTGTGTGACCTGCTCGGTAACACGCCCAAGGGCTTCTTATCCGTGGGTGACTCATTCGGTGGCTGTATCTTCGAGGAAGGCAACTCTACGGGTACGCCGCTGACGGTGCCCGATTATCTTAAGTAAGAGAGGAGTAATAAAGTGGAATTTTTGAAACACCCGACCCTTTTGCTTGGGCTTTTTCTGTTCGTATTACTCCATATCGGCTCGTCAATGACGACGGGAAAGCTCTCACGGGTGCTGACCTATTTGAATCTTGCGGCGCATATCGTATTCCTTATCCCTATGATGACCCTCGGCATTACGATAGAGGACGCCGTGCTCATTTATATGATAAGCGTGTTCGTATATACGCTGATGCAGGCTATTACGTACCGCGTATGCGGAGCACCGAAGGATAATAAGTCCACCGAGGCTTGCGCGTCGGATGAAGCCGCGTCGCCTATTGACAGCGAGATTCGCAAAAGAGAAGCGAAGGGAATTACCGCTGATGCAAGCCCCATAAAGAACGCCACGCCCGTGACGTATGAATTTGAGCCCGTGCGCGTTGAGGCGCAGGCGGAGGGCGGTGAGTCTGAGGGCGAGAATACCTCGGACGCTTTAGGCGAGTCTGTCGCAGAGAACGCGCCCGATGCCGTGGGTGACTTCTCTCGGTCTGTTAAGGCAGAGGCTGAGGCAAAGAACGGGGATACAGATACCGAGCCCACAGCCACTCCCGACGGCGGCATGACGGGAGGTGAGGATAAATGACCTTTAATTCGTGGGAATTTTTACTCTTTTATCCGATAGTGCTTCTTCTTTACTTCGTGCTCCCCAAGAAATTCAAGTGGCCGATGCTTCTTATCGCGAGCTACTACTTCTATATGTGCTATCAGGCCGAGCTCGTATTTCTGATTTTCGGTACGACTCTCGTTTCGTGGATAGCCTCGCGCATAATAGAAACTAAGACCGACCCCCGTATAAGAAAGGCGTGCCTTGCTGTAACTCTCGTTATCTGCCTTGGCGTGCTGTTCTTCTACAAGTATTTCAACTTCCTGTCAGGAAGCGTCACGGGAATCATAACGGCACTCGGTGGCACACCGTCACCCTTTATGCTCGACCTCGTGCTGCCCGTGGGTATATCCTTCTATACCTTCCAGACGCTATCCTACGTTATCGACGTTTACAGAGGGGATATCAAGACCGAGCCCAATTTCTTCTTCTACGCTCTCTTCGTGTCCTTCTTCCCACAGCTCGTTGCAGGACCTATCGAGCGACCCGATAATCTTATCCCTCAGCTTAAGGAGCCGAAGCCCTGGTCGAATCCCGACGCTATAAAGGGCGCAAAGCATATGATCGTTGGCTTCTTCAAGAAGGTAGTCGTGGCAGACCTCCTGTCAGTTTACGTAAATTCGATTTACAATAACCCCGAGGAAGCAACCTCACTCGGCGTAATTATCGCCACCTGCCTTTTCGCGGTGCAGATTTACTGTGACTTTTCGGGCTACACCGATATCGCCACGGGCTGCGCAAGGATAATGGGTATACGCCTGATGAAGAACTTTGACCACCCCTATATGGCAACGACCATTAAGGAGTTCTGGGGAAGATGGCATATATCTCTTTCAAGCTGGTTCCGTGACTATCTCTACATACCGCTTGGCGGCAGCCGCTGCAAAAAGTGGCGTCACCTTATGAATCTCTTTATCGTATTCCTCGTGTCGGGACTCTGGCACGGCGCGGCGTGGACCTACGTTATCTGGGGCGCGATACACGGCGTATATCAGATAATAGGTCAGCTTACGATAAAAAAGAGAAACGAGCTTATCTCGAAGGTGGGACTTGACCCAAAGGGCGGACTCGTAAGCTGGACCCGTCGCGTGATAACCTTCGTGCTCGTAAGCTTCGCGTGGCTCTTCTTCAGGGCGAACTCGGCGTCTGACGCGTGGGTGCTTCTCGGTAAGCTCTTCACGGCAGGCGGTGGCGTTTCGGATACGCTTTCTCATATGAATCTTGACTTGACTAATATACTTATGTGTGTTCTTTCGGTAGCCACGCTCGTGATAATCGACAGGCTCTTGAAGTACGAGGATGCCGACGACGGCTCGTATATATTAGTCAGAAATTCAAGCTTTATCTACTACGTGTGGATTATCATATTCTCTTGGGCAATTTTGCTTTCAAAGGATATGGCAAGCACGTTTATCTACTTCCAATTCTAAAGGGGGACTCGGTTTATGAATAGTAAAGTAAAGACGTCCCTTAAGGTAATCGCGGCGCTTCTGGTTATACTTATGCCGATTGCCCTTATTTTTGGAATTACGGTGCTCACCGTCCCGCAGTACTCAAACACCTTCGTCGGCGTGCTTGACGAAAAGGTTGACAGGCTTCGGAGCATTGACGGGGAAAAAATAGTAGTAGTCGGCGGCTCAAGCGTTGCGTTCGGACTTGATTCGGAGCTTCTCTCGGAGTACACGGGTATGCCCGTCGTGAACTTCGGTCTTTACGCCGCGCTCGGCACTAAGGTTATGCTTGACCTCTCGCGCTCAGGAATAGGACGCGGTGACGTCGTGATTATTGCCCCTGAGGTAAGTGCGCAGACTATGTCTATGTATTTCAGCACCGAAACGACGCTTCAGGCTATCGATGACGACTATTCGCTTCTTCGGTATATGGATATCGACAATATCCCCTCGCTTCTTTCGGGAATGTTCAGGCACGTCGGAAATAAGGTGAAGCTCGCTCTGTCGGGAAAGCCCGACCCTGAGGGCGTGTATAACAGCAAAAGCTTTAACGAGTACGGTGACGTATCCTACGAGCGTCCGTCTAACGTTATGGAGCTTTATTACGACCCCAACACGCCGATAGTGCTTGACGATAGCATTATAAGTGAGGATTTTATCGACTACCTCAACGATTATATAGCGTATTGCAGACTCGTGGGTGCTGAGGTTTACTTCTCATTCAGCCCGATGAACGCCCTTGCCGTATCAAAGCACTACACGCAGGATGAGCTTCGCGCCTTTGAGCGAATGCTTGGCGAGAAAATTAGCTGTGATATAATCAGCTACGTCGACGACTATATTCTCGATGCGGGATATTTCTTCGACAGCAACTTCCACTTGAACGATACGGGAGTCAGGTACAGAACCCTGAGGCTTGCCACCGATATTCTTATTGCCGAGGAAATACCGAATCTCTTGCTCGATACCTATCCCGAAGCCCCTGCGCTCCGCGACGGACTCATAATGCTGGAGGGTGAGGGCGCTGACGCCAACGAGGCGTATTTTACCTACGAGGCACTTCCTAACGGAAACTATATGATAACGGGACTTACCGACCTCGGTAAGACGATGACCGAGCTTACTCTGCCGCTTGGAGTCAGACTTGGCGACAGCGATAATCTTATCGCGGTAACCACGGTAGGTGAGGGCGCGTTTTCGGGCGGTGTCGTACAGAAGCTTACCGTGACGGCAGATTCCAGGCTTAAGCAGTTTATGAACGGTGCGTTCTCGGGCGCTGGCACGCTCACCAGAGTCGACCTCTATATCGAGGCAGCCGACAGCGTTCTTCCGCCTGCGGATTTCAGAGGTACGGCAAGCGGCTTTGAGCTTCACGTAAGCAGCGAGTCAAGCTATCGCACCGATTACTTCTGGAGCAGCTTTACCGACCTTATTAAGGCAGATTTGTAAAAGGGTGAAGGTCATATTGACGCGAACGACGCTTCTCGTCTAAATCTGACTATCACCCATAGGAAAAGGAGTAATTCTTGAAAAAACAAATTCGTAAAATTCTGACGCTTTTGCTCGTAGCCGTTTTGCTTCTCACGGCACTTACGGCATGCAAGGAGGAAAAGTCGATATTCGTTGAAATAGGCTCGCTTTCCGCAAAGATTCCAAGCGATATGCGCGCAACCGAAAGCGATTACTTTGACCGATATTATACCTCTCTCTCTGCCGCCTTCGGTGTCGTGATGCTTGACGGTCAGCGGCTCGTGAGTCTTGGCGAGAGGGCGGATATCACGCTTGACGAGTACCTTGAGGTCTTTATCTCGGTGAATAAAATCGATAAAGAGGCAAGCGGGCTTTACTTCAGTCAGAAGCAGAATGCCTACCGCTTTACCTATCTCGTATCAAGTGACGGAGTCAGCTATACCTACCATAATGCAATGCTCGTCGGCGGCAGTGACGCCATATATTACGTTGATATAAGCTGTGCCGAGGATAAGGCTAGCGCCTACAAGGATACCTTTGAGCTTTGGGCTAACAGTGTAAGGGTAAAGCAATAAGGTGAAATTCTACATTCGTTAAAACGCCGCTAAAAAACGGGGACGGTGCGAAAGCACCGTCCCCGTTATGCTTTTTATATGTGCTAATGTTGAAACGGCGGGAGCCAAGCCCCCGCCCTACTGCCTAATTGCTAATTCCTATTGCCTAAACACTAAATCACACAAAAACCTCTACGTCAATATTAAGCTTTCCCTTTCGGCTGAGCGTTTCGTAGCCGAGGTAGATAAAACGCCCGTGACCTCGCACACTGACGCAAGCCCCATTAGCGAGCAGAGTCTTTCCCGATATTTCGATGCCGTCCGAAAAGACGAGTCCTTTTGCGAAAAGTCCGCTTGCCGCCTCGCGTGAAATCGAGAATACCTTTGCCACGATGCCGTCCGCGCGCTCGCTCTCTGCCTGCACCCTCACACGCTTGGTTTTGCGAAGCGAGTCGATGCTTATATCGCTGACCTCGCTCACGGTTACGTCGGTGTGTCTTATTCTTGAAAGCGAGCTTTTGATATACTCGCTCATTTCTTCCTTAACGAAGACGTACGCCTCACTCTCGCTCCTGATTATATCGCCTACGACGTCGCGCTCGATACCGAGGGCGAGAATTGAGCCGAGATAATCTCTGTGAGTAAGAGCCTCGGCATACTTTTGCGACTTAGGCGTAATTTTAAGCGTAGCTATGGGGAACGGATCCTCGTAACCGAGCTCATCGGGTGAGCCGAATCTAGCGATAACCCTCTCGCAGCCAACTGCGCCGCCAAAGAGAGTCACACACACTCCGTAGCCCTCGCGCTGAAGGCTCTTCAGCGTCGATAGCTCGCCAAGACCTAAGAAGTCCGTAAAGAGATAATAGCCTGCGTCGCGGCTTCTTTTAAAAAGCTCCGCAAGCCGCTTGCCGGTAGCACTATCCTGCATCAGAATCTGTCGACGGGATAGAGAATTTTAAGCTGATTAAGCTTGCTGGTAAGTGCATCTCTTCCTGCGCTTTCCTCAAGCATACCCATAATGCCACCCTTTACCTCTTCAAAGGGAACCTTCGTTGCCTCGCTCTTGCCGTTGAGTCTTATCAGGTGATAGCCGAACTGCGTCTTGACGGGTACCTCGGTAATCTCGCCCACGGTCATAGAGAACACCGCGCTGTCAAACTCAGGCACCATCTGTCCTCTCGTGAAATCTCCGAGCGAGCCACCGTTTTCCTTTGAGGGGCAGGAGGAATACTTCATTGCCGCGTCCTCAAAGCTTATAGCTCCGCTCTTTATTTCGGCAAGGACGGAAAGCGCGATATCCTCGCTCTCTACAAGAATGTGGCTTGCGTTTACAGTCTCGCCACCCTCAAATTTGTCGGGGTTCTCCTCGTAGAACTTAAGCGCGTCAGCCACGGTGGGTGCTTTTGCGCCCTTTATGGCCTTTTCTGCCGCGTAGTTTACGAGAAGATTTTCCTTAAAGCGCGCAAGCTTTGCCTTGAACTCAGCTTCGGTTTCGTAAAGATTTCTTCTTGCGTCAAGCAGAAGAAGCTTAGAGTCGATAAGCTGTGAGAGAACTATCTCGCGTCCCTCAGGCGTGTTGTAGCTAGCACCGCGCTGACCGAGTGAGAGAATGAACTCGTCTACGTCGTTGCTCGTTATTTGCATACCGCCGACGTTTGCTAAAACCTTGTTTTCCATTTTTTTGTTTTCCTTTCGTTTGCCCAGGCGGGCAGTTAATTAATATAATATGTAAATTATTATTCACAAAAGCGACCTGATTATGAGCGCGGATTATATGCGCAGACCTTTGGGGTAATGATTTTTTATAACACCCGAGGATGCCTTTCCGCCGCCGATAGCACAGCCGTGCCACGTAATCGCGACGTAGCCGTGAAGCTCTGGCGGTGCGGCAATTTCCTCACCGTGCATATACCTTGCCGCTTCATTCTCGTCCCGAAGCTCGTATCGGTTGCGGAAGAGATGACCGTATGCAGAGAACAGCTGATGATGCGGGACGAGTCTGCCCTTTATTACCTCGCCAAGCGCTACGCCCGGCATAAACACGCCTCTTTCGGGAAGAGGTATTTCGTGAGAAACGAGCGATATCGTGCTCTGCTGCCTGACGAGTCTGCCATTCGGTATTTTTACAAGATTATCCCTTAGGAATGATAATACAAGCCTCTCTTCATCACGAGTAGGCGCAGCCGATGCGTCGCGGCAAGTCACACCTCGGCGACCCTCGCCTGATTTTCTTTGCATAAGCGCGAAAAACTGCCCCTCACCGTCGCTACGGTGCGGATAGCTTCTTCTGCACAGCGAGGTATCAAGGTCAGCGCCCTTTATCCTGATTCCGTCTGCCGTAGCTTCGACAAGCGCGGGATTTTTACACTCAACCAAAGCAAAGTCGGTGTGCGCCTTAAGAAACTCTACGACCTGAAGCTCGTTTTCCTCAGGCGCGTAGGTGCAGGTGGAGTAGAGAAGATAGCCGCCCTCGGCAACCGTTTTTGAGCCCTCGTTGAGTATTTCTCTCTGCCTTTTTGCCGAAGCAAGAATGTTCTCAACCGACCACATAAGAAGCGCCTCGTCACCCTTTCTGAACATTCCCTCGCCTGAGCAGGGAGCGTCTATTACCACTGCGTCAAAGTATTCTGGGTAAAGCTCGGCTATTCTCGATACCTCAAGCGAGGTCACACAGGCGTTCTTTACGCCGAGTCTTTCCATATTTGATACGAGCACGCGCGTGCGCTTCGGCACGACCTCGTTTGATAAAAGCGAGCCGCCCTCACCGATAAGAGCCGAAAGCTGTCCCGACTTTCCGCCGGGCGATGCGCAAAGGTCAAGCACCCTTGCGTGGGGAGGAAGCGGCGGCAGCGCGTTCACGGGACCCATAGCGCCCGCGTCCTGAAAATATATAGCTCCGCAGTGATGCGAGGGCGAGTTGCCAAGCCCCTCACCGCCCTCGGTTATCGTGTAGCCGTCCTTGGCGTAGGGAATTTTCTCGTACCGTACACCGCAGGGAAGATACACCTCACCCTCGCTTGCCTTTACGCCGTTTATACGAAACGAGCGCACGGCAGGGCGCGACAGCGCCTTGGCAAACGCGTCAAGCTCGCCGCCGAGAATATTCTTCATTCTTTCAAGAAACTCGCAAGGAAGCATACCTCACCCCAAAAATCAAAATACTATACCATTATACATTATCTTTTAAATTAAGTCAACAGCGTTTTGGTGTGTGTATGCTGTGAGTATCACGGGGGAACGCTTTGCAGCCAAAGCGTTCCCTCGTACCCCCTCGAAAGCATTGTTGATAATAGTCATTATTTTGGTAGCATTAATAATACGTACCATTTGATGCTTTCGGGGCTTGGGGTGCTTTGGCTGCAAAGCATCCCATAATATTTTACAACAGCACTCACTCGCGCTGCCCGATGCTTGACAGTTTTTAGTATTTGTGCTACAATGTATTCGGTGTGGAATAAATTATAAGAGGTATAAGATATGCCTACGAAAAACAGAAAGAAAAATTACAAGCGTTATGAAACCACTCATTTCAGTGATTTCAGAGAAATGACCGAGAACGTCGCGAAAAAGTTCCCCGACCGCGTTGCGTTTCGATGGAAGACCTCGCCTCACGACAAGGAAACCAAGACGGTGACCTTTACCGAGAGCCGCGATACTGTCCGCGCGCTTTGTACCGAGCTTCATTCTATGGACCTTGCTGGCAAGCGTGTTGCGATAATCGGCGGCGCATCGTGCGAGTGGTTCTTTTCCTACACCGCCCTTATGACGGTGGGAGCCGTGACCGTTCCTATCGACAAGGACCTTCCTACGCCCGATGCCGCGTCCATTATCAATACCGCGGAGTGTGTCGGCGTAGTATTCGCATCCTCTCTTTCGGAGAAGATAAGTGAGCTTTGCTCGCTCTGTCCCACCCTTAAGACTCTTATCGTCTTTGGCGGCGAGTACGAGGGCGCGCTTACCTACGGCTCGCTTGTGCAGTCGGGCGCGAAAAGATTTGCCGACGGCGACAGAAGCTACTTTGACTACGAGATAGACAGAGAGGGGCTTGCCTCGATAGTATTCACCTCAGGCACTACGGGCAAGGGCAAGGGCGTTATGCTCTCACTTA
Source organism: uncultured Ruminococcus sp. (assembly GCA_964507065.1). GTDB lineage: Bacteria > Bacillota > Clostridia > Oscillospirales > CAG-272 > UBA1740. The sequence continues at coordinate 9,355 of CAZDON010000013.1, read as the reverse complement.
AGAACATTTGCTCGGATATGGAGCAGGGTATGTATAACTTCAACATAACCCCAAAGACTATGTTCGTGCTTCCCCCGCATCACACCTTCGGCTCGACGGTAAACTTCGTCGGACACTTTGCGCAGGGCTGTGAGGTTTACATCTCGTCGGGTATCAAGTATATCTTAAACGAGCTCAAGGAATTCAAGCCCACCCACCTCATTCTCGTTCCTCTCTTCGTGGAAACCTTCTACAAGAGAATTATGGCAACGGCAGAAAAGACCGGTAAGCTTGACACTCTCAAAAAGGGTATAAAAATCTCGAATATGCTAAGAAAGGTTGGCATTGACCTGCGCAAAAAGCTCTTTGGCGAGAGCGTGCTTTCCAACTTTGGCGGCGAGCTTGAGATGATTATTTGCGGCGGCGCAGCACTTAATCAGAGCATCATTGACTTCTTCGAGTCTATCGGCGTCGTTATCCTCAACGGCTACGGAATTACCGAGTGCGCGCCCCTCATTTCCTGCAACAGAAACGAGTACAGACGAAACGGCTCGGTGGGCATGCCTATTATCGGCGGCGAGGTTAAAATCGATAATCCCAACGAGGCGGGCGAGGGCGAGATTTGCTACCGCGGTCCTAACGTAATGCTCGGCTACTTCGGTGACGAGGCGGCAACGAGGGCTGCTATCGACGCCGACGGCTTCTTCCATACGGGCGACCTCGGACGCGTTGAGCTTCACGACGGCGAGCAGTGGATTTTCATCACGGGAAGAAGTAAGAACCTTATCATTCTCTCTAACGGAAAGAACGTATACCCTGAGGAGCTTGAAACCGACATTCAGGGCATCTACGGCGTCAGCGAGGTCGTAGTCTACGAGGGACTTTCGCAGGATATGCACTCCACCGACGTCATAGTTGCTGAGATATTCCCTGACACCGACGCGCTCGCGCTTCACTCTATCACCGACGCGAAAAAATATTTCGAGGACGAAATAAAGAAGATAAACGCGAAGAACGCCCCATATAAGGCAATCGGCAGAGTAAAGATAAGAGATGAGGAGTTCCCCAAGAACACCTCTCGTAAAATAACCAGATTTAAGCTTGATAAGACTATTGACTAAAGCATCAGCTAATTACGTTTCAGGGGCTACCGCTTATGCGGTAGCCCCCTTGCTTTTGTTAACTTATCACGCATCGTCTTTGCGTGGCATTTAGCTGCGTTTCCAAGTATAACCACAATATGTTGACCGGAGAACATTCGCCGCAGTCGAGGCGTTCTCAAGGTATGCCACCGGAATGCCTGTTCCACTCGTCGCGCTATCTGACGATCCATACCACCAGCCGCTTGTATTTTCGAAAGTTACACTTTTAAGCGAGCTGCAACTTTCGAACGCTTCACTTCCAATATAGGTAACGCTGTTCGGGATAGTTATGCTTTCAAGCAATGAGCAGCAGCTAAAAGCTTCCTTACCGATATAGGTACAGATGCTATCGTTCTCAAATTCTACGCTTATAATTTCAGAGCCAGAAAACAAATATGCAGGTATTCTCGTTACGTTTTTTCCGATAGTTACCTTGGTGCCATTGACGCTTTCTCCTACTATTCGAAAGGCTTTGGAATGAAAGAACAAATCATTCATCGCGGTCGCGTTGAAATTGATTTCGTTAAGAGACGTGCAATTATAGAACGCAGAATCACCCATATAGGTAACGCTATTCGGAATGGTTACACTCTCAAGCGATGTGCAATCAGAGAATGCACCACTTCCGATAGATGTAACGCTATTCGGAATGGTTACACTCGTAAGCGATGTGCAATCAGAGAATGCACCCACTCCGATAGATGTAACGCCGTTCGGGATGGATAGACTTATAAAAGAGCAATTATCGAACGCTTGACCGCCGATAGAGGTACAGAGGCTACCCTTTTCAAATTCTACGCTTGTAATTTTAGGATAGTCATAACAATCAGAACCACCAGAAACCCAAGAAATATAGATATGGAACAAATATGCAGGTATCTTGGTTACGTTTTTTCCAATGGTTACCTTGATACCATCGCCGTTTCGCCCTGCTTTATGGAAGACATTGGAATCAAAGAACAAATCATTCATCGCGGTCGCGTTGAAATTGATTCCAGTAATAGATGTACAACCGGCGAACGCCTTATTGCCTATAGAGGTAATACTGTTTGGTATAGTTATACTATCAAGCGAGGTGCAATCAGCGAACGCATCAGAATAAATGAATCTTGTATTACTATTTATGGCGCAAGTGGTTATAGAAGTGTTTTTTGCCTTTACGAGCAACAAATATGGATTTTCATTATTACCAAGATAGTATGCGTTATCATATTCATTATATACAAGAGAGTTGCAATAAGAGAATGCATAATTACCAATATGGGTAACACTATTGGGAATAATTACGCTCGTAAGTGAATTACAATTAGCGAACGCATTATTGCCGATAGAGGTGACGGTATTCGGAATAGATATACTTCCAAGCGAGTCGCAGCCTGAGAACGTCGCTGGATCGATAGAGGTAACACCATTTGGAATAGATATACTTTCAAGTAAGTTGCAGCCGTTGAACGCACCGAAACCAATAGAGGTAACACTGTTCGGGATAGTTAGATTTGTAAACATACAATGAGCGAACGCATAATTGCCTATAGACGTAACGCTGTTTGGGATAGTTACACTTACAATTGCATCACTAGCGAATGCGCAAATGGGTATAGACGTAACGCCTTCGGGTATAACAAGCTCAGTAATAGGAGTATCGCTTCCTGCCATATATAGCTTACCTGCAGAAGTTAAAGGGTTAGACGAATTGCTATCGAATTTAATAGCGCACCACTTTGCTATATCGCATATATATACTCTTTCAAGCTGGCTACAGTATCCAAACGCACTGTCGCCAATTGTGGTAACGCTTGCAGGGATAGTGATAGTGGTAAAGCTGCAATCGTAGAACGCCCCTTTACCGATATGGGTAACACTGTTACCCATGGTTACACTTTTAAGCGAGGTGCAACAAGAAAACGCCATTATACCGATAGAGGTAACACTGTTACCCATTGTTACACTTTTAAGCGACTTGCAATCGGCGAACGCATAATCGTCTATAGAGGTAACGTTATTTGGAATAGATATTTCTGTCAATGGGCAATCAGAGAACGCCGAATAATAAATCAATCCCGTGTTATCATTGATGGTACAAGACGTTATAGAAGTGTTTTTTGCCTTTACGAGCAACAAATATGGATTTTCATTATTACCAAGATAGTATGCGTTATCATATTCATTATATACAAGAGAGTTGCAATTACTGAATGCAAAATCTCCGATATAAGTAACGCTGTTTGGGATGGTTATACTTTCGAGCGAGTAGCAAGAAAAGAATGCATAATCACCAATATGGGTAACACCACTTGGGATAGTGATATTAGTGAGCGATTGGCAATTATCGAACGCACGTTCGCCGATAGAGGTAACACCACTTGGGATAGTGATATTAGTAAGCGAGAGGCAACGATTGAACGCACTTTCGCCGACAAAGGTGACGCTGTTTGGTATGGTAAACGATGTGTTGGTCTTTCCTGTCGCATAACTTATAAGAGCAGAGCCGTCTTTGGTATATAGATTTCCGTCAATAGATTTATAAGCGGTATTAGACGGGTCTACGGTAATGCTTTCAAGCGAGCAACAGCCTAAGAACGCATTTTCGCCGATATATGTAACGCTATTTGGTATGGTTATATTTGTTAGTGCTCCGCATTCCTGGAACGCAGAAGAACAAATTAATTTTGTATCGCAATTTATGGTGCAAGTCGGTATAGATTTATTAAGAGCTTTCACAAGCACCAAATATGGATTCTCATTATTACCAAGATAGTATGCGTTATCATACTCGTTATAAGAGAGAGAACTACAATCATAGAACGCATCGTAACCAATAGCGGTAACGCTATTTGGTATGGATATGCTCTGTATGGTTTCGCACATATAGAACGCACCCTCACCTATAGCCGTAACCTTTTTTCCCTTATATGTGCTTGGTATAATTACGTCGGTATCATTTCCCGTATAATTCGTTACGGAATAACCGTCGCCTGATAACGAGAAAACGAGTCCGACAGTACCGCTCTCATCGCTGTCCGTGGAGGAGTCGCCTGACGGATTATCCGTGCTTGGTGTATCAGGCGTGTCGGGAGAGGCTGGTGTATCGCCTGACGGCTCATCACTTGGCGAGTCTGGCTCGTCATCCGCACACGCGCAAAGCCCAAGTGTCACGGTGAATGCAAGCGCTAAAATAAGCATAGCATAAAGTAGTTTTTTCATTTTCCTAACTCCTTCAATAAAAAAGTTTTATCAAAGGCGCAAAATAAAAATGCGCCCGCAAAGCGAGCGCACCCATTAAAGTACTCCACTTTGCTGCGACACAAACCCTTCTCAAGAAGATATGAAAAGATAGGAAGTACTAAAAATGGTATAGTACACCCTCTTGAGAAGATATTCGGTTTATGTCGCAAGGCAATTATACCACCGCTTAAAGAATTTGTCAATAATATGTCTTGTCTTTTTTACTTTTCGCGCAATACTTGAAAAATATCTTTTCCTATGCTACAATATAAATATAAATCACAAGAAAGGACTCGCAAGGTATGATGGGATTTGCGCCCGAAAGGGAAACGCGCGCGAAAAACGGCGTTATGATATACGACTGCAGAAACACGTCGCAGGGCGGATTTTTTATCTCGCTTTTCGTCAAGGCGGGCATACTCTACGAGTCGGACTCGGAGTGGGGAATTACCCATTTTCTTGAGCATATCGCGATAAGAAACCTGAATTTCATAACCGACGGCGCGCTCTACCGCGACCTTGATAGGTACGGACTTGAATTCAATGCCGCGACCTATCCCGAAATGGTGCAGTTTTATATCACGGGCGCTAAGGAGCACTTTGATATAGGCGCAAAATATATATCAATGCTTCTTGAGTCGGTAAGACTTCCGCGCGAGGATATAGATAAGGAGCGGCTTCGCGTCAAGGCGGAGCTTCGCGAGTCGTACGATAAGAATTCTCTCGGCACCGCTATGGTGAGGACGGTCTGGCGCGACACGCCGCTTGGAAGATGTATTATGGGAAGCTGTAAGAGCCTTGATAGAGCAGGCGAAAGACGGCTTGAGGAATACAGACGCGCCACCTTTACTACGGAAAACGTTTTCTTTTACCTGACGGGCTCGGTAGATGATAACGATATTGAGCGCCTGGCGACGCTCGTCGGTAAATACACTCTCGGCAGTGCGAGCGTGCGCCAAACCGTCGCTCCCGTTCCGACGGGCTTTGGCAGACGCGAGGGTGATATTATAGTAAAGGGCGGCGACTACGGACGCCTGCGGCTTCAGTTTGATATCGACTTTTCGCGCGTGAGCTACGAGTGCTGTGACCTCATTTACGATATTTTAATATCGGGCTACAATTCGCTTCTCTTCAGTGAGATAAGCGAAAAGCGAGGAATATGCTACGATATATCGGGCGGCGTTGACCGCTTCTCAAACATAGGCAGTATTTTCTTCAGCCTTGAGCTTCGCGACACGGCAATAGCCGAAACGCTCTCGCTCGTGCTGACGCTTCTTTCACGCCTTAAGAGCAAGGCTCTCGACGAGAGCGAATGTATGAAGGCGGATTACGTTGATAACGCGACTCTGCTGTATGACGATATGCGCGAGCTTAATTTCACTATGGCAAGCGACAACCATATACTGTCCCTTGGCTACGGAGGGCTCGGCACGAGAAAAGAGGCGTACGGCAAGGTTACTCCTGAGGAAATAATGCGCGCCACGGGAGAAATCTTCACCGCGGAAAATCTTACCGTAGGCATTGAGGGAAAACGGCGTAATATCGATACCGCAACGCTTCTTGATATAATCAAAAAATCCCTGTAATCCTTGAAAAATGCAAACAATTAGATACAAAAAAGCACGCAATTTGATTTAAAATCGAATTGCGTGCTTTTTATCATTATTCCTGAAAAATTATTCCTCGCCGCCTGCTGACAGATACTTCAGATACGCGTTGATAAAGCCGTCTATCTCGCCGTCCATAACCGCGTCGATATTACCGTCCTCATAGCCCGTTCTCGTGTCCTTTGCGAGGGTGTAGGGCATAAATACGTAGCTTCGTATCTGGCTGCCCCACTCAATGTTTGCCTTGTTGCCCTGAATATCCTCGATTCGGTCAAGCTTCTCGCGGATTTTGATTTCCATAAGCTTTGCCTTAAGCATCTTAAGAGCCGTTTCCTTGTTCTGAAGCTGGCTTCTCTCGGTCTGACAGCCGACCACGATACCCGTCGGCTTATGCACGATTCTTATCGCGGAGTCGGTCTTGTTGATATGCTGACCTCCCGCACCGCTGGAGCGGTGTGCCGTGACCTCAATATCCTCGTCGCGTATTACTATTGAATCGTCGTCGTCAAATTCGGGCATTACCTCAACCGAGGCAAACGAGGTGTGCCGTCTGCCCGACGAGTCAAAGGGGGATACGCGCACCAGACGGTGAACGCCGTTTTCGCTCTTAAGGTATCCGTATGCGTTGATGCCCTCAATCATAATCGTAGCCGACTTAAGGCCTGCCTCGTCGCCGTCAAGATAATCTATAAGCTTTACGGTGTAGCCGTGCTTCTCGCCCCATCTCGTGTAAAGACGGTAGAGCATCGACGCCCAGTCCTGAGCCTCCGTGCCGCCCGCACCCGGGTGGAACGAAAGAATCGCGTTATTCTTGTCGTACTGACCGCACAGGAGCACCTCAATGCGCTTCTTTTCCGCCTCAGCCTCAATAAATTCCGTTTCGCTGACGACCTCCTCGACCGAGTCCTCGTCATTTGCCTCAATTGCCATCTCGCAAAGCACGAGCGTGTCCTCAAGCTTTGCCACAAGTGCGTCGTAGCTCTCCGCCTTGTCGCGAAGCTGCTTTATCTGCTGAAGCTTCCTCGACGAGCCCTCTGCATCGTCCCAGAAGTTTGGCGCGAGCGTTTCACGCTCCAGGTCCTGTGCGCGCTCTCTCGCCTCGTCTATTCTTAGCTGATTTTTAAGCTCGGCAAGCACCTCGTCAAGCGCCACCAAGCGTCTTTTTGCATCCTCAAGTGCAACTATCATATCTTTTCCTTTCTGCCTCGGGGGCTATAAAGGTCTTATTTTCCACCGATAGATTTTACCATAAGTTTGCTCACTTGTCAATATAAATATATAAAAAGCGCCCCTGTCGGTGTTGACTTTTGCGTGTGCGTGTGATATACTTTATTAGAGTCACGCCGGAGCGATACGCGTGACGGAAAAAAGAAAATTTTTCAGCACTGAAAGGAAATAACGAAATGAAGGTTACTAAGGATACTCTTATCGGAGACGTACTTGATTTTAACGTAGATACCGCACGCTTTTTCTTTGAGATAGGTATGCACTGCCTCGGCTGCCCTCACTCAAGAGGTGAGTCTATTGCAGAGGCGTGCCAGGTTCACGGCACCGACGCTGACGAGCTTGTAAAGAATATCAACGAGTTTCTCGGAAATAACTGATGCGCACGGAGGGTCTTACGGGCAGGCTTAAGACCTGCGCTGACCTGATAGGCACGACCGCCACCCTTGCGGATATAGGAACTGACCACGCGTATCTTGCCATACACCTTCTTGCATCGGGAAAAATATCCAGAGCGCTTCTCACCGATATAAACGAGGGGCCGCTTCTTCGCGCCAAGCGAAACGTAGAGTCGGCAGGGCTTACCTCGCGCTGTGAGTTTTACCTTACCGACGGCGCGGCGGCTCTTTCGGAGTCGGGCGCTACCGCGTATTCAGTTTGCGGAATGGGCGGCGAAACCGTAGCCGATATCCTGTCGCGCGCACCGCACCTTAAGGATGGGAATATTACCCTCGTGCTTCAGCCGATGTCGCGCCCTGAGGCGCTCCGCGCCTATCTCTTCGGTGCGGGCTTTGAAATCGAGCGTGAGGCGCACGCCTCCGACTCAGGCAAGCACTACGTTGCCATGCGTGCAAGATACACGGGGAAGGTAAGGCAGGCGTCGGCTGCCGAGGTTTATTTCGGAAGTCTTGATGCCCTTACGCTCACCCCCGAGGCAAGGGCGTATCTTGAGGGGCGCAGGGCGTCGCTTATCCGTGCCAGAGACGGAATAACTGCCAGCGGCGGTGACGCCTCTTTTGAAAACGAGCTTATCGCCTATCTTACGGCATACCTTGATGCTTAAGGCACAGGTGCCTCGGCACCTGGTTTGCGCTTTTAAAAAATACCAAACGCCCTCGCTGCATACGGTCGCTATGCACCGCATTTCGTGAGGGTCAGGCCGCACCCCGTGCGGCAGAATGGAGCTTTTATGACGGTAAAGGAGCTATACGAGCTGTTTTGTGAGCGTATACCTGAGGAGCTTTCGGAGGAGTGGGATAACGACGGCATTATGTGCTGCCCCGACACCGAAAGAGAGGTCGGACGCGTGCTTCTTTCTCTCGACGTTACCGATGAGATAGTCGACTACGCGATAAAGGGCGGCTTTGATTTGATAATATCACATCACCCGCTCGTTTTTCATAAGCTATCGGGTATAAACGCTGAGGACCACGTGAGCAGAAAGCTTATGCGTCTTATCACCGAGGGCATTTCGGTGTTCTCGTTCCACACACGCGCTGACAGAGTCGAGGGCGGTGTCAACGACTGCCTTGCAAGGCTTCTAGGTCTTACTGACGTACAGCCTCTTGGCGAAAGCGGGCTTGGCAGAATAGGCAGGCTTGAGGGTGCTGATATTACCAGCGTTGAGGATTTTGCCTACCGTGTCAAGAGCGTGCTCGGTCAGGAAAGGCTGCTCGTATCAAGTGCGTACTGTCCCGTGCGCACCGTAGCGGTGGTTGGCGGCGACGGAAAGGATTGTCTTAAGGAGGCGCTTTTTGAGGGCGCTGACACCTTCGTGTCGGGAAGAATCGGCTACAACCTTATGGAAGAAGCGCCTGAGATGGGAATTAATCTTATCGAGGCGGGGCACTACGCCACCGAGTTTCCCGTGCTCTCGTTCTTCGCATCGCTGCTTCGTAAATTCGACGCAAGAATATACAGCGAAACGGTAAGCTCCTACATAATAAGAACCGTATGAATTTGAGCTCTAGCTCATCGACAGACGAGGCTGCTTCGTCAAAATGAGGCAGCCTCGATATATTTTTAAAAATGCATTATATGTAAACAGTGATTTGCATATTAACGATAAACTATCAAACGAAAGGGGAAGAAATGCAGGGCAAGACACGACGGATTGACTTTAAAATGATGAAAATTATATTAGCGCTTGCCTGGCCTACTATGCTGGAGCAGCTGATG
>CAZDON010000012.1:0-24964 GCA_964507065.1 uncultured Ruminococcus sp. | reverse complement strand
TGGAGAGAGCACCGCTGCGCTCTGTGCTCTTGCTGTGTATTTCCACTCGGCGGCGGCAGACTCTCTTGCCGCGGAATACTCAGATTACGGTGTAATTCCAAGCGACCTTCCAAAGCAGATTGCAAGAGAAATAGCAAAGGCTCAGTGTGCAAAATAACGCAAATATGTAAATTAAAGATAGCAAACACAGGGAAGATGGCACGAAGAACTGCGCCATCCCCCTGTGCTTTTTACTTATTTAGAGTAGTTCATCGAAAGCCTATAAAGGTATTCACACGCACTCTCGCGGCTGACAGCATCTCTTACGCCGCCCTCGTCCGAGTCGATTATACCGAGTGAGCACATAGCTCCGTACTGTCCTCTTGCAAAGACGGGCACGGACGAAATATCGTTCACACCCACCGATGCCGAGACGTCGCTTTCATCAATAAGATTTGCCATAACGATTGCCGCCTCGTACTTGGTAATCGCATCGTTTGGTCTGAAATACAGCCCAGTCTTTTCAAACGAGCCGTTAATAATACCTGCCCTCTGTGCCGTTGCCACGTACGAAACGAGGGATTTCGGTATATCGGCGTTATCGTCAAAGAAGGTTTCCGTCAGAGTCTTGTCGGCAGATACTCCGATAGCCTTCATTGCCATTGCAACGAATTCCGCACGCGTCACCGTTTCCTCTGGCATAAAGTACATATCGTCACCGATTCGCTTGCCTGACATTATTCCCATACCCGTCATTGCGACGGACGCATTGTAGCTCTCGGATTCAAGCATATCCACGTAGACGACCTCGCTCATTCGCTCGGTCACCTTAAGCTTTACTCTTGCAGGCTTTGAGAAATTTCCGTACTCATCTCTCGCTACGTAGGTAAACTCGTCCTTGCCGGAGTAGTCCTCGCTGGGTGTGTACTTGAAGCTTTCTCCGTCCTCACCGAGCGTGAGAGTACCGCACTTAGGGTAGGTAACGATAATGAAATCGACCTCGTCCCCCTCCTTGTCCTCAGCGGCAAGCTTGCCGTAAACCGATATATCCCGCTGAGTAGTGTAGGATAGTGCGTCCTCAGTGATGCTCTCAACCGTTGGGGCGTAATTCACACTCTCAATAAACTTCATCGTGCATAAAATTGCCTCACCGCCGCAAAGGTCGTCCACCTTAAATTCAAAGCTTGCCTCCGTGATATCTGCCGAAGCAGGTGTAAAGGTAAGATTGCCGACGTTTCTGCGTCTGATGCTCTGACCCTCCGCAAGACGCCTTTCACCGAGCATAAGAGTGCCGCTTTCCGAGTCGGGAAGACGCGTTACGGTAACCGTCCTGAAGTCCCTGACACCGAGTGCCGTTTTGAAATCGGTGTCGGTAAAGGCGAGCCTTTCGCCGAGAAGTCCCGTTTTTATCATATCCACACCGTCTGCCATAACCTCAACACCTATGCCGAAGCTGGCGGATGCGAAAACCGAGAAGCCACATATCATAAGAGCCGTCATTATAAGAACAATTAGCGCTTTTTTCATTGCAGATTTCCTTTCTTTTCCGTAAGACTGCTCGTATTTTTGCCACGGGGGCGGATTTTTATACGCAGAGAATACTACATTCTCTATTTTTTGGCAAATGTCTGTGATAGGTTGACAAGTCGAATTTTCTGTTGTATAATAATTATGAAAATTTATGCGTAGCGTGCAGGTGAATTATTAATGCGTTTAAAAAATAAAAAAGTTGTTATACACCGAATCGTAAGAGTGCTTCTTCCGCTACTTCTCACGCTCGTGCTCCTTTTGGCGACGGGCTGTGCCGAGAGTGCGGAGCCTACCCTTACACACGGTGATTTTGAATACAGGATAATCGATGACGGCACCGTCGAGATAGTCGGTTACTTCGGATCGGGCAAGGCGGTTACTTTGCCCACCGCTATTTCAGGGCGCTCGGTCAGTCGGGTTGGCAGAGCCGCCTTTGCAGGCTCGGATATCGTGTCCGTTAGCCTCGGTATGTTCACAAAGCATATTGACGCCTACGCCTTTTCGGGCTGTACCTCGCTTCACACGCTGACGCTGCCCTCGTCGCTTCTCACGATAGGTGAGGCGGCATTCTCCGATTGCTCTGAAATTGCGGAGCTGACGCTACCGTCGTCGCTTACCGAAATCGGGGATTACGCATTTTACGCATCCTCCAGATTTGAAAAAATTGATATCCCCGCCTCGGTCACCACGATAGGTAAAAATGCCTTCGGTCAGTGTACCGCCGTCACGGATATCATATTCGAGGATGGCGCACGCGTGAGTGTCGGTGATAAGGCGTTTTACCTTTGCGAGTCCCTCGTGAGCTTTGATGACCGCGGCGCCCTCACCGCACTCGGCACGAATGCCTTTGAGGCGTGCTCGGCGCTTGAGTCGGTTACGCTTGGCGCGGCACTCAGTGACGTAGGAACGACACCGTTCTTTGACTGTGACGCGCTCAAGACCGTCACGGTGAGTGAGGAAAACACCTTGTATTCCACCGCCAGCGGTGCACTCGTATCAATTAAGGATAAGTCGGTTCTGAGGCTTCCGCCCAAGGCTCCCGTCAGCGAATATACCGTACCCGACTTCGTGACCTCTATTGACGATTACGCATTCGTAAATTCGGAAAGCCTTAAAAAAATAGTTCTTCCGGATGGGCTTACCAAGATAGGCAGCTGTGCGTTCTTCCTTTGCACCTCGCTGTCCGAAATCAATTTCCCCGCGGGAATTTCCGAGGTCGGAGCTCAGGCGCTTTACGGCACTCAGTACCTTAAAAATCTTACTGACGAGTTCCTTATACTCGGTGACGGAATACTCGTTCACTATAAGCCAAAGCTTGATTCTACCGGCAATTTTATAGAAACCGAAAATGCTAAGGTGGTTCGCCGTACGATGCAGATAAGCGGTGCTAACGTCGAGAGAATACTCGGTGTTGCCGTTACCGTGCCCGACGGTGTAAAGGTTATTTCCTCGGCGTTTTCCTCCCAGGGCTCAACGGTCAGCGTTACCGTGCCTAAGAGTGTTACTGAAATTCAGGGCTACGCATTTTTCAGTGCATCAAGGCTTGAGTCCGTGATATTGCCCGAAAGCGTTACGAAAATCGGCGATCACGCCTTTGAGGGATGCGATTTGCTGACCGAAGTAAAGATTCCCGACAGCGTTACTGAAATCGGTGACTATTGCTTCACGGGCTGTGACGCTCTTACTTCGTTTGAGATACCTAAGGGAATTGACGCAATTCCCAAGTCAATGTTTGAAAACTGCAAGAATCTTACCGAGGTGATTTTTCACGGTAAGGTAAAGAAAATCGGTGAGTCTGCATTTACCTATTGCTATTCGCTTACCGAAATTACCCTGCCACGCTCGCTTTACGAGATAGGTGAGTATGCTTTTTGCGAAACAAGACTCGTAAGTCTTACCGTTCCCGATAGTGTCGAGGTGCTTGGAGAGGGTGTGCTTGCAGGCGTCACCTCGCTTACCGAGCTTAAGGTGGGCAGCGGCGTTGACCTTCTTCCGCAGAGCTTCTGCCTTGGCTGTACCTCGCTTAAGTCCGTTAAGCTTGCAAGGAGTGTCAAGGGTATCGGCGACGAGGCGTTCCGCGGCTGTACCTCGCTTGAAAGCGTTACCGCGCGCGGTATCAGTCAAATTGGAAATACTTCATTCCGCGGCTGCACCTCGCTCGTGTCGTTCCCGACACCTCGCTCGCTCAAAATTATCGGCGAGAACGCCTTTTATAACTGCTCCTCGCTTTCGGATATAGACCTTTCGGGGTTTGAGAGCGTCGGCGCTTACGCATTCTTTGGCTGCAAAGCCCTGACGGCGGTAAATCTCAGGTCACTTGTGGGCTCGGTTATGCCGTACACCTTTGCTAACTGTGTTTCGGTAGAGAGTCTGAGGCTCGGTGACGGAGTCGACTATCTTTGCGACGGTGCGTTTTCGTCCTGTGAGGGAATAAAGAGAATTACGCTCCCTGAGGGTATTCTCGGAATTTATGCGGATACCTTCGCGGGCTGTAAGTCGCTTGAGGAAATCTCGCTTCCCGATACGCTTGAGTTTATATCATTCCAGAGCTTTTATGCCTGCGAGAGTCTTGAATCGATTACGATTCCCGACGGCGTAAAGACCGTTGCCTCTTACGCATTTTACGAGTGCACGTCGCTCACTAAGGTAGTTATCGGTGCTTCGGTTACTAATATAGAGGAATGTGCGTTCGGTTATTGCGCGTCGCTTCGTGAGATAGTATTCTCACCCTCGGTGACGCAGATTTCGCGCGGTGCGTTCGTTGCCTGCGAGTCGCTTGCGCGTGTTGAGCTTCCAAAATCACTGATGCTTATCGGTGAAGAGGCATTCGCCGGAAATATTTCCTTAGTCTGCGTTTGTATTCCCAAATCGCTTGCCATAATTGATGACGGAGCGTTCAATACCTGTCCCTCGATTGACAGAATTGAGCTTGAGGGGACTCTTGCGGAGTTTGCGAGTGTCAGAATCGGGGTATCAAATACCGACCTGACGGCTGCCGAGGTAAGGGAGCGCGCTTATGATTAGAATAGAGATGGCAGGACTCCCTATAGAAATAGATAACCGTATGTCACACATTGAGCGTATAACGGAGGACTACCGCACCGAGCGTGAGCCCTGTATGCGCGTAAATGCCGAGGACGCTGAGCTTCGTGAGGAAGCCGCTATGCTTGATACCGTCTATCCCGATGCGGTGCTTGAATCTACCGTGATATTCCGCAAAATTGCCGAGCGCTTGCCGGAATACGGTGCGTTCGTATTTCACGGTGCGATAATTGCACACGACGGGCGCGCGTACGCGATAACCGCAAGAAGCGGAGTGGGAAAGACCACTCACTTAAGACTGTGGCTCAGCCGCTTTGGTAACCTGGTGCACATACTCAACGGTGACAAGCCTGTTATACGGTATATCGACGGTGTACCCTACGCCTGCGCGACACCGTGGCGCGGCAAGGAGGGCTACGGTGTGAACGAGATGCTTCCGCTTGGCGGTATTGCGTTCATTCGCCGTGCCGAAGAGAATAGCTATAAAAAAATCAGCGCCGCCGACGGCTGCGTTGAGCTGATGAGTCAGATTTATCTTCCCAAAAATCCCATTTCGGCAAGGCTTACGCTTTCAAATCTTGCAAGACTCGTTGCCACGGTTCCTCTTTTCGAGCTCTTCGTAAATATGGACGAGGAGGCGGCAGAGGTCGCTCTTAAAATGTTTTTAAATAAATAATATACAGTATTGGAGCTATTATGGAAAACACAAAAGAAAAGGAAATCACCCTGAAGACATTGCTTGATGTCCTCAAAAAAAGCTATATCATGATGATTATAGCCGCAATCGTGCTGGCATCTGTCGCTGCTGTCGGAGTGGCTCTGTTCACGAAGCCCACCTATCGTGCAAACGCGACCTTCTGGGTAAGCAGCTCTTCCTCGAGCTACGACTACGCCTCGCAGGCAATGACCGCAGCCGCAAGCGCTATTGCGTCAAGCTGTGTTGAGCTTGTAAGCGAGGACCTTCCCGTCCGCCGTGCGGTGCAGTACGGAAACCTTACCGAAAAGCTCGGCTACGCTAACGAAAACGAGTGTGTAAGGGCAGTCCGTAAGATGGTTAGCGCAACGAAGAAGGAAACGGGCTCGTTTATCTTCTATATTACGGTAAACGGTGCTAAGGAAACGGACGTTGCAGAGGTTGCAAATGCACTCAAGGCGGTTATGCCCGACGTTATGGCTGACCTTCTTAAGCTTAAGCAGAATACCAACAACGCGTCGATACTTACCTCCATCAGCTCTCCTGACGAGGCAGACGTCGTGACGGTCAGCACCTCGCCCGTTAAGGTTTTCGCACTCGTGGCAATAGTCGTTGCTATGCTCGTATATCTCGTCTATTTCGTAGTAAGCATATTTGATACGGTGGTATACGGTGAGGGAACCATCAAGGAAAATTTTGATGAGCCTATTCTCGGTACTATTCCCAGCTGGGATAACGGAACTGACAGCAAAAAGCGTAAAAGGGGCAAGCGCGGCAGACGCGGTGAGTCCTTTTTGAGAGATTACACCGGACGCCTGCTTTCTAAGGAAGCACCCTTCGGTGTAACTGAGGCGTTCAATCAGCTGCGAACCAATATAATCTTCTCCGCGGGCGATAATCGCGGAAGTGCCGTAGGTATTACCTCGGCTCAGTCGGGTGAGGGAAAGAGCCTTCTTTCCGCAAACCTTGCGTACTCACTCTCCGCGCTCGGAAAGCGCGTGCTTCTCGTCGAAACCGATATGAGATGCCCCGTGCTTGCAAAGATTTTCAAGAGTGAATATAAGGCGGGACTTTCGGAGCTTCTTGCGGGAATTGAAACTGACGTCAGGGCGGTTACCGTAGGTGCTATGGACGATGCGTTTGACGTAATATTCAGCGGAAAAATCCCCCCCAACCCCTCGGAGCTTCTTTCGGGCGCCGCTATGCGCGCGCTTGTGTCGGGCTTTCGCGAGAGCTATGACTTTATCATCTTCGATATGCCTCCCATCGGCGAGGTTATTGATGCCAGCGTAGTTGCGGACGTTATCGACGGCTACGCCGTTACGGTAAGATGTGATTACTCGGATATCGGTGAGGTAAGACGCGCCGTTGAGTTTATCGAGGGTGTGAACGGTAAAATCTTCGGCTTCGTGCTTAACGATAATAATCCCAAGCAGACCAAGAAGTACAAAAGACACTACTATTCGGGTGAGTCGAGATATTCAAGGGCAGGTAATGCCGCTAAATGATAAATACCCTAAAATGCGCCGAGCCGTCCCTTTCGGTCGATAATGCAGCTTTCGCAGCGGCAAGGCTTCTTGCCATAGGTAAGATAACCGATGCTGTCGGTATCGGCAGACTCGCGGAGCGCTCACTTCACCGCATAATAAAGTATTACGTTGAGCCTGATGCCGCCTATCACGAGGTAAAGCATCTCGGCTTCGTGTGCGATATTATGAGGGGGGATAGAATAACCGAAATACAGACCCGCGCGTTTTCAAGGCTTCGTCCGAAGCTTTCCGCACTTCTTAATGACTCCTCGGTTAACGTAATCTATCCGCTTCATAAAAATAAGCTTGTCAGGTATATAGACTCCGCGACGGGTGAGGTCACTCCGCCGAGAAAAAGCCCGAAGCACGATAGTGTGTTCAGCGCCGCGTACGAGCTCTATAATATACGCGAGCTGCTTAACAATCCAAAGCTTTCGGTAACTCTTATGTTTTTTGAGAGTGACGAGTACAGAATACGGGGAGTAAAGCGTAAAATCGGAAGAAGATACAGATTTACACATAGAGAGGAGTGTATACCGACAAGGCTTCTTGAGGTGATGACGCTGAGCTGTGCCGAGGACTACAGGGTATTCATTCCAAGCGGACTTCCCGACGAGTTCTGCGCTTCGGATTTTAACCGTGCGGTGGGCAGGGGCTTCTCATACGGCTACTCCGTGATATCCCTTCTTCAGTCAGTAGGGCTCGTGAGTGAGGGCAGACGAGAGGGAAGACGAGTTCTATATAATATTATTAAATAATTCTATAAACGGCAAAAAGGCCTTGCGTCCTGAAAGGATACAAGGTCTTTTTTATTATTTATTGTCTGTTATCCACTCGTAAATTTCCTTCGGTGAATACTCGCCGCGCGCGATAGCAAAGCCCATTCTTGACACCTCGCTGGCATCTGGTTTTATTTCCGCACCGTTAAGCTTGAGAAAGGTAAGCGTAAGAAGCATACCTATGCGTTTGTTTCCGTCAATGAATGCATGATTTGAGATAAGTGAGTGACATAGCCTTGCCGCCTTGGAGTAAAGGTCGGGATAAAGCTCGTGCCCACCGAAGCTCATAAAGGGCATTTCGAGTGCCGAGCGAAGAAGCCCTGCATCGCGAAGCTCTGAGTCGCCGCCTGTTTTCTCACAAAGGATTCTGTGAATAAGAATAGCCTCGTCAAAGGTAATCGCTCTCATTTTGCCATCTCCAAAAACGCCTCGATATACTCAGCAAGTATTTCCTCAGCGCAAGCTACCGCCTCGTTATCCTCGGCATTTTCTATCATTTTGCTATACTCTGTCATAACGCACCTCAGAATGCCCAATCTCCGCGGTCAAAGATTACGACCTCGCGCCCGTCCTTGTCGGTGCCTACTATACGAAGGTCCTCAGTTCCTATCATAAAGTCAACGTGGCTTACAGAATCGTTGATGCCCTTGGCGTGCGCCTCGTCCTCGGTGTATTTCTCATAATCGCGAAGAAGATTCGTAAATCCTGCACCAAGCGCAAGATGACAGGCTGCATTTTCGTCGTAAAGCGTGTTGTAGAAAAGGATTCCCGACTGTCTGATAGGCGAGGAATAGGGGACGAGCGCGCACTCACCGAGATACGATGCGCCCTCGTCAAGGGCTATCATCTCTTGGAGCATCGCCTCACCGACCTCTGCCTTAGCCTCAACGACCTTGCCGCCCTCAAAGCGAAGCGAAAAGTTGTCGATAAGCTGTCCGCCGTAGGAAAGTGGCATCGAGGAATAAACAATACCCGTAGCCTCGCCTCTCATTGGCGAGGTGAAAATTTCTTCGGTGGGAATGTTGGGGTTAAAGTACACACCGCCGCCGAGCGTTTCCTCACCGCCGCCCGCAAAAATGCCGTCGGGGATAAGACCTACCTTAAGGTCGGTGCCGTTTGATGCGGTGTAATGAAGAGTGGTAAGTGAAAGCGAATTAAGATACTCGCATCTCTTAATAAACTGTGCGTTATGCCTTTCCCACTCGGCTATCGGGTCGTCGGTGACGCGAGAGGCGTCGAGTATCGCATCCCAAAGCTTTTCAATAGCAAGTGAGGTGCGCATACCCGGGAATACCTTTTTTGCCCAGTCAGCACCGGGAACCCCTGCTATACACCACTGATAGCGGTTTTCCATTTTAGCGCGGATAGGCTTGATTGTGAGAGCGCGCTTAGCTCTTGCCTTCGCGTATTTTTTCTGGTCGACACCCGCAAGACCGTCGGGGTCCTCTGAGGTGAGGTAAATCTTTACGGGAAGAACCTCTGCCTGTCTTTCCCATTTTGAAATCTGCCACGGGTCAAGCGTGCCGAGCACCTCGTCCTTGCAGTATTTTACGTTAAGCGCCTCAAGGGGCTGGTGCGACCAATCGACAGAAACCCGCTTCGCGCCAAGCTTGTAGCATTCCTTTACCAGAAGCTCGACGAACTGAGGCTGGTCAAGCTCAGCCGCAATTATAACCTCTTGTCCGCGTCTTACGTTTGCGCCAACCTTGGCGATGAGAGCGGCGTATCTTTTAAGTCTTGTTTTATTCATAATCTTCTCCCTGATTTTATTATAGTCTTTTCAAAAGCTCAAGTATAAATTCATACACACGCACCGAGGATGAAATACTAAGACGCTCCTCGGTCGTATGGATAGAGCACATGTCGGGACCTATTGATATACAGTCAAGACCAGCAAGCTTTTCTGAAAGCGCGCCGCATTCAAGTCCTGCGTGAATAGTCATAACCACGGGCTCAATGCCGTATTTTTCACGGTAAAGCTTGACGGCGGTATCTCGAAGATGTGAGTCGGGCTTGTATTCCCACGCGGGATATTCGCCGCGGAATTCGGTTGTAAATTCGTTTTGCGATGCAATGCTCACGAGGTGCTCCTTCATACGAGAAAGCTCGTCCTTCTTCGATGAGCGCAGCGACGATGTGATGCGAGAGCACTCGGAGGTCGCGTCGATTCTTACTACACCCACGTTCGCGCTGGTTTCGGGAAGCCCCTTGATATCATCGCTCATTTTAATTACGCCAAAGGGGAGTTCTGTAAGAAGCGCTACGATATCTCTGCTGACGGACTCGTTAAATACTATAGTGTCATAGGAGCTTTTGCTTACGTTGAACGTAAGCTCACTCTCAGCTGGATACTCTTTTTTTATCTGCGCCGCAAGGCCGTCTATTGCTTTTCTTATTTTCTCTTCCGACAGCGAGGTGGTAAAGTGCGCCTCACACTCTCTCATAATGGCGTTGTCCATATTTCCGCCGACGATTGAGAGAAGTCTTATATCTCCAAGCTCCGCTAGCACTGATGCCATAAGCTTTGCCGCGTTAGCGCGCCCCTTGTCAATCTCAACGCCGCTGTGTCCGCCGATAAGACCGCATACCTTGACGGTATATATATCAGTATCTGAGGGAAGGCTGTCACAGTCCTCGTCCTTAAGCGTCATATCCACGCGCACGCCACCGGCACATCCGACGGTAAACACACCCTCCTCCTCGGAGTCTATGTTTATAAGCGTCCTGCCCTTGAGCCAGTCGGGGTTTACCTTGCCCGCACCGATAAGTCCTATTTCCTCGTCCGAGGTGAAAAGCGCCTCAAGCGCAGGATGTTCAAGCTCGCCACTTGCAAGAATTGCGAGCATATAAGCAACGGCAATACCGTCGTCGCCGCCAAGCGTCGTGCCGTCGGCGGTGATATAATCACCCTCGGTGTATATTTTAAGACCGTCCTCGTTCATATCAATCTCGGAGTCAGGGGTATTCTCGGCAACCATATCGGTATGTCCCTGGAGTATTACGGTGGGGCGCTCCTCGTAACCCGCAGTGGCAGGCTTTCTTATAAGAACGTTGTGCCACTCATCTCTTTCGTACTCCAGCGAGTGCTTTTTTGCAAAATCTACGAGATAGTCCGCGATTTTTCCGCAATTGCCCGAGCCGTGAGGGATTTTACATATTTCATCAAAATAATGAAAGGGAAGCGACAGAGCGCCAAAATTATCAAGCTTCAGCATATTTCACCTCTTTTAAGTTATCATATTTATTTTACATCAAAGTCGGGCGAATTTCAACACCCTATTGACACAAAGCCCAAAATAATGTAAAATTTAAGCAAAATCAAGTCTTGTCGGAGAAAATTATGGATAAAAGAATAAAATCTCTCTTTACCTTTATAAATGAGGCAAAAACTCCGTTTCATACGGTGAAGCTCATCTGTGAGCGACTTACCTCGCTTGGCTTTACCGAGCTTTCCGAGGGGGAGGAGTGGAAGCCCGCCGCGCGTGGCAGGTGCTTCGTGGTACGGGGCGGCTCATCGGTAATTGCCTTTGTCATAGGAAAGGAAGCGCACGGCTTTAATATCATAGCCACGCACAGCGACCAGCCTGCACTTCGTGTAAAGGGTGAAAGCGCGGCGTCACCGTACGTCAGGCTTTCGACCGAGCGATACGGCGGAATGCTTAACTACACCTGGCTTGACAGGGCACTTTCCATTTCTGGAAGAGTAGCGGTAAGAGTAGACGGCGGTATTGAGATGCGGACGGTTACGCTAGACGAATGTGCCGTAATCCCAAGCGTTGCGATACACCTTAACAGACAGGCAAACGACGGACTGAAGCTTGACCCCAAGGAGGAGCTCCAGGCACTCTTTGGGCTTTCAGAGCCTCTTGAGGGTGCGCTTGCAAGGGCGCTTGGCGTTTCGCGAGAGGACGTTATTTCGCACGAGCTTTATCTTGTGAGTGCCGATGAGCCGCGTCTTGTAGGCTGTCCCGATAATATAATTCTCTCGCCGAGGCTTGACGACCTTGAATGCGTGTATGCAAGCCTTGAGGCATTCTGCGAGGCGGAGTGTGAGAATACCGACAAAACGCGCGTCCTTGCCGTTTTCAACAATGAAGAGGTAGGCTCGGAAACCAAGCAGGGCGCAGCATCAACCTTTCTTCGCGATACGCTTTTCCGCATATCTGGAAGCGAAGAGATCTATCTTCGCTCGCTTTCGGGAAGCTTTATGCTGAGCGCGGATAACGCTCACGCCCGTCACCCCAACCGTCCTGAGCTTTCTGACCCTAAGTGCGCTCCCACGCTTTCGTCTGGCGTAGTTATAAAGCACAATTCAAATCAGCGTTATGCTACCGATTCTATGTCGTGCGCTGTATTTCAGGAGCTTCTTTCGGTGAGGGAAATCCCATTTACTCACTACTATAATCGCGCGGATATCGTAGGCGGCTCGACGCTTGGCTCAATATCGAATACAAGGGTATCTATTCCTACGGTGGATATAGGACTTCCGCAGCTTGCAATGCACAGTCTTGTGGAAACCGCGCACGCATACGACTATCTCTCAATGCTTCGCGCAATGAGTGCATTCTATTCGTCCGACGTCACCTTTGATAAGGATAAAATAACAATTGGTTGATGCTTTTGCATGGAAATACCCGAAATGTAAACAACGGTTAGTAAATTTCAAGAAGTACAACAAAACGGCACTGTCAATACGACAGTGCCGTTTTGTTGTATATTGATGTATTTAGCGAGATGTAACCTCAGTAACGAAAAGCACCGAGTCAACCACCTTAAAGGATATTTCAAAATCCGAAAATACAAAGGTGTATATTCTATCACCGTCTTTTTTATACGAGGGGCGCGGGTCCTGTGAAAGAATAATCCTCAGCGCCTCGCGCTTATTCTCGGGAATTTTTGCTAAAAGCAGGGGCGGAAAGTCTACGGAAAGCGAGTAGGACATTGCCTCGCTGGCATAACCAAAGGTGGCATCGGGGTGACTGTCGGTGTAGGGAAGATAAGGCTTGATATCGTATATAGGCGTGCCGTCAAGCAAGTCAGCTCCGCCAACCTTAAGTATGGGTCCCTCGTCACTTTCCTCTATTGAGATAAGCTTAACCGATGAGAGTCCTATTGGGTTTGGTCTGAACGGTGAGCGGGTCGCAAAAACACCCACGCGCCTGTTACCGCCAAGTCTTGGGGGACGGACGGTAGGCGACCACCCATCACGCACGCTTTTAGAAAACTCGAATATCAGCCATAGGTGAGAAAAATCCGTAAGTCCTCGCAGCGCCTCAGCGCGCCTGTATTCAGGCTCAAAGACGATAGTGCTGACTATACCCTCTGCAAGTCCGCTTTGTCTTGGTATTCCGAATTTTTCCTTAAAATCGTTTCTTATAGTAGCGATTTTCTTCATTACAGATTAATTCCGTTATAGCCCCAGATTGAGTGCTCCTGATACTTGACATAAATACGCTCAGGAGGCAGGTCTATCGTATCCGAAAGAGCCTCTGTCAGTGCAGAGGTAAGCTCGTCGTATACCTCAGGTGCGCTTTTTCCAAGTGCGCTAACCTCAATCATCGCAGTACCGAGCAGGTCATCTCCGCCTAGTGCCATTCTCATATTATCCTCAAAGCAGAGCATAAGCCATCTCTCGCTTTTACCCGGAATTATGCTGATGATCTGACCGAGCTTTTCGGTTAGCACGCTTTCGTTCGGCTTTGAAATAGTTTTGCTTGTAGTAATCTTGATGTAAGGCATTGTTTACATATCTCCCAGTTTAAATAAATTTAATGCTTTTTTAACCTCGGCGTAGGTGTAAAGCGAACCAAGACAAATAACCGCGGTGTCCTTGTCCAATGCACTCTCTATTGCCGCGGCAAGCGCCGATGCGGGAGAGGGACACGGATGCGCGTTTATTCCAACCTCGCGAAGAACCTCTGCATATTCGATATTTGAAAGTGCACGCGGTGAGTCGGGCGTTATCGTATACGCCTCGTCAATACAGGACCTCAGCATCTCTGCCTCGGCGCGGAAATCCTTATCGCGCAGAAGTCCCGTTACCGCAATAAGCTTTTTCCCTCCGAAATAGTGGCGAATTGATTTTGTCGCACTCATAATGCCCTCAGGATTATGCGCGCCGTCAAATATAATCATAGGAGCCCTTGACAGTATCTCAAATCTTGCAGGCCATTTCGTTTTCTTAAGACCCGTTCTCAGTGTCTCATCCGATACGGTAAGACCCTTTGCGCGAAGAATATCGATGGCAAGGAGCACCGTCGAAAGATTTTTAGGCTGATAAAGACCGAGAAGAGGAATTTCAATATCACGGTACGCAAGATAATCGACAACCGTACCCGAAAGAGTTGCTGACTTTACCTTGATATCACAGTGTCTTGTTCTAAAAAGGGTTGACCCACGCTCAAGCGCCGTATTTAAAATAACCTCAAAGCCCTCGTCCCCGCCACCGTAAAGCACTGGCGCGCGGTCCTTGATTATTCCCGCCTTTTCGGCTGCTATCTTGTCGTGAGTGTCACCGAGAAGCGCGGTATGGTCAAGTGAAATTCCCGTGATGACCGAGAGCAGGGGATTTCTTATAATATTAGTTGAATCAAGCCTGCCGCCAAGCCCTGCCTCAAGTATAACAACGTCGCAGCCGCGACTCTTGAAATAAGTAAAGGCAATTGCCGTGATAAGCTCAAACTCGGTAGGCTTGTCGCGCATAGCATCGGTGATAGGACGGATTTTTTCGCATATCGAGCAAAGCTCGGCGTCGCTGATATTTTTGCCGTCAACCCTGATTCTCTCACCGAACTCTAGGATGTAGGGTGAGGTGAAGAGTCCTACGCGATAGCCTGCCTCTCTTAAAACCGAATCAAGCATAGCGCAGAACGAGCCCTTGCCGTTAGTTCCCGTTACGTGTACGAATTTTAAGCTTTCCTGCGGATTTCCGAGAGCCTGGCAAAGCTCGCGTATCCTATCAAGCCCGGGCTTGCAGAAGGTCCAGCTTACGCTGTGAATATAGCTGATTGCCTCATCATAGGTCATCTTTACTGTCCTCGCTTTTTCGTTTTTCGCTCGATACGCCGCCTCGAAACGAGCCGACGAGAGTCATAAGATATCTGTTTTTTGAGAGAAGATAAAGAATAAGTCCCTCAAGCGCTCCGATTATGGCGTAATTGAGAAGCCGCCATAGCATAAGCGAAAAATAGTCCATAGCATAAAATGCCGCAAGACCTGAGGTCTTAACAAGCACCGAGCCTATGAAATGCGCGAGAAAAACACCGACGGCAATATTTAAAGTAGGGTGGAGCTTAAGCCGCTTTCCCAGCATAAACACAGCACCGCTGATACCGCCGACGAGTGCCGCACCGATGGTAACGGGAAGATTTATTGCATATCCCACCATAAGACACCCAACGAGGTCAGCAACGACGGCAATAGTAATTGCTACGATAGGGCCGAAGGCATACGCCGCAAAAAGCGTCGGAAGATTTTCAAAGCTGAAGCGCAGCACCTCCCCGATATTAAAGGCGAGATATTTGCCAAGCACGATTGAAAGCGCCGCAAGCATTGCAGAGGCGGTAAGAATTTTGAGAGCCGCTACGTTATTTTTCCCGTTCATAAAAAAACACCTCCATAGTACAGATTTTGCATCTTTGTACCGTGGGGGTGGAATATAATAGCACCTGGCGGTAACAGTGGGATGCGGAATATATACCGTAAGATAAATCTTTTCGTCCGTGCGACAACTCCCCGTCCGTACGGCACTAAAACGCATATATTCCTACTCTGTTAAGATTTATTGATTTTTATAGCAGCACCATACTGCCGCTACAAATAAAGTATATCACATTTTACCACCCTTTTCAAGGGGAATAAGACAATTTTAACTCAGCATTTGTAAAAATATTCTGCTTTTGTCAGGTGTTCGTCGAAAACAGCCTGAAAATATAAGAAAATAAATATATCAGCCCCCAAAATTAATAAATTTCGGAAGATTAACCTGAGCTTTCGAATTTCTTCTGAAAATGGTGTTTGTCAAACAAAAATCACCTTTAAATTCTGAAAAAATGTAATTTATTCGAGAATCGGGTCGACGTCGGTCTTGAAGCCTCTGTTTTTTCTGAATTGTCTTGGCGTAAGCCCCGTAACGCTCTGAAACTGTCTGTAAAAGCTCCTCTCGCTGCCAAAGCCACACTTCTCGGAAATCTCAAGCATCGTCTTATCCCCCGACTCAAGCAGGGCTATTGCCTTTTCAATCCGGATGCTTGAAAGAAAGGTGGAAAAGCTGACGCCTGCTATTGAGTTTACAGCGCGCGACAGATATTTGTCACAGCAGCCTATCGCCTTTGCCACTGAGGATAGCGTCATTCCCTCACACGGCGCGTTTGTCAGATACATTATAGCGCGCGATAGAATCGTATCGTCGGCATTCTGCGCAACAAGCTCAACCTGCGATGAAAAATCCGATATAAGTGAATATACGAAGCTTTTTATCTTGAGCTCGTCTGGCATGCTCCAGGTGTGCAGTCTTTTCAGTATAGGCTTAGCACATTCGGCATCGTAGGTAAAGCGTGCGACCCTACCGACTCTTCCTTGATTTTTTACAAAAAACGAATTTGCTATTGAACTTGAATAATTGAACCTGAAATATTCACAGCCGCAAGGGCGGTAATACTCGTGAGGCTGGTAGGGAAAGAAGAACGCGGCCTCGCCTGCCGATATTTTTTCCTCGTTGTTGCCGGGTACCTTTATAATAAGATAGCCGCTCATAACGAGAAGTATCTCTGCGCTTCTGTGAATATGTAAATCCACCTTTAGCTCAGGGTTGTTTCCTCGCTCGGTAAGATGCTCCTTATACCGGAACTGAGTATATTCGTCCTGCGGACCCTTGTAGAATTTCATATCTATTCCACCTTTTTCTGCCTTATGTCATATATTTTACCAAATTTGACGTACATTGTCAATATGCGCGTGATATAATTATAATGTAGAAAAATCTTATCTTAATGGAGGATTTAATTATGACAGTAACGAAGACACGAAAGCTTACTCTTCTATTTACGTTCGCTCTCGTTATACTGGCGCTTGGTATAGCCCTTGCAGGGCTTGTCGGCGCTAATGCAACGGGTGACGCTACATCGGGAAGATGGTTTGAAAATGCAGACGAGCTCTCGCTTGATAAGGATTTTACGGAAATGCCGAGGACCTATGAGGCGACGGTATATCTGCCCTCAAATCCGACGATACCCAGTGAATTTGTAACCAAGGTTTACAACGGCGTAATCCTCGGCAATAATACCAACGAGGGCTTTTGCATCAGCTTTGAGATTGATAACAACGAAAAGCCATTCCTCTATTATAAGCTTCCTGACGGAACCGTGATGAACACCAAGTTCGATTGCACGCTTCCTCAGGACGAGCTTGTGCATCTTGTAATCACTCACGAGAAAAACGGCACCGGCTCTACCTTTAAGTGTTACGTAAACGGTAGCCTTGCCGCATCCTTTGATAAGGATTTATCGTATGAGTATGACCCCGCCGTTATGCAGCTTAAGACTACGCTTATGCTCGGACGTGACGGAAGATGGAGAAACGAGTATTACTTCAAGGGTATGCTTGAGAACGTTGCTGTTTATTCCGAGGCGCTCAGCGCTGCGGACGTTCTTGCCACTTATCAGAACGGACCCGATAAGAGCCGTGACGATATTATGTCTTATTACGACCTTACCAAGTCCTCAAATTCAGGCGATACCGTAGCCGACGAAACGGGTAACGGTCATAGCTTCTCAAGGGTATTCTACTCCCGTCCTGAGGCTCTTGACCCCGATTCCTACGACTACGCCTTTGCCATAGTCGGTGATACTCAGTGCCTCGTTGAGCACGATAACGAATATTCGACTGAATATACGAATGCGATATACGACTGGATAGTTAAGAACAAGGACTCCAAGAAGATAAAATACGTCCTTGGTGTCGGTGACGTAACTCAGGACGATATTGATGCCGAGTGGGCGGTTGCCAAGGAGCAGATACTTAAGCTTAACGACGCAAATATTCCGTACTCTCTTGTAAACGGTAACCACGACACCGTGGCACAACTTGACGCGTATTTTGCCGATAATGCAAACTTTACTTCACAAGAAATAGGATATTACAGCGGAAACAGCCTTGGCAACTATTACGTGAAGCTCACCGCTGGCGGCAATAAATATATGATACTCGCGCTTCAGTGGGCGCCCTCGCGCGCAGTGCTTGAATGGGCAAACAACGTAGTCGCAACCAACGCGCAGTACCAGGTAATCATCACCACTCACGGCTATATGAATTTTGACGGTGAGGTGCTCGAGCGCGGTGACGCGGGAACACCCAGCCACTACAATAAAAACAATCCCGACGGTAACGATATGTGGGAATTGCTCGTCAAGAACAACAGAAATATCAAGATGGTATTTTCTGGACACATCGCGTCGGATAACGTAGTCTGGCGCAGAGATACTGGAGTTGAGGGTAACGATATATATCAGCTTCTCGTTAATCCTCAGGGCATGGACCACGCCTATACATACGAAACGGGTATGGTAGGAATGCTCTACTTCTCGAATGGCGGTAAGAACGTGCGCTTTGAGTACGTTGCAGCATACGATACTCTTGAGGCGCAAAAGACAGACTCGTCTGCCGAGGACGTTCTTTTCAACACCCGCAACCAGTTCTCATTCACCCTTAATTCCGAAGAGGTAGAGGACAAGGGCGAAATCGACGTATGGCTTATCGGCGGACAGTCGAATGCCGTCGGCTACGCAAACGATTACGCAGCCTACAAGTGCGACGACCCCGGGTTCACCGTAGGCTTTGACAACGTGCTTTACTACGGCTACGGTGAGAAGTGGATATCCAACTTCACACCCGCAAGACACGGCTTCGGTCAGAACTTCAAGAAGTCGGGCGTTGAGATAGGTATTGCCGAGGCACTTGGCGGTACGGGTAGCATGAACGCGATTATCAAGTACGCGCAAGGCGCTACCTATCTTGCACCGAATACCACCTCGTCCTATTCTGTGAATTTCGGCACTTGGACCTCGCCTACCTACATAGCTGAAAACTCGGTATCAACCGACGGAAATAAAACGGGACTCCTCTATGTGAACTTCATTAACACGGTAGAGAGTGCCGTAGCCGAGCTTCGTGCTATGGGCTACACTCCCGTCATTCGCGGTATGTGGTGGATGCAGGGCTGCGCCGAAAGCTACGACAGCTTCAGCGAGGATTACGAGGAGCTTCTTACAACCTTAATTGAGGACGTCCGTGCAGACGTCGGTGAGATAGTCGGAGAGAATCTATCCGCAATGCCCTTCGTTTTCGGTAAAATCATTATCAATGAGGCATACGACGCTACGAAAATCCCCAATTCTACTTACTACAACAACGTTATCACCGCTCAGGCAAACGTCGCGGCAAAGAGCGGCTTCAACGCCTATATGGTTGACGCAAAGACTGATTTTGCGGACTTCGCGCAGGTTGATACCTGGCATTACAACGCTGCGACTCAGGCATACCTCGGCAGACGCTTCGTAAGTGAGGTGAACAGGCTGAACGGTCAGTGCCTCGTCAGCGCGTCGGGCGCTAATTCCACCGTTACGGGCGGCGGTCTTTATAAGAGCGGTGACACAGTGACCGTTACCTTCGGTGCGAAGGACGGGTATACCGTCACGGGCGTTACGATGAGCGTCGGTGGTGCTACGGCAACACCTATCACTCTGACAGGCGGCAAATACACCTTCGTAAGTGACGGCAGTGACGTTCTTTTCACCGTGACCGCAAGCGGCGGCACTGACGAGGTCACCCCGTACGGCACAATTCCCGCGCAGTATTCTGCGGACGATTATCCCTTTGCTGTATTTGAAAGCGGAAGCCTCGTTTCGGTAAAAAGCTACTGGAGTGGTGCGCTACAGTCGGCGTACGATATTCTCTACGGCACGGCGGGAGCAGGGAAGAGCGTTACGGTTCTTCTTCGCCGCGACTATACGACCACCTCTCTTGACGCAAGCGCGGGCTATCTTACGCATATGAACGGCACTCTTACCGTTGACCTCGGTGAGAATATCTTTACAAGAGCAGACGGCTATCTGTTTGATATTTACGCGCAAAGTACGGCAGGAGCTCTCTTTACTTCTACTATCAGGCTTATAAACGGTACTGTTACGGCTGCGAACGGTAACCCACTTATCGGTCTTAACCACGCCGACTCGTCGCTTCTTTCGGGCGCGCTCAAGCACTTTGACTTTGATATCGAGGACGTTACCTTTACCGTAAAGCCCTCGCTTAAATCCTCGTCGGGTATTATCACGGCGTGCTGGGAGGCTGGTGCAAACGGTATGACAGCCGACCTTACCTTTACCGACTGTGTATTCGACCTTACGAATATGAGCTACGGTGATATTTTAATCAGCACCGCAGGTGCTTCAAAGACGCTCACCAAGGTTGACGTAGAGATTGTAGGCGGCGAGATTATCGCTTCACCCTATGCTATAACCTTTATCAAGCAGGATTCAGGTGATAGCCTCTTCTTCGGCAAGAGCGAAGGCTCGCATATCGTCCTGAAGGCTACCTCTAGCTCGGATATTACAGCATTTACGGGCACGTACCTTTCGCTTGATTCAAAGGAGCTTACCTACCAGAAGACCGATGGCGACGGCGTTTACGATATATATACCTTTACCGAAAGCGCTATAACCGACGCAACCGAAACGGTTTACGGTACGATTCCCGCCACCTATGCGTCGGCTACGGCCTATCCCGTCGTACTCTTTATGAGCGATAAGACCTTCGTCGGTGCATACAGCGATTTGGGTACGGCAATCAATACCGCAATCAGCACCGCTCCCTCCGGCAGCCTTGTTATCCTTGTCAGAGCCGATACTGTAAAGTCTGTTTCAAGCGCGGCGTTTAATTTCAAGGGTGACCTAACTATCGACCTCGGTGGCAAGTGCGTCAGCGTAAACGACAGCGGAAACTACCTTCTTGACTTCTTTGCAAACGGAGTTGCCGCAGATCTCGGCACCGATACGCGCGGTACCTTCACAGTTAAAAACGGTACGCTTCTGAAAATAGGCGGCCGCGGCTTCCTTTGTGTTAATTACGGAAGCAATATGCTCTCCGACGTAGCCGTTACCTTCAATTTTGACAACGTCACCTTTGTGTCGACCAACTCCGGGAAAAATACGAGTGTTATTACGCATTCGTGGGAAAATGACGGTACGGGTAACGTAAGCAGCGGAAACGCAAAGCTTACCGCTGGCATAAATATCAATAACTGTAACTTCGATTTCAAGAACTCAATCGTGGGTGTTGTAATGCTGCCTCTTACCTATAACTCTAAGGATAGGGTAGTCTTTAACGTAACCGTCAAGGGTGGAAAAATTGTATCCGATAAGGCTATAACCGACGCAAGCCTTTATACCGCTGACGATAATACTAACTCAAGACAGGATAGCTTCATTTTTGCTAAGGATTTGAGCAATAATTACACCGTTCTTGAATTAACCGAGGGACTTACACCTATTACGGCACTCTTTAACGGCGGTGCGCTTATATTTGAGAAAACTAATACCACGGGAGGCGTTGATTATTACGCGCTCGTAACGCCGACCGAGCCACCTGTGCCTGAGTCTACCGAGTATGCGGATATTCCCGTTGATTATCTCTCAAAGGATAGCTTCCCGTTTGCGATTTTTGCATATGATACGTCGAGCAAGAGCTACACCTTCAAAACGGCTGTAAGCACTTGGAAGGCAGCACTCGATGCAGCGAACACCTACACTCCGGCGACTGTTCTTATGCGTCGTGACTACACTATCGGTGCAGCGTCAGTTGACGGAACAAGCGGAACTATCAGAGCCTATGCGTGCGAGGTAACTATCAATCTTGGTGGAAATACTCTTTACAGGACGTCGACAGGGGCATACCTCTTTGACGTGTATGTAAACGGAAATACGACGGCGGGTAAGGTCGATTACACGGTTAAGGGGGGTAATATCAACCTCGCAAGATGGGGAATTGATTTTAGCGGATACAGCAGCTGCACCGTTGATAAAACCGTAAACTTTACCTTTGATTCGGTAAGCTTCAAGCTAAGTGAGAATTATACAAGCTCAGGCGGCGGCTGGCTCTTTTCGATATGGACTGACGCATCAACCGCAAAGGTGCTCACTACTAAGACGGTATTTAACGACTGTACCTTTGATGACACTGACAGGGCGGGCACTATTCCTACGATTCCTATGCTTTCATACGATAGCTCGGCGATTCGTGTCAAGGCTGAGGTTGAGATAAACGGCGGCACCTTCAAAACCGACAAGGCTGACCTCGCGCTTATCTATACTAAGACTCAGTTCTCTGACGATTATCCTATTACGGTAACCTTCGGCAGAGATGCGGACGGTGCGCTTATGAAAATTGAACAGCCTGCAAGTGAGTCAGCGCCCGACTTTACCGTAAACGACGGTGAGCTTGTGCTGGTAAAGGTATCGGAGAACGGCACCACCGTAACCTACAGACTAACACCGAAGGCAGCAGCAGAGCTTGACTTCAAGCCTAAATCGAGCATTACTCTCGACTGTAACCTTTGCCTCAATATCTACGTTCCAAAGAGCAACTATATCACCGCGCTTGCTCTTGACAGCAACACTCTCGATATAAATACGCTTTACGAAAAGGACGGCTTCTATATAATCAGCCGAGAGCTTTCCGCAAAGGACGCAATGCAGGAGTTCAAGCTTTACGTTGACCTCAACGTAGACGATGAGCTTATTTATCCGACCTATACCTTCTCAATTCCGAGATATGCAAAGAAGGTGCTCGATGACGTGAACGCCAAAAGCACTGAAAAGACGCTCGTATGCGACGTTCTCTCGTATATCAGGAGCGCGTATATCTACTTCGGCCAAGAGGACGCTGAGTCTGTCGCTGCACAAATCGACGCGCTTCTTTCGGGATATACAACCACCTCCTTTGGGAAGGTTTACGGTCAGAGTGATAATATGAATGTGCCCGACGGAGCGACGCTCATTCTTCAGTCAACGCCCGCAATTCGCTTCTATTTTGCAAGCAGTGCCGACCTCACTAAGTACACCTTCAAGTCGGGCGGCGAGGTGATTTCCGTTAAGACGGGAACGGAGCAGATAGATGGTACGACCTTCAAATACGTCGACGTATCTCTTTATGCCTACAGAATGATTGATACTGTTGAGCTCTTCTGTGAGGAAACAAGACTTGGCGGCTTCCATATCAATAGCTACTACGATTTCGCAAATGGACAAAACGACGTGGCTCTTGTTGACCTCGTCGAGAAGTTCTACACCTATTGCAAAAGCGCTCTTGCGTATAGAACTGAGGTTCTTGCGGGGCAGTAAATCACGCCTTCCCTTGTGAGGGAAGGGGGACCACGGAGTGGTGGATGAGTAGTTAACAAAGGAATTAGAGAACCGAAGGCTTAATTTTACACTTTCGGTCTACTCATCCGTCACTCGCAATTGCTCGTGACACCTTCCCCTTACAAGGGAAGGCTTAAGAAAGGATACATATAATGAAGATTTACGTAAATCCTGCTATTGATATTGAATTGCTAACCTCATTCGACGTAATCAGGACGTCTGACGTCGGTACCGAGACTACACCTCAGGATGAGCTTGATCCGATTTATCGCGAGAGCAGTCCTTCCTGACTGAATTACAAGTCTTAAAAAAATTTTGGGCTGTCGTAAGCAAAGTGCGGCAGCCCTCTTTTGTCCCTCTTTTCGTGCGAAATAAGCAAAAAAAGCGCATATTCAATCTTTATTATATAAATTCAACTTTTAGTTGCTTGATTTAAGTGGCGCCTTGTGCTAGAATATAAGTGTAAAATCAATCACAAGGAGTCTTACAATGTCTTTAGGAGAAAAGCTCTGCGCCTTAAGAAAGCAGGCAGGACTTACACAGGGAGAGCTGGGCGCGAAGCTTAATCTTTCCGCGCAGGCGATATCAAAATGGGAGAAAAATGCGTCTGAGCCTGATATCTCTACACTTCGCAGGCTTGCCGAAATCTACGGCACGAGCGTTGCGGAAATAATAGGCGATACGCCCACGGGCGAGAGTGGAGAGGATACGGACGCGCAGGGGGAGAGCGCAGATGCCCCTGCACGTTATTCACTTTATATTATCGAAGTAAATTCCGATAGAAAGCTTCACGCAATAAAGCTTATAAGAGAGCTTTTAGGTCTTGGTCTTGCCGAAGCAAAACGCATGGCAGAGGAGTTTCCTTCTTATATAACGGGACAGCTCACGGAAACCGAATGCGACGAGCTTGCCGCCCGACTCACCCAAGAGGGTATTACAACCGAAAAAAGAGAAAGCGCCCCCACCGACGAAAGAGTTGAGCTATATCCCGGGCCAAAGAAGCAGGAGCTTCCCGCGGAGCTTGACGGAATTATGAAAAAGTACTTCTTCTGGGCAAATATCTCGGCAATGCTTCCGGCGCTCTTTCTTATGATATGCGGCTTTTTTGATATTGCAGTGTGGACTGACGTGCTTTTTGCTATCTACGTAGGAATTATGACCTACGCTTTGATATTCCAGCTCTGGTATCCCACCTTTATAAGAAGCGCCTTTTACGTTATGTGGCATAAGATAATACACCTTGACGGTATCTTTTCGTTTATAGGCAGTATAATTCTTCTGCCCGTAAAGCTCTTCGTTTCTATAATCTTCTGGATTATTTCGCCCGTATTCTACGCCTTTACCATAAGAAAGAGGATAAGGCGTATGAAGGATAATAATATCTTAGATAACGTTCTGTAAATAAACTGTATGACGAAGGAAGAAGCACTCATAAGGCTTAAAAAATCACCGTTTCGTAAGAAATTTCACCTCTCGGCGGCAGAGCGTGATTATGTAAAGGAAAAGGGAATTGACATGGTCACTGCCCACGCGTATGATTTTATAGAAAAGCGCCTTGCTCCCGCAAGCCCTGAGAACGACGGCAGGCAAACCCCGATGCGCGGACACCCCGTATTCGTTGCCCAGCACGCCTGTGCCTGCTGCTGTCGCGGCTGCCTCGAAAAATGGTACCGCGTCCCACGAGGTAAGCCCCTTACTGAGTCAGAGCAATCCCGAATAGTAAATCTACTCATCGCGTGGATAGAAAATGAAATGGGGATGTGAAAGAAAGCATAAGTAATACGTATGCTTTTCATAATTTAATATGTAAAAAAGATGCGCTCCTTGCGGAACGCATCTTTTCTATTTGTTCTGGGGCAGTGTTGCGCATCACAATTTTCAGGCAAAAAGGTAAAGTCACGTATCATTTGCCAAAAGTCCAGAAAATACATATTTTTTGTACTCATTCCACGAAAAGCCTTATTTCAAGGCACGTTTTCCAAGGTTTGAACGCAAAAA
>CAZDON010000011.1:0-25902 GCA_964507065.1 uncultured Ruminococcus sp. | reverse complement strand
CGAGCTTTGGGGCGTTGCCGACAGAACCGATTACGACCTCGGTCAGCACGAGAAGTTCTCAGGCACGGATATGACCTACTTCGACCCTGAAACGAATGAGAGATACACTCCCTACGTTATCGAGCCCTCGCTTGGTGCGGACAGAGTGGCACTCGCGTTCTTAGTTGACGCATACGATGAGGAGCAGCTTTCCGAAAACGATTCAAGAGTAGTTCTCAGGCTTCATCCCGCGCTCGCGCCCTATAAGGCAGCGGTGCTTCCTCTCTCGAAGAAGCTCTCTGAGAAGTCGCTTGAGGTGTTCGACAAGCTTGCGAAGAAATTTGCCGTCGACTTTGACGAAACGGGCTCAATCGGTAAGAGATACCGCCGTGAGGACGAGATAGGCACGCCCTTCTGCGTAACCTACGATTTTGATTCGGAGAACGACGGCTGCGTTACCGTCCGTGACAGAGATACGATGGAGCAGGTAAGACTTCCTATCGACGAGGTTGCTGCGTACATTGAGGAAAGACTCGCATTCTAAGCAGGGGCTGTCATATTTGACGGGACCGAAAAAGTCCGAGCGTGATATCACTGTGGTTAAGGGCTGTCACAAATGTGAATTTGTGACAGCCTCTACTAAATAAGAAAAAAGGTAGCATACGATGAATACACCGAAAAGAATTGCCTCGTTCGAGGTAAATCACGATTATATAGTCCCGAATATCTACGTGTCGAGAACAGACGGTGATATTACCACCTACGACCTCAGGACGAGAGTGCCTAACGGCGGTGACTATATGGATAATATTACTATGCACTCGGTAGAGCATATGTTTGCTACCTATATCCGCTCGTCGGAAATAGGTGACAGGGTGCTTTACTTCGGACCTATGGGCTGTAGGACGGGCTTTTATCTTCTCGTGAGGTCTGCCGACGACGAGGAGGTGCTCGCCGTAGTAAGGAAAACGCTTTTAAGGATAGTAAATCACGAGGGTGAGATTTTCGGCAAGAGCCGCGTCGAGTGCGGCAATTATCTTGAGCTTGACCTTGAATGTGCCAAGCGCGAATGTGCCCGCTATCTTGAGAGCCTTGACTCGTGCGAGAGTCATTTTGCTTACCCGAAGGAGTGATGATATGCTAAAGGAAAAATGTGATATAGGAATAATCGGCGCAATGGAGCCTGAGATAGACAAGATACTTGCCTCGCTTGACGGAGTGAGGGAGGTGCGCGTCGGTGCGTTTTGCTTCTATGTGGGCGAGTATTCAAAAAAGCGCGTATGCGTAGTAAGATGCGGAATAGGAAAGGTCTTTGCGGCGGCCTGCACGCAGACGATGATTCTTGCCTTCTCGCCGCGCCTGATAATAAATACGGGCGTTGGAGGCGCTTTGAAATCGGGACTTTCGCCCTGTGATATCGTAATTGCAAAGAGCCTCGTTCAGCACGATATGGATACCTCGGCACTCGGTGACCCCAAGGGGCTTGTGTCGGGAATCAACAAGATTTTCTTCGGTGCTGACCACCGTGCGTGCGAGATACTTACGCACGAGGCGCTCTCGCTCGGCTATCCTGCAAGACTCGGCGTAATCGCAACGGGGGACAGGTTCGTGTCGGGCACCGAGGATAAAGAGAATATCGTGTCCGTATTTGATGCCGACTGCTGTGAGATGGAGGGCTGTGCGGTAGCACAGACCGCATTCGTCGGCTCGACGCCCTTTGTCGTAATACGCGCGATTTCGGACTCTGCCGACGGAGAGTCTGGAATGGATTACGCGAAATTTCTGCCTATCGCGGCGGAGCGAAGCGCTACGTTAACCCTTGCTCTCGTTCAAGCATATTAATAAACTTGCTGAAACTATAATAAAAGCAGGACAAGACGAATTTGATTCGCCTTGCCCTGTTTTTTGTCTTTAATGGTAAATAATTGTTGACAAATCTGAATATTAATATCCGCTACTTACTCCGACCAGAATTTTTCAAGCTCGGCTTTAAGAGCGTGCGCGTCAGGCAGGAATTTCATTGCACCGCGCCAAAGAGATGGCGCGGTCTTTTTGTAAATCGGGTCGTCAAAGCGGTCGTCAATAAGCACCACGACACCGCGGTCGTCCTCGGTTCTTATAACTCTTCCCGCCGCCTGAAACACTCGGTTCATACCCGGGTAGATATAGGCGTACTGCTTGCCCTCTTCAAGCTTTTCCTCGTAATACTCGGCAATTGCCTCGCGCTCAAAGGAAAGCTGGGGCATACCTATTCCTACGACGATAGCACCGATGAGCTTATCACCCGTAAGGTCAATTCCCTCGGCATAGATGCCGCCCATCACGCAAAAGGCGACGAGATAGCTTTTATCTTCCCTTGAAAATTCCGAAAGAAACTCCTCACGCTCCCTCCCCGTCATATCGGGGCGCTGAAGCATAGCGTGTATCTTCGGATACTTTCTCTTGAAAATTGAGTGAAGGCTCTTTGCGTAGGCAAAGGACGGCGCAAAAACCATATAATTTCCACGTCTTGCACTAAGCGTTGCCGCAATTACCTTGCATACGGCTGACAGGGTGTCTTCGCGCTCGGAAATTCTCGTGCTTATCCTGTCCATTATATATACGCCGAGCTGCTCAGGCGCAAAGGGGGATGTGAGCGTCAGCATCTCGGCAGAGCTATCCGCACCGAGCGTATGCCTGTAAAAGTGCAGCGGTGTCAGCGTGCCTGAGAAGAATACGGCGCTTTTTCCGAGGGCAAGTCTTTCTGACAGAGCCCTTGCCGTATCGATGCAAAAGAGCTTCATATTTACAGCGTCGCCCGACAGAAATACGAAAAGCTCGTACCCCGTGTCAAATCTTTCTGCCGCACGGCACAGCCGCTTCAGCCTATGATAGTAGTCGCCCGTGATTTTTTGGCGCATACCACAGAGCTCGGTCCTGTCTTGCCTTGCAATATAAAGCTCACGCTCGGCAGCCGCGAGGGCGTCAAGCAGACAAACGGTAAGCCTATCTGGCAGCGTTCGGGTGTGATACGCGGCAAAGCGGACTCCGTCCTCGCCCACCCTTATCTCGTCACAAAGCATAGGCATAAGAATTTTTAAAAGCTCGAGCTTAAGCTCCCTTACGCTCTTTCCAAGACCGCTTTCATCAGGGATTGCCTCGTGAGCGGCTACCTTGTCAAGATCGTCGGTTTCTATCTCAGCGCTGTACATTTCTCTTGCGCGGTCGGCAAGGTTATGCGCCTCGTCAATCAGAAATGCGAAGCTGCCGCCCACGGTAAAGAAGCGGCGGATATATACCTCAGGGTCAAACAGATAATTCAGGTCGCACACGACTACGTCACAAAGCTCGGAATAGGTCAGGGCAAGCTCGTAGGGGCAAACGCAAAAATCCCTTGCGGTGCGCGCAAGCTCGTCGAACGTGACGCAGGGAATATCCTTATCAAACAGACAAAGCGCCGCATCCGTCACCGAGCCGCCTTTTTTCGTGGGGCACGCATCGAGCCCCACGGCACAAGACCTGCCTCTTTCGCAAAGCTTGTCCTTGGCGTATAGAATTACCGAGCGTACGGATACACCGCCATTTGCAAAAAGCATAAGACATTCGGCTACGGCATTTGCGGTAGTGCCCTTTGGCGTCAGGTAAAACGCCTTCTCGATTTTGCCCTCACCAAGTGCGCGCAGGGCGGGGAATATAGCCGATACGGTCTTTCCCGTGCCCGTGGGAGCCTCGCTGAAAAGCTGAGTGCCCCTGCAAATAGCGCGGTATGCCGCTCGGATAAACTCGCTTTGTCCCTCTCTTACCTTAGGATAGGGAAATTTCGCCCGCGCCATA
Organism: uncultured Ruminococcus sp.; assembly: GCA_964507065.1. Classification (GTDB taxonomy): domain Bacteria; phylum Bacillota; class Clostridia; order Oscillospirales; family CAG-272; genus UBA1740. The sequence continues at coordinate 22,110 of CAZDON010000011.1, read as the reverse complement.
GAGGGCAGCCTTACCTTGACGCGATGTATCTCCGCGCGCGCATAACAGGGTAGAGCGGCTATACATTTATCAAAAAACGCATCCACGCGCTCGTCCTTAAGAGCCTCGCTCTCGTCGGTGATATTTCCCGTGTGGATATAGTCGTAGCTTACGGTGAGGGTGAGGGGCATCTGACCCGTGGCTTCCTTCAGTATCTTCGCCGTAAGATAGCCCTCGGCACGCGCCTGTGCCCTTTCCTCGCGCCTTGGAGCCCTTCCTGCCGACTCACTTTTTCTTTTTAAGGTTAGAACGCCGTGACTCACGCCGGCAGAGGGGGCGGTAAGCCTGAAGCGGTCTTTACCGAGTGAGAACTCGTACTGCACTGACTCACACCCCAGCGTGCTCCCTGCAATAGGCTCGTCCTCGTCGCGCGCCTCGGGCGATACCGCGCGTCTTGCGTAGGACGCAAGCTCGGATACGGTAAGCTCAATTATATTTTCTTCTCTGAGGTATCGCATACGGCACTTTCCTTTCAAGCTATAATTAAAAAGGGCTGGCGCATTCGGGAATCGAATCGAGGTTTTTCGCTCCAAATCCCCCTGGCCCCTGAACGCATTCGAGGGTAGCTCAAGCTACAAAGAACCTGAGCTACCCCTAATTTTAGCATATTATCAGCTCTTAATCAAGCCCATTCGTCTTTTTTTCCGCAAGATATTCCTCAATTATATCGCACCGTACGCGATACCAAACGACACAGTCGTTTTTCATATAGGAATAGCCCTGAGCATATCCTCTGACACCGATTACGGGAAGCGCTGAGAGCTTAAGCAGAGCGCTGATTATATCCGACGCTCCCATATCGCCCTTGACGGTAAGCATTACCGATACGGTAAGCGCCGTGCAGAGCGTCGAGGGGATAAGCTTCAGGATAAGCGAGGCAAGTTTTCGTCGCTCGGGGTTGTCGAGCGTGCTTCGCCGCCCCGCACCCACGCCGGAAGCTAAAAGGTCAATAAGGCTGATTTTTGCAGGTCGCATCCTGGCTGCGCGCCTGAGGATTCTGTCGCGCCTTTTGCCCGTGCGCTCGCCCGAAAGATACCTGTCAAGCTCAGATTCGTCAAGCGAATAGACGGCAAGCATTCTTCTTCGCCTGCTCATAAGCTCATCTTTAAGATATTCCTCAAGAAATCTTCCGAGTGCACGCGTGTCCTCACCGCCGATTTTTTCGCAAAGGGCGATATGCCTTGCCTTTTGCGCAAGGTAATCCTCGCACCCCTCGCCGAGCCGCTCACCCGCGTCCTCAAGCGAGAAATAGATGATATACGACGAGAGAAGAAGAAGCAAAAGCTGCGGAAGGCTGTCGCTGAGGCTGAGCTCGGCAAAGCTTACGTCGGTAAAGGTTGCGACAGCCGTAACCGCGGCGCAAAGCACCGCGATAAGCTTGCCGAGCCCACCGACAAGCTCAAGACCGTTTTTCTTCAGTGACTCACCGCCGTCAAGCAGGCTGATTTCAAGCTCGCGCATATTTTTCATTTCTCAACCTCGCCGCCTTTCGATTTGGCAAGCCTGAAGCACAGCGAGCCGAGAAGATTTCCAACGAAGCCGAAAAAGGATATTACGGTAAGCTCGTCAGCGATTTTTGACATCGTGAGAAAGAAGAGAAAGATAATAAGCCAGAGAACGGGTGCCGACGGACTCTTCAGCCTCGCCGCCACTATCCTTAATAGCGGTACAGCCGAGATAATCACGAGCGTGAGCGTGATTCCCGACACCACGTAGCCGCTGCCCCTTTGTGTCCAGAGAGGGAAGTAGGCGAGCGTTGCCGAAAGCGCGGGCACGACCGACAAAAGAATGCCGAGCGCTGTAAAGAGTATGTAGGACTTAGAGTATTTCATCACCCGAATCGCCCCCGTCTGCAAGCGTTGCCTTTATCTCGGCAATTCTCTCGCTGACACGCTCCTTTTCATAGCTGGGAAGCGACGACGCGAGCAGTATTTCGTAAAGAAGCTCGCTTTGCATCTGTATTGCGTTAAATATTGCCGAGGAGCTCTTGCCGCTCTGCATTGCCCTGACACATCTTGCCTCAAGCGTGCCGACGGTTTCTTCAATTCGCTCTATCGCGCCCTCGCCTGCGGCAAGCCTAGAGGATATCAGCTGATGCAGCGCCTCACCGTCCTCGCCTTGCCGCTTAGCCTGAGCCTCTACCTCACCGACTCCCTTGCTTATAGCACTCATACCGCCCCGAAGCAGGGGAAGAAGCCCCTTCTTATAGACGAGCATTATAATGAGAGTGCCTATGAAGGAAAGCGCGGAAAGAAGCTTGTCGGAGTTTTCCAGAATTACGCTATAAAGTGACTCCAGTGGGTTTTCGTACTCGCCTGAGCCCTCTTCATTCGGGAAAGTATCGGTTTCCTCAGCCTCGTTCTTTGCCTCTGACGCGGTAAATTCCACGGCAGCAAGCGACGGAATACAAAGCAGTGAGAATATAAGTGTGAGCGAAGCGATAAGAAATAAAATCTTCTTCATATTTTCACCCCCTTAAAGCGATAGCGTCCCACCCTCAATGAGAGCCTTTATTCGGGAAAGCTCGCCCTCAAGGTGGGCTATGCGTCTTTCGTTTTCACCGATAAGAAGCTCAAGGCGCGAGATGTCAGAGCCGTCGGGAAGCGGGCGGATAAGCACGTTGCTTCTCTTGATAAAGGGGGAGCAGAGAAGTGCCCTTGAGCCGCTGACGAAGACGGGAGTGTAAAGCCCGTCGGAAAGTGACGAGAGGTCGAGCGTCGCAATGCCGCCAACCGTCCTCTCGGTTATTCCCCCGACGGTAAGATATCCTACGGGAAGCTCGCGAAGCGAGATTTCCACACAGCCCGTTCCTACTCCCGATATTTCCTTAAGTATAAGTGCCCCTTCCTCGTCGGGAAGTGCATTAAAACGCTTTTTGTAAACAATCTTTGTCATATTTAATCCTTTCGTTTGTTTTAAGATTTGTATTTTGTGTTAAAGATATACCCTAAACTGAATATTTTTCGTACAGCTCATCGCACTCAATGCCCGATGCGCGAAGAGCGGTAAGAAGCACCCCTAGGTCACCTCTTAGCTCCTCAAGGGCAAGCTCGTGCGCGGTACGCATTTGTGAGAGCGACGCGTCGCCGAGCATAAGGTATTCCGAGAATGCTCCGCTTTTAATATCGAGGAGCATCTGGTAGAGCGTGTGCCCCTCGGCAAGACCGCTCCTTTGCGATGCAAGCACAGAGCTCTCGGGCTCGGCAAGTATATCGTCTATCAGCGCGTTTAGGCGCTCTGCTATAAAGAGAGGCAGTCTGTCGAAGGCGCGCTTCATATCGCTTGCCGTAAAGCCTGCACCGCCGTACGCCTCAGGCACGGTGGGTCTTGTCGGCAGAGCTTCGATTTTAAGAGAGCTGAGCTCGCTTTCAAGCAGCTTGGTTGCTTTCATATTTATACCCTTCCTTTCTTGTTATTTTATCTGTTTTTGATTTTGCCCATAGTCCTTGCTCTGTATGCAATGCTGTGTACGGCAATAGGTGAGCAGAACTCGTCTGAGGAAACCGTAACGCTCTTTTCCACCCAGCGCTTGAGCTTTTCCGAAAAGGCGCGGGTGTATACATCCTCGCAGGAAAACGACAGAGATGAGAAGTCGAGCGAGTCAAAGCAAAGGCTGGCGCTTGGAAAGGAGCATACCTCCGTATACGAGCCGCCGCTTGCCTCTGCGCTGACCTTAACGATACCGCGTGTGAGCGCGTTGCATTTCACCGACAGAGTTCCCTTTACGGTTGCCTTTTCGGCGTTTGGGATTCCTACGTCGTCCGACACCGTTCTTATGATATACTCCACCGCGTGACCCGCAAAGGAGTAATAATCGGGGTCGATTCTTGCACCGAATGCGCGCTTGTATTCTTCCTCGTTGAAGTCATCGGCAAGGTATAAGGGAGTAGGCGGTACACCGCGCATATCGTTGTTGAAAATACATATGTCCCCCGTTTGTGTTCCGAAAAGAAGAAGCTTGCCGTCGGATGCCACGCAGGACGCGGGAGAAAAGCTTCCGCCTCTGCGCTCCCATGTTTTATGCACGAGATACTCTATCCCGTCCTCGACGGTGTAATAGCGGTAGCCGCCCTCAAGGGCTGCAAGATATACCTCGGTGCCCTCGGCGACAGCCTTGCCCTCATAGCCCGACCTGACCTGATAGCTACCGTAAGGGCTTGATGCGTATCGGTATATCGGCTCATCGTCGTAGTAGGTGCCTATGCCGTCAAGATAAAACCACTCGTACTCCATACCGCCCGTGGCGTTTCTTACGCGCTGTCTTGAATCCGCAAGGTACATTCGACCCTCGGTTGATATGATAAGATATCCTGCCCATACGGTCATTTTCGCGCGGCTCAAATCCTCTCTAAGCAAATAACTATTTACATTGTTTGACCTTGACGAGATATATTTTGAAAGCGCGATTTCGCTTTTGTCTATTCCTACGAGTCCGTTTTTTGACAAAAATACGTAGTCGTCAAAGAACGCAGCAGCACAGAAGCAGTCCGAAAGACCTCTGTGTGAGTAGCATACGGGATATACCCTGGGAATAAGGTCAAGCTCTGTATCTCTGCCCTCGTGATAGTGTACGCTGACCTCACCGCCGGCTGACCTTGAAAATACCGCAAGCGAGTCTGAGGTGGGTAAAAGCTCTATTACCTCGCCGCCGTCGCGCTCGTCAAAATAGTCGTTTTCTCCGAAGTAAAGAGGGTTGATGACACCGCTTTTATCCCGTGAGGAGTATAGCACGATGCCGGGGCAATTCGGGTTACCTGAGGCAAAGATTCTTCCGTCGTAGCTTGACAGAAGTCGGCAGTTAGATAGCACGTTGTCGCAATAGAGATAGTCAAAGTAGCTTGACGAAACGAGTCCGCCGTGCGTTTTGTAAAGGGAGCTTGTGCTCGCGTAGGTCAGAGTCATCACCGCCTCCTTTCCCTCAACCTCTCTTTTATCCTCAAGGTCTACGACGAGCCTCGTCAGCCTGCTGCCGCTTTGCTCGACGGTGAAGGGGTACTCGGCTTCTCCGATTAGCAGGGCGCTTGCCCCCACCGCAGGACCGCTTACGGGTAGAGCGAGGCGTATTTTTCTGTACTGATAGTCGTAGGTCACGGCAGCGCCGCCAAAGCTTTCCATTTCAAGGATTTTGGCAAAGTCTGATTCGCTTCCCGAATAGGTTACCGTATCAAGGCTTGTGCACAGCGAGGTCGTCGAGGTGCCGATTTCCGAAAGACCTGAGCCTAAGTGAAGATGCTTGAGATTGCCGTCGCGTGAAAAGCAGGCGTTGTCGATTTTTACTAGGCTGTCGGGCGTTATCACCGTTTCAAGCGCAGTGCACTGTGAAAAGGCGAATTTTCCAAGCCGCTTCACACCGTCTGCAATATAAACCGTTTTTATTACGCCGTTCTGATAAAAGGCGTAGTCGTCTATCTCGCTGACGAGATATTTTTCTCCGAGAATTGAAATTACCGAGGGAATATAAAGCTCCTCGTGATTTCCCACATCCCCCGTCACCGCAACCGTATTGTCCTCGGTGCTGATTATCCTGTACTGAAGCCCCTCCGTCTCGTATGCGAGGGTGTCTGCCGCTCCTATATGGTAGCTTTCGTAGCAGCTTCTGGTCAGTAGATTTCCCTGCTCGAAGCGCTCGCCGTTTGCGTAGGTCGTAGGTATATACACGCCGCCGTAGCTGCCCGTAACGGTTCTTACCACGCAGTCCTTGTTTATGTGCACGAGCTTTTGTCCGTCGAGAAAAAAGCTGTCCTGTCCGAAGCCAAGACCCGTGCTGCCCTCTCCCGCAAAGCCGACTATCGCGGACGGGCGATAGCCTTTGTTAAGCTCGGAGAGCGTCGAGCGGTAGAGCGAATTTCCCGCGTGCAGGTACACGTAAACCTCGTCACCCGTGCGGTGAAGATAAATACTCTTGATTTGGAGCTCAAGGGTACAGAGCCACCTGAAGCCCGGAATGCTCTCGATAGCGCCGCCGCCATCTCCCTCGTAGTCGATATAGACGTTCTTCGCAAAGGCAAGACGGCTTCTGCTGGGCTGTGTAGCGCCGGGGGTGAGGTCAACTCCGCGAATGCCCGAATAAACTACGTTATAATCATTTCCCGTGACGTTTGATAAGCCTGCCATCACGCCCACCCCGTAACGTCGGTAAATTCCGCCCCTACGCTTGCGCGGGCGGCGTTTGCTATGCGTGCAATGCCGTCGCGGTAAAGCGACATATAGTACGCGGCGCGCTCGGTATCGTCCTCAAGCCATACGAAGGAGGCGGCGAGTAGGGGCAAAAGGTGCGCACAGCACGAGGGCACGTCAAGCTCCTCGTCGGGACGGTCTATATCGGGAGCCGTGGGCTGTCGGTTGTAGACTATCGTAAGCTCCCCCTCGTACGAGGTGGGAATAAGAAGCCTATCCCCCTCAAGCCTTGCCTCCTTGACGGGTGAGCCGTCCGCCCTCATAGGTAGCCTTGTGAAGAAGAAAAAGTCGGGCGCAAGCTCCCTCATTGATATTGAAAGGAAGTCGTCTGCTACGGGAATTTTATCCCGCTCGGACGATACGACCCCGTCGAATGCGGCAAGGTCGGACACGGTATAGCTGTACGCTCCCGAAAAGATAATTTTTCCGCTGCCCGAAAGAAAATCCCTGACGACACCGTAGGGCGTGTTGAATTTATAGCATCTCTCTCCGTTTTCGTCCTTGACGGTAGCCTCGCCCTCGCCCGATACCTTGAAGCTGAAGGCAACGCCGCTTATATCAAATTCATCATCCTCCGTAGGCGTGTGCGAGTAGGTGTTGAAAAGCCGTTTTGGACGGGGTACGTTCGGCAATAGCCTGATAGCTCTCTCGCTGGGATAATCGGTGAAAATCTGATTCAGCGAGCGAGTAATCGCCGGAAGCATAGCGGTAGTTTGCCCACCCTCGGCTTCAAATCCGAGAGAGTATATCTCTTTAATTAAGCTGTTTAGATTCATTTTGATTCACCTTCTTCAGGGCTGCCGCACTCAGCGAAGTGCGGCAGCCCCTTTCTTTATTCTTGCAATATCCTACCCTTAATTTTAAGATTTTCGGGCGGGAATATCGCGGGGCTTAAAGCGCGGTAGCTCCGCTTACCGCACTCTCGGAATCAACGGCGAGAAGAATGTGCTTGTAGCTGCCGAAGCCAACGCCAAAGCGGCATCTTCCGCTCCAGAGGTAATTACCAGTGTGGTGGTCAACCCAATTGGATACGGTGAGAGGCACTCTGTTGAAGAACATATTGCCTGACAGATTCTTGTTTGACTAGCTTGACATAATCATGACCCTGTCGTCCCCTGTCTGCCAGTTGGGCATAACGATTACGTTCCAGTTGCCGAACTGAAGGTTAATATCGTTGTAGCCGTTGCCGAGCGAGCCCTCGGAGCCGCATACCTTCTTCGCGATAACCTCTGCTGCGGGACGGTTTCCGGGAAGTATGATGGTGTCGGCGGTATATCCAAGGCACTCGCCGTTTTCGTCTTTCATATTTCTTATCTTGACCGCAAGCTCGGAGAGGGCTTCCTCAAACGCCGCAGCCGAGCGGACTCTTTCAGTGCCGCTTGAGAAGATATCCCCGTAGAAGTAGTTCGACTGAGTCCCGACCTTGGCAAGTGAGCCGTACTTGTGCGAGGATGAGAAGAGGGGCAGACCGTCAGGCGCGGTGAGGTCGAGCTTTGCCCTTGCAAATGTCGCGGTGCTGCCCGTTGCGTTCACAAGCGCGTGCTCGCATATCTTGTGCATAGTCTTGTAGTATGCGCGAGTGAAGTTCTCGGCTCTTCGCTTTGCGTCCTGAGCAACGCCGTAGCCCGAATCCTCCATCATCTCCGCGGTTATTACGAACTCCTTCATAAACTGAATGTGCTCGATAAACTTGCGGTAGGTTTCTCCGAAGGAATCAATCTCAGCACCCGCACCCTCCTCGGTTGCCGCGAAAACGTCAAACTCGTTCTGACCGATTATGGTTTCGCCGAACTTGTTGCTCTTTTCAATATTGAAGAGCCAGTCGCAAATGCCGCCCTTCTTGGTGAGCACGTCGGATTCGTGCTCGATAACCATCTTGATAGGAGTTTCAAGCTTTCCTATCGTAGCGTTGTTAAGTCCTGAGGACTTTGAATAAATAATCATTTGATTTTCCTTTCTATTCTATTGATTTGTAAAGAACTGTTGTCAGTATGCGTAAATGCGCCTGAATTTTACGAGGGCAGTCTTGCCGTCGTATGCAAGAATTACGGCAGGCCCCTCGCTATTAAGCTCACCGATATACATCGCCGCGTTTTTCGTGTCCGTTGCAATATCAAACGCATCGCCGACGCGAGGCTCCTGCGCCTCTCCTACCCACTCGCACTCGAAAACCATATCCTCGGTTACGGGATAGCAAATTACCATCTCGTCGCCGGTAAATTTGCCGAGCGATATATAATCGGGGTAGTCGATATAGCCGCAGCTGCTGAGTGCGGTTGAGTTAAGGTGAAGCGCCTCACCGGGGTAGACGGTGATGTTATTCTGCTTGGGAAGACGGGTAGGCTCGGGTGCACTCGTGCCTGAATTGAGAATTTTCTTAAGTATAAACATTTTTTATCCTTTCTTTATTTGGTTACTTTTTTGTATAGCCTCTGAAGCTCTCTGTCGGAAAGACCCGAAAACAGATCTCTCGCCGCTGAAAGCTCAGCCTGGCTCATTGCGTCCCTTGCCGCGCCTGCCGAGGTCGGGACACTTCCTCTTAAATGCTTTCTGTTATCGTAGGCGTCGGTTCTTCTTTGAGTCGCGAGATACGCCTCCTTGGGTGAAAGCCCCATATCGCGGAGTGCCGCGTAGCGAAGCGGATTATCAAGCTCGGTTATGCTCGTTAAGCCTGCTGCCTCAGGAAATTGCTCGCGAATAGCGATAAGGTCATCCTTTATAATCTTGTCGTAATCGGTAGCATCGGCGTTGCCGTCATCGCTGCTGTCGCCGGCAGTCTCGCCCGACTCTGTATTATCGCCCGCCTCGGTGGTGGTGCCGTTGACCCCTGCCTCCTCGGTATTCATAGCGGGCTCCGTATCCTCAGAGGTGCTCTTTTCGTCGGTCTTAATATATTCGTCCATTCATCGCTCCTTATGCTTGATTACTTGCCTCTTTTACCGACGCGAAGGTCGTTGCCCTTAGTAACAGTGACGCGGGGCTGGGGCTTGTCCTTGCCTCTTGGGGCTTCGATTTTGCCGCCTCTGTTGGTGGCGTAGGGGGAATAGGTTGTTTTCTTCATAATAATTCCTTTCTTTGATGGTTGTTTATTCTTCGTATTTGGATTTCATCAGCTTATCCTGAAGATAGCCGAGATAGGATTCAGATCCGTATATTTTCTGAAGCTCGACGTCGTCGTAGCTGTAATTATAGGTGTTCATCGCAACCTCGTAGGCGTCCTCGGGTAAAAGACCTATTGCCAGCGCGTATCTTCTTGCGTCGTAGAAGGAGTAGTACCTTGACACGGCGTGCTCGGTTGCCTCGTCGATAGCCTTTCTTCTCGCCATATAAACGCCTCTGGTTAAAACGTCCATAGCGCCCTCAACGCTGAGGCTGCTTTCCTTTACGACGGACAGAGCACCCTCGGCTGTGAATATGCGGTTTTCCTTGAGGTGCTCGATTATCTTGTCGGTTTCGGCGTTCTGAAGAAGCTGGTAGCTGTCAAGGTGAGCACCGTATGCCTCGGTTGCCTCTGCCTCCTTTTCCATATAGCCAAGGTAAGCCTGCTCCTTGCTTTTTTCGAGCTCACGCTCGATTCCCGACCTGATATGCGCAGCGTAGCCTGAGCCCTCAAGACCGTCCGCCGAGAGAGTGCTCATCACGGTGCCGCCACTCGCTCTTTTTGCGGACGCTGTAAGCTCAGCTACCTTGTCAAGATACTCGGTTTTATTCCTGATATTATTATCCGCCTTGAATTCCCCGTAGGTTTTCGGGCGGTTGGACATCAGGCTTTGCAAGTGCTTTTTGTACATTAAGCTTCTCCTTTCGTAGTCTTTCCGTAAAGTATTCGACGTTCTCTCTCGCCCCGGGGTAGTGCGCCTGCTCCTGGCATTGCCAATAGCGAAGCAGGGTTTCGGGCATCGTGGCGTCACCGAGAGTGCCCGACGTCAGATTCTGAAGATTTCTTGCCCAGGTGCTCTCGCGCTGATACTCGTCCGAGCCGTCCTCGTCGGTTGAAAAAAGAAAGTCGTCGTCATAGTAGAAGCGTCCCCTCGTGACGTCGTATTCAAGAAAGTCGTAGCGGTTAAAGACCTCGTTATGCACTCTGCCGAACGAGTCCTTGAAGGATAGCTGCCTCGGCTCGTCGGAGAATGCGAGGTAGTGAAGAAATATAAGCCTGTCAAGCTCCGCGTACGCACAGCTCTTCATCTTTCTCTTTGATTCGAGTCTGCCTGAGGACTGTGTGATTCTCAGCTGTCTTGCGTAGCCCGATTCGCCTGCCTCAAAGTCCGCGCCCTGGAAGGCGTCGGATATTCCGAGCACGCGCTTGGTATGCTCGTACAGCCTCTCTGCCTCGGTAATATCCTGCGAAACGTCGGGGGTCGTGTCGACCTTTCCGTATTGAGCCATGCTCTCGCCGGGCTTCATTCTTATTACCTGCCCGAACACCGAGTTATTCACCGATACGCTTGCGTCCTCAGGCACGACGGGAGTTATTCCCGCACGAAGAAGCTTTTGCAGAATTCTGCTCTCAAGCTTGTTTATTGCCTGCTGCTCAGGGCGTACGTAGTCACAGTCACTCTGTCCGAGAAGGCATTTTTCGCCCGAGGTATTCTTCCTTATAACTATGGGGAAGTCCTTTGGCGTGTAGTAGTCCACGGTAATAGGACTTAAATCGGGACCTCTGCCCGTAACCGACTCACAGGTCTGCACGTCAAGCTTAAGACGCGGACGCTCACATACGCAGGCATCCTCGCGAAGTCCGCACGCGGAGCAGCTTGCTACCTTTCTTCTGTAATAGCCCTCGTTGTCGGCAAGCGTCACGTCTCCTGAGAAAATAAACTGGCATACCTCACCCGAATCGTCCTTATAAAAGACGATTACGAGCGATACCGTGTCAGACGAGTCGAAGCCCTCGTCCTCCGATTCACATTCGGCAAGGCTTGCCTCCTCAGGCGACAGCCCGTACTTTCTTATAAGCGCGCCTCTGGTCGTCCTGAAGCGAAGAAAGCAGTATTCCATATCCTTTACGTTAAAAACGTAGGGCTCGGGAATAAAGTCCTCGGCTCCAAGACAGTGCACGTCAACCGAGCCTATCTCGCCTGAGTGCCCCTTGGTGTTGTTCCACTCCACGAACCAAACGCTGCCGCCGTAGATATAGGTATATCTTTCGTCAAGGTCGTTCATTTTCGCAAAGGGAAGCTTCTTTCTCTGCGCGCGGCAGAGCCTCTCCACCGTCTGCGCGAGTCTTTCCTTTTTTTCGCTGTACGAGGGAGCGTCGCATTTCGGCTGAGGAATAGCCGAGGAAACCTGGCTTTCGATTATCTCGTAGGTCACGTTCCTGACGGTTATGGCGCGCTCGGTGCTGCCGTCGAGCTCGTCGCTGCCTCTGTACTGCTGCATACATCGTTTGAAGGCGTTAAGGCTATCCGAATACGCCAGTCTTGCATTTTCGTAGAGTGACTTGAAATATTCGAGCCTCTGTGCCTTATTCCTCGATTCGATTTTCATATAGGTTCTCCGTATTTTTTAAGTAGGTATTTTTTGCCTCTCTCATCGCAGGCGTAATAATCCTCCCACATATCAGCGCTCCATATCGCGCGCCTGATATCCTCTCTCGTCCTGTTAGGTCTTGCGTAGAATATCGCAAAGCCGCGAAGCGCATCGGGTGCGTGCGTGATATCGTGAGGCTCATTCTGACAGTCGGTGGGGCGTATTTTGTCCACCTGAAGCGACGGCAGACAGCGAATAAGCTCGGTGCAGCTTGAAAAAATTTTAAGCCGCGCCTCCCCGTTCCTGGTGGACAGGAGCTCCTTGATTGCAAGCCAGCCCGTTTCTCTGTCGTTTGAGGTCTTGGTAAAGGCGACGCCCCCCTCGGCAAAGAGAGAGGCCTTCGTCTTTCCCGTTTCCTGACTCCTTGCAAAGAGGTCAGGGGGTGCGAGCGTCGCGTAAACGTCCTCGTGCGGCTCGGTTCTTTCCGTAATGCCGCGCGCGGCATCTCCGATAGGAAGATTTGACTCGCAGAATTCTCTGTAAACGTATGCAATTCCCGAATCGCTTACCGCAATCCATAGGCACACCAGACGGTCAAGACCGTAGTCCACCGTTCTGTATCTGCGCCAGCCGTCGGGTATAACGAAGGGCTCGCATACGTGCAAATCTCGGTTGAATTCCGTAAAATACTGTCCGTCAAATACGTCCCAGTCGCCCATAAGCAACGCGCGCCGCTCCCGCTCCGGAAGAGCCAGAAGACGCTCCTTATACTGTGGGTCGCTTCTCATAAGAAAGCCGTTATCGTCGAGCAGGGACGGTATAAAGACCCGCTCCATACCGTCGTGCCCGACGAAGGCGTAACCCGCGGGGGAGGGGTCGACGAAGCGCTCCTTTACCCACGAGTGACCGACACCGCCTGGGTTAGTAGAGGATTTAATCTGCTTTGGAAAGTGATTTGCACCTCTTACGCGAGAGATGAGATAGACGTATTGTGCCTCTGTGAAGTGAGTAAGCTCGTCAAACCGTATGACGTCGTATTCTGCACTCTGATATTGATATACGTCGTTTTCGGTGGCACAGTAGCCGAAATCGATAATAGAGCCGTTTTTGAATTTTCCCGTGTGCGATGAGGCATTCAGGGTGAAAAGCTCTCTCGGATAAAGCGACAGCGCGCATCTTATGAGAGATTTATCAAGCTCCGCAAAGGTTCTTCTTAAAACCAGCTGCTTTGATGCGGGGTATTTCAGCGCGAACAGAAGCGCGTCCACTATCTGTCCGTAGGATTTACCGCCGCCCGCCGCACCGCCGAACAAAACCTCGCTTGCGGAAGCATCGATAAAGAGCTTTTGCTTTTTGGTAACCGAAAGGGAGAGCTTCACGGCTATTCAACCACCGTAAGCGTAAGCTCAAGCGAGCCGTCGCCCGTATCCTCGCCGCTACCCTCTGACATAAGAAATTTAACGAAAGAGCCGTCGGCGCGCTTGCTAAGCGCTAAGTCTATAAGGTAATCCCTTCTGATTTCGTTGCATTCTCGCCACGCTCTGTCAAAATTCTTATGTATGCGGTAGCCCTCAAGCTCCTCGAGCGTCACACCGAGTGAGCGCGCAAACTTTGAAAAGCTCGGAGCCCCCCTCGTGTCGTCGTAGGATACGAAGTAGGCGTACAGCCGTCTTGGTAAATCCTTTTCGTATTTCCTTTTCGTTTTCAAAAAACCACTCCCTTCGCAAGCACTATTCTGCTCGCATTTTCCGTGGCACCGCTTCTTTTGCATCGGCCGTATGCAAGCTCAGCCTTGCCTCGGTAACTACATTATAGGACGAAAATAGGCGCTTGTAAGTATGATGTGGTTACAAAAGTCACGCTCTGGGTGACAGCTCTTTTGTGAAAAGTGCACAAAAAAGACGGGGATTTACAAATCTCCGTCAAAGAAAAAATGGCAAAAACGGCTTATACAAGCCGTTTTTGCCCCGTTATCCTAAATCAGAACACAATTTCGTAGAGTGAGAGAAGCTCCTCTTCGAGCTCTTGCTTTTTTAAATCAAGCTCCGCGGCACGCACGTAGTCACTCGCTGCGTCACCGAAAAGCTCCTCGTCGATTTTTTCTATTTCCACCTCAAGCTCGGCAATTCTTTGCTTCGCCGTATCAAGGCGCTTTTGCTCCTGACGCGCCCTTGCCGCCTCGCGCTTTCGGTTTTCAAAGTCCTGTCTTGAGCTTGCGCCTGCTTCCTTTGCCTCGCTTCTCGCTACCGTATCGCGCGCAAGCTCCCTCAGCCTCATATATTCGGAGTATGCGTCGTCGTAATCCTCAAGCGGGCAGTCGTATATACCGCCGACGCGGCTGCTGTCAAGCTCTATTATACGCGTCGCCACGCGGTTAATGAAATATCGGTCGTGCGAAACGGCAATAACCGTTCCGTCGAATGCGAGAAGCGCGTTCTCCAGCGCCTCGCACGAGCTTATGTCAAGGTGGTTTGTAGGCTCGTCCATAACGAGAAGATTTACCTTTTTTAATATAAGCTTGGCAAGCGTCAGCCTCGCGCGCTCACCGCCTGAGAGCACTGCGACGCGCTTATCCACGTCCTCACCCGTAAAGAGAAAGAGCGCAAGCGTGCTTCTTATCTCAAGGTCGGTCTTGTCAGGGTACTCGTCGTGAAGCTCCTCAAAGACGGTTTTGCTCTCGTCAAGACCTCTGTTTTCCTGGTCGTAATAGCCGATTTTTATATTGTAGCCGAGAGTAATCGAGCCCTCGCTCGGTGTGAGTACGCCGTTGATAAGCTTCATCAGGGTGGATTTTCCGCTTCCGTTTTTACCCAGCACAAGCACTCGCTCACCGCGCCTTACGAGAAAATCAAGCCCCGTGATAATGGGACGCTCACCGCGGAAAAAGGAAAGCCCGCTTACTCTGAGCACGTCGTTTGCCGACGCCCCCTCCTGGGCAAAGCTCATTCTTACTCCGCGCCCCTCCTTTGGCTCAAGAGTTATTTTATCCATTCTCGCGAGCTGCTTTTCCTTCGAGCGTATGGTGACGAAGTTATGCTCTCTGTTGCAGCGCCTTTGAAACTCTATATTAGCCTGAATTTTCGCTATCTGCTTTTGCTGCTCACGGAAACGCTTTTCAAGCGCCGCGGCGTCCTGCTGCTGCTTTTCCTTGGTGTAGGAATAGTTGCCGTGATAAAGCTTAGCACCGCCGCACCTGACACATAGCGTCATAGTCGTGGTTTTGTCAAGAAAGAATCTGTCGTGCGATACGATAATAACCGTCTTTTTGTACTGTGCTATATAGCCCTCAAGCCACTCCAGTGCGTCGGTGTCAAGGTGGTTGGTAGGCTCGTCGAGCATAAGTATATCGGGCTCGGTTGCAAGAAGCCTTGCCAGAGCAAGCCTCGTGTACTGTCCGCCGGAGAGAGTAGAGATTTTTCTATCAAGCATTTCCTCCTCAAAGCCAAGCCTGAGCAGCATTCCGCGGCATCTTGAACGGTAGGAGCGACCGCCTAGCTTGTCAAACTCGGAGTTAAGACGGGTAAGCTCACCGACACGCTCTACCGCCCCTGACTGATTTCCCGATTCCGCAAGCGCTCCGATTTCGCTCTCGCAGCGTGCAATTCGGTCCTCAAGCGCGATAAGCTCAGGGAATGCACCGTACATATATTCAAGAGAGGAAAGCTCGCTCGGCAGGGCGGTGAGGTCGGCGTTCTGCGAAAGCAGCCCGACCGTGCTGCCCTTTGCTAAAAACACGTCGCCGACACTCGGTGTAAGCTCGCCCGCGATTATTTTAAGAAGCGAGGTCTTTCCCGCGCCGTTGGCGCCGATGACTCCAACGCGCTCGCCCTCGTTTACCGAGAAGGTGATTTTGCTTAGCACCTCGTCGCCGCCGAAGTCAAGCGATATATCGGATAAGGATAACGCTATCACGGGTAAGCTCCTTTCTTCATTTTAGATTAACAGTAACATTGTAGCATATTTTTTTAATAAAAACAACAAGCATATCCAAAAAAACTTGACAACGGCACAAAATAAGAGTATAATGTTTAGGCTATTAAAAATAAAAAAGAAAGAGGGACTAAAAATGAAAAAGATAATAACACTTCTCGTTCTGTTCGCCCTGCTCGTATGCTCGGCACTTTCGCTCACCTCGTGCGGTGAAAAGATTATAGTTCACACCAACGCGTATTTCGCACCCTTTGAATACTACGAGGGCACGACTATCGCAGGCGTTGACGTTGAGATTATGGATCTCGTAGGCAAGAAGCTCGGTAAGGATATCGAGTTCGTAAACGTTGAATTCTCAGCAATTATCGATAACGTTAAGGCGGGAGAGGTCTGCGACGCAGGTGCGGCAGGCATCACCGTCACTGATGAAAGAGCAGAGAAGGTAGACTTCTCAATTCCTTATTACACCTCGGTTCAGTACGTAATTATGGATAAGGATTCCACTATTGCAACCAAGACCGTAGGGGGCGTTGAGTACGTCGTATGGGACGCTCTTGCAGGACTTACTATCGGAACTCAGCTTGATACCACCGGTTGGATTTACACCGACGGTGAGATTAAGGCTACCGAGGACAACGACTACGGCTATGCAGGCGTTCTTTACGGAACCGACACCGAGCATAAGTCGTACGACAACGCACAGCTTGCTGCTGACGGTATCGGCGCAAATCAGGTTGACTGCGTAATTATCGACGAGCTTCCCGCTCAGTTCATCGTTTCCAAGAACTCAGAGCTTAAGTGCCTTCCTCTTTACTATTCGGGCGACACCGATGCAGAGGACGCACCCGTTGAGGAGCAGTACGCTATCTGCGTAACCAAGGGCAACGCCGAGCTTCTTGATGCTATCAACGAGGTTCTTGAGGAGCTTCTCGTTGAGGATGCAAACGGCGAGAGCGAGATTCAGAAGCTTGTTATGAAGCATATGGGACTTGAAGACTAGTTTGCCTGAATCCGCCTATCCCCTATAAAAAGCTTCAACCGAAAAGAGCAGGCTCTGCTCTTTTCGGTTTGTTTAACAAAGGATAATTTACAATGGAATTTTTCGAAAAAATCTTTGAGCTCTTTTCTACCGCAAAATATATGGAGAGTATATTTGAGGGATTGAAGAACACTCTTATAATTTCGGTATTCGCGGCGCTACTCGGACTTTTGCTCGGTACTGTCGTCGCTATGGTAACGATAGCAAGACCTACCCGTGCTATGAAGGTGCCGAAGGCAATTTGCAAGGTGTATCTTACGGTTATAAGAGGTACTCCTATGGCGCTTCAGCTTTTTATTATGGCGTACGTCGTTTTTGCGATAAGAGGCTTTCCGCAGCTCGTTACCGCGATTATTGCCTTTGGCGTAAACTCTGGCGCGTACGTTGCCGAGAACGTAAGAGCAGGCATTATGTCGGTTGACGTAGGACAGACCGAGGCGGGACGCGCGCTTGGACTTCCGAGCCGCGTTACGATGCTTAAGATAGTAATACCCCAGGCGATAAAGAACGTAATTCCCGCAATAGGAAACGAGCTCATCGCGCTTATCAAGGAAACCTCTATCGTAAGCATGATAGGTATGTACGACCTTACCTTTGCGGCAAAGGTAATAGGCGGCGGTAATAATATGGCAAGCTATCTTATTCCTATGACCGTCGTCGCAATATTCTATCTCGCGATAGTCTACGCGCTGACACTCGGTATAAAAATTATAGAGAAGAGGTTAAGAGCCGGTGATAAAAATTGAAAATCTGAAAAAAAGCTTCGGCGACCTCGAGGTTCTTCGCGGCATTGACATTGAAATAGCCGAGGGCGAGAAGATTGCCGTAATAGGTCCGTCGGGCTGCGGTAAGTCTACCTTTTTAAGATGTATAAACTGTATGGAGGACCCCACGGGCGGCTCTATATTCTTCGAGGGCGTAGATATCGCCGACCCCAAGGTGGATATCAATATTCACAGAGAAAGAATAGGAATGGTATTCCAGCAGTTCAATCTCTTTAATAACAAGACGGTTATTGAGAACATAATGCTTGCACCTATATACGTGGGAATGAAGGCGCTCAGGGCAAGAAAAAAAGAGAACCGAAGAATACGGCTCTTAAATATCTTTAAGAAAAAAGAGGACAGAATGCCTCTTGTCGAAATCACCGAAAGCAAGGAAAGCATCAGACAGAGCGCGCGTTTGCGTGCTATGGAGCTTCTTTCGCGCATAGGTCTTGTTGACAAGGCGGACGAGTATCCCTCGCGTCTTTCGGGCGGACAGAAGCAGAGAATCGCGATAGTCCGCGCCCTTGCGATGAATCCCAAGGTAATCCTTTTCGACGAGCCGACCTCGGCGCTTGACCCCGAAATGGTAGGCGAGGTGCTTGACCTTATGAAGTCACTCGCCGACGAGGGAATGACTATGGTTATCGTAACGCACGAGATGGCGTTTGCAAGAGAGGTCGCAAGCCGCGTTATATTTATCGCGGACGGTCAGATACTTGAGGAGGGGACTCCTGCCGAGGTGTTTGACTCGCCTAAGCACCCAAGGCTTCAGGATTTCCTGAGCAAGGTGCTTTAAACACTTAGTGTAAACGATTATTTAAATAAAATAGCAAGAGCCAAGCGGTGCCGTCGTGCGTCCGTTTTGTAGCTCTTGCTTTTTTCGTTTGTCCTTTAAGCATTGCTCCTCAGTATTTCAAGAAGCCTCCCAAAATAGTCGGGAAGCTCTGCCTCAAAGCGCATAAGCTCGCCCGTTCTGGGGTGCGAGAGGGTAAGCGCCGCGGCGTGGAGCGTCTGACCGCTGAGCAGTGACTTATGCTTTTTTTCAAAGCGCGATTTTCCGCCGCCGTATATCTCGTCGCCGAGAAGAGGGTGACCGAGATGCGACATATGCACTCTAATCTGGTGCGTTCGTCCCGTCTGGAGTCTGAGTTTAAGATAGCTGATTTTTCCCGATTCTACAAAGAAGTCTTCAAGCACCTCGTAGTCGGTGACGGCATTCTTAGCTCTCGCTCCGTCCCCCGTAATGACTGCCATACGCTTTCTGTCAACGGGGTGCCGCCCGATAGGCAGGTCGACTCTGCCGCACCCGTCGCGAAAGCCTCCCGTGACGAGCGCGTGATATTCTCTTACGATGCCGTGCACCTCAAGTGACGCGGAGAGTGCCGTGTGCGAAAAATCGTTCTTCGCACACACGAGAAGCCCTGAGGTGTCCTTGTCAATTCTATGTACGATGCCCGGGCGAAGCACGCCGCCGATTCCCGAAAGCGACTCGCCGCAGTGATAAAGAAGCGCGTTGACGAGCGTTCCGTCGGGATTTCCCGCGGCAGGGTGCACTACCATACCCTTAGGCTTGTTTATTACGATAATATCCGCGTCCTCGTACACTATATCGAGAGGGATATTCTGTGCGCATACGTCGTACGGCTGAGGCTCGCACTCGGTATATTCTATCTCGTCGCCTGGGCAAATCAGGTGTTTTTTAGTGGGAGTTTTTCCCGATATTCTGACACGCCCCTCCTCAATTGCGCGGGTGGCGGCGCTTCTTGATATGCCGACAGCGCCCGCAAGATAGGCGTCAAGCCTGTTACCTGCATCGGCGTCGGTTACCTTAATAATCAATTTTCCTCGCCGCCTTTCGTGTCGGTGCCGGAGCGCTTTGCCCTGGTTTCCCTGATAAGGTCAAGCACGAGCGCAAGGACGAGAAGTCCAGCGCCAACGCACACGAAGGTGTCCGCGACGTTAAAGACCGCGAAATTTATAAGACGGAAGTCTATAAAATCCACGACGTAGCCGAGGGCAAGACGGTCTATCATATTTCCGATGCCGCCTGAAATTATCAGGCAGACGCTGCCAGCGTAGAGCTTATTCTCGGCATAGCCCATTACGAGATAAACCGAAAGGGCTAAAATCATTACGGTCGAGGTTATTAAAAATACGTATCTTGCGTCGGCAAGCATACCGAATGCGGCGCCCTTGTTCTCAACGTAGGTAAAATGAAGCACGCCCTCAATAAGCGGCTGCGTGTCGATGGGCATAAGATGCTTTACCGCAAGCCACTTCGTGATTTGGTCGAGTATTATTCCAAGGACGATAACCGTCGCGTAGGTTATATATTCTAAGGGACGCCTTTTTTTGAATTTAAGCATAGTATCTCCGAAAAAATATTATATTACGGGCAGAAGCACGCTTACGATAGAAATGAGTATGTAGGCAAGCACGAATGACCAGTCAATGGGTGAATTGTCAAGAAGACCGAGCTTGCTTAGAATAAATCTCACAGGCATAACGAAGGGCTCGGTTATCGCCTGAAGAAAGATATAGAAGCGATTATCCTCTCCCGAAACGAAGAAGGACATAATTGCCTGAACGAGCATCGCTGTGCTTACTACCTCAAGCAAAATTGAAATCAACTTTGCAATAAAGTAAAGAACTATTGTCATTTAGAGCAAATCTCACTCTCTTAAAAGTATTTCCTGGGAAAAACACTTTTATTAAATATTATACGAAAAAGAACTGCACGAAATAGCAACCTCTCGCCACAGTGCAGTTCCATTTCATCTAGTCGGTGATGCTTACGTTCTGAGGGGTGATAACGAAGGTTTTTTGGTTTCTTTGCGTTATAGTGCCCTCGGTAACGTACGTAACTCCGTTAAGAAAGTCGAGAAGCCTCATAACGTCACCGCGCTCCATTCCCTCAACGTCAAGCACGACGATAAAGCCCGAAAGAAGAAGCTCGGCTATCTCGCTGACCTCCTCCATATTATAAGAGGAGGGGTGGGCGAATTTGAGGTTTATATTGCCGCCTGCGTCCGATACCGCGTTGATTGCGCTCTGCGGTGCGGGAGCCGTGTTTTCAATGGGCGCCTCTTCGGTGTGGGCGCTGATTACCTCGTCGTAATCCTCAAATCTTGCCTCGTCACCGGAGTCACCCGTCATATCGCTTACCTTGCTTGCAAGCTTCTGCCAGAAATTCATATTTTTTGCCTCCTTATTAATCCTTGACGAACAGCCTTCTTCCGACTCTGACCAGCGTCGAGCCCTCTTCGATAGCGACGCGGTAGCTGTCGCTCATTCCCATAGAGAGCGTCGCGCGCTCGCCGAAGCCGTAGCGCTCGTTCATCTTATCAAATAACTGTTTCGTTAGTCTGAAATACGGTCTTATCTCTTCCTCGTTTTCACACACGGGCCCCATCGTCATAAGTCCTCTTATCTCAAGGGCGGGGAGTGACGCTACGCTCTCGTAAAAGGCAAACGCATTCTCTGGAAGTATGCCGCCCTTTTGCTCCTCACTCGCTGAGTTGATTTCAAGAAGCACGGGCAGGCGTCTGCCGAGCCTTACCGCCTCGGCGCTTATCTTCTTTGCAAGAGAGAGCCTGTCGAGCGAATGTATCATTGCTACGTCGGGTGCGATAAGCCTTACCTTGTTAGTCTGAAGCGACCCTATCTCGTGTGCCGTGACCGAAAGCGAAAGCCCACTTAGCAGGTCGATTCTTCTTCGTAGCTGCTGGGGTCTGTTTTCGCCTATATCGCGCGCTCCTGCCCTCACGAGTGCCACGAGCTCCTCGTCACTGCCGCTCTTGGTAACCGACACCAGAGTAGGCACGCCAACACCGACGGAGTCCGCTATTCTTGAAAGCTCCTCACAGAGCGACTCGTAATTCGCCTTTACGTATTCAAAGCTCATAAGAAAATTACCGCCTCCATTCTCTAAACAGTATACCACAAATAATCCCGATAATCAAGAGCGAGTCCAAAAATATTTAAAATATCTTTCCTTTGTTGATTTAGCTATTGATTTTGATAAAATATTTTGTTATAATATTTAAGTCAGTAACAAGGAGGCAGTCGATGGATAACTCACTTAATCTTGCAAATCTGCCAAGCCCTCTTGCGCTCGCGTATCTTGGGGACGCAAGGCACGCTCTTTTCGTCAGAAGAATGCTTATAAGGCAGGGCGTCGTGCGCTCAGGCGAGCTTAACGAGCTTTCGCTCGGGTACGTCACGGCAGAGGCTCAGGCGGCGGCGTTTTCCCGAATTGAGCACTCCCTTTCCGAGGAGGAGGCGGATATGTTCCGCTACGCCTCAAATTCCACTCACCTGAAACGACCGAAGCACGCCACTGGTAAGGAATACAGAATAGCGACGGGCTTTGAGGCCGTCGTGGGAATGCTCGACTACTTAGATAGACAGGATAGGATAGAGGAGCTACTTTCGCTTGCCCACGGGCAGGGAGAGGATAATTAAATTTTTTTGCATTTGTAAGGTCGCCTTTTGCGACGGATTGGAGTCATTATGATACAGAAAATTAAAGGAACTATGGATATTTTTCCCGACGAGGCGGCGCTTTTCCGCTACGTTGAGGGTATAATGCGCGACGAGGCGGCGAAATACGGCTACGGTGAAATCCGCACCCCCACCTTTGAGAGCACCGAGCTTTTCGTGCGCGGTGTCGGTGATACCACCGAC
>CAZDON010000010.1:5370-26951 GCA_964507065.1 uncultured Ruminococcus sp. | reverse complement strand
TTTTATCCTCACCCGTATCCGCATCGCTCGTAAGATGTCCGACGTCAGTGATGTTCATTACTCTGGTAACGTCGTATCCGAGATAGCGAAGATACTTTTCAAGAACGTCCTCCATTATGTACGAGCGAATATTTCCTATATGAGCAAAATGATACACGGTAGGTCCGCAGGTATACATTGATATCTTCCCCTCAACTCTTGGGGTAAGCTCATCCTTATTTCTGGTAAGTGAATTGTAAAGACGCATTTTGCATTTTACCTCTCGCGTTATAATTAATATTATATATTTTATCACAATGAGCAATGTTTGTCAAGGCAAATGGGTGCCAAAATATTTTCGCAAAAATATTTAATAAATTTTACGATTTGCTCTTGTCAAGCGAGCGAAAATTTGGTATCATATAATTATTAAAATGGATTATTATGCTTTAAAATATTTAACGCTATCTACCTACAGGAATTTTCACTACGGAGGGTAAAATGTCACTTTTCGGAAAAAAGAATAAAAATAAAAGCAAGAATACATCTCACTCATTTTTCAGGCGCAAGGACAAGCCCCAAGCGAGTGAGCCTGACGCTATATACGTAAAGAAGGACGCGCCAAGGACGAGAGAAATAAAGGGATATATGCGCGCCGTGCCGATTATACTCGTTGCGGTTGCTCTTTTCACGACGGTTTGTCTTGTGACGGGCAGCGAGGTCGGAACGTTCGGCAGCTTTTTTGCCGATTTTCTCAAGGGGCTTTTCTCATATATGGCGTACTGCATACCCGTGCTTATGGTAATTCACGCAATTTTCTATCTCAGCGACGTTAAGGCAGGACGCGTCGTCGGCAGAGCCGTGCTTTCGGTCATACTTCTTCTGACGCTTACCGAGCTTGCGTATCTCATTCCTAATTTCAACAGCGAGCTTACCTTTGACGTCGTAAGGTTCTACGAGGACGGAATAAACGGCATAGGCGGCGGATTTTTTGGCGGAGTTATCGGCTACGCACTCATAAACGTGTTCGGAAAAATCGGTGTAATAATCTTCACCGCACTGATTTTCGTCCTGTATATCGTATACTGCTTTTCAGGCAAGGACAGCGCACTTAAGCGCTTTTTCCTCTCAATTCTCAAAAATACCGTGAATTTCTTTGCAGACGTTGAAAAAAAGAACAACGAGAAGAAGGAAAAGGACCGCCAAAAGCGGCAGGAGCGTTGCGCAAATGCGGTAGCCAAGGCAGAGGCAAAGCGCGGTGCTATCGGCAAGCGCGCGGCAGCAGAGCTTATGGATGATGATTTCTTTTCAGCGAAAAACGGTGTCAGCACCCTTGAAATCCCGCAGCTCGGTATATACGAAACGAAGGAAAACGCGCTTGGCGAGACGGTTGACAGTCTGCGCTCAAGCGTAGATACCGTATCTCCCGAAGGCATTTCTGCGGACGAGCCGACGGTCAGAGCCTACGGTGATTTTGACGAAAACGACAGTGACTTCGTAAGACACGGCGAAGCTGCCGAGGATGGCACTATATTCTTTGATATAAGAGAGGGCGCACGCCAGAGCACTAACCCCTACGCTCTTGACGATCTGGCGGACGACGTGTTTACCGAGGAGTTTGACCCCTACGAGCTTGCCCTTAACGAGAAATACGCGTACAAGCCCTCCAGCAAGACTAAGACGGAGGCAAAGACCATCTCTTATTCGGAAAATATGGGCGAGCTTACCCCACGACAGCTTGCACGCGAGAAAATGGCGCGTGAGTTTGAAGAAAGAAAGCGCGAGGAGGAAAAACGACGCGCTGAAGAAAAAACGCGCGCGGAGGCTGCCCGTGTAGCCGAGGAGCTCCGTTTGAAAAAGGAAGAAGAGGAGCGTCGCGAGGCAGAGCGCATTTCAAGAGAAAACGAGCTTCGCGAAAAGGCACGTCAGGAAGAAGAAAGACGCCGCCGCGAGGACGCGCAGATTATGTCGGACTATTCAAGATTCGGACAGTCAAATTCGGCATTCTCGGCAACCTTTAAGGCTAACAATCCCTTCAGATTCGTTGATAGCACGAGCGTTGACAATTCGTCTGTATCAAGCGTAGCTACTACTACAAGCACAAGCGTAAGTACACCTTCGCCCGTACCCTCGCCCGCACCCGCATATAGCGCGACCAACGGTACAAGCGATTATACCGCGACTCCAGCAAACAGCTACGGCAGCGCTACGGCAAGCGCTGAGCCCGTTATTCAGACGAGCCACGAGGGCTATACCGTACCAAGCGGCTTTGTACATACCAAGCCCGAAAGCGAGCCCGTAAGAGATTATTCCGAGGTAGCCGTGTCTGCCCGTGTAGCGACCGCACCTGCTTCCCCCACGGTTGTCACCCCCTCCGTGCCATATACGCAAGGACAATACACTGCACCAGCACAAACACAGACGACAGTTCCCTCTTACACCGTCGCCACACCTGATAAAGCTCCATCTCCCGAGGCTGACGAGGTAAGCTCTATCACCCTTACGAGAACGAGAATCGAAACAGCCGATGATAAGGATAATTCATTCGTCACGAAGGTCGGTCTTGATTTCTCGGACGAGGATGATGACGAGGATGAGGATGAGGATGAGGTTGGCTTTGAGCCCGAGCCTACGGTTGTACCTGAGGAAATTCCCGAAGAGGAGCGCAATCCTGATCTTGAGGGCTATAAGAATATGTTTGACATATTCAAGCAGCCCCAGGACAATACTCCTGAGGCTGACGAGCCTTCAAACAGCATCGACCCCGATGAGAACACCGTGGCTAATCAGGACGAGGACGATGAGCCGCCCTTTGCCCCCACCTCTCAGGATACGACTCCCGCTGCAGCGCACAAGACAGAGGAAAAGCGTCCTCAGAAGAAAAAGCCTGACTATACAAAATACAAATTCCCGCCCATTGACCTTCTTGCTCCGCCACCTGCCGAGGACACGGACGCAATAAACGAGGAAATCTACCAATGCTCAGAAAAGCTACTTGGCACGCTCGATTCCTTTGGAATCACCGCCACGGTCAGAGGCGTTGACAGAGGTCCCAGAATTACCCGCTACTCAATAGTTCCCGCAAAGGGTATAAGCGTTAATCAGATTTCGAAGCGCGAGGATGACATTGCCTGCGCTCTTGCGGCAGAGTCTATAAGAATCGAGGCTCCCATTCCTGGTAAGAGTGCAGTAGGAATCGAGGTGCCCAACAAAAAGGCTTCGATAGTATCCCTTCGTGAGCTTATCGAATCCCCCTACTTTACAAGCAGAGAATCCAAGACCGCCGTATGTATCGGTAAAAGCGTCGAGGGCGAAACCATATTCGGAGATATTTCCGATATGCCACACCTGCTTATCGCAGGTGCGACGGGTATGGGTAAGTCGGTGTGTATGAACTCGCTCATAACCAGCATTCTATACCGCTCAAGGCCCGATGAGGTTAAGTTCATAATGATAGACCCCAAGATGGTTGAATTTGCCCCCTATAACGGAATTCCGCATCTTCTCGTTCCCGTCGTAACCGACCCCAAGCAGGCGGCAGGTGCGCTCGACTGGGCGGTGCAGGAGATGAACAAGAGATACACCACGATACAGAAGCTTTCGGTAAGAACGATTGACGCTTACAACGAGAAGGTAAAGGAAAACCCTGAGCTTGGTGAGCCCCTGGCAAAGATAATTATACTCATCGACGAGCTTAACGACCTTATGATTAGCATGCGCGACCCCGTCGAGAATCTGATTACCCTGATAGCACAAAAGGCAAGAGCCGCAGGTATACACCTCGTTATAGGTACTCAAAGACCGTCGGTTAACGTAATTACGGGTGTTATCAAGGCGAACATACCGTCGCGTATCGCCTGCAAGGTTGCATCCGGCGTCGACTCCCGAACTATTCTTGAGCAAATCGGTGCTGAGCGCCTTATCGGGCGCGGAGATATGCTCTTCGTTGACGGAAAATCAACCAGCGCAAAGCGCGTACAGGGCGCATACGTTTCGGATAAGGAAACCGAAAAGGTCGTTGAATTTGTCAAAAAGCAGGTCGGCGAAGCAACGTACGACGAGCAGGCTATCGAGGATATCCGCCGTGCAGCGCAGAAGTGCGACAAATCCGATGACGATGACGGGGACGATTTCTCGTCAGGGTCAAGCGGTACGGGGTGTCTGCGCGACAAGAAATTCTTAGCATCGGTTGAGATGTCTATAAGAAACGGAAGCGTTGCGACCTCGTGGCTGCAGAGAAAAATGAGTATCGGTTACTCAAAGGCTGCACAGTACATCGATAATATGGAGGAGCTTGGCATAGTCAGCGAGAAAAACGGCTCGAAACCGAGAGATATTTTGATATCTCTTCAGGAATGGCACGAAAAGCTCTCAAGGCTTACCAGCATCGACTGATTTTAAAGAAAGCAGCGCGCGCTGCTTTCGCCACTAACCTATTGAAAAGGACTAAGACACTATGGGATACGCATTTATAAGCTACAGCACAAAAAATCAGGCGTCCGCTGACTCTATGCGCTCAATACTTGAGTCACACGGAATCAAGACCTGGATGGCGCCCTACGACATTCCTATCGGAAGCAGATACGCGCAGGTTATAAATCTTGCGGTAAAGGATTGCTCGTGCTTCGTGCTCATGCTTACCAACGATGCCCAAAATTCCGTCTGGGTTGCAAAAGAGGTTGAGCGAGCTATTAATCACGGCAGAACTATAATTCCCATTCAGCTTGAAAAAGTGAAGCTCAATGACGAATTTGAGCTTTACATAAGCTCAAATCAGATAGTCGCCGTCCAGAAGGTCGACGAAACCGACCCGATGATGAAAAGAATAATTGATACGATAGCCTTTCACTGTGGAGCGACGGTAGAGCCCCAAGTCAAAGACGAGGGAGCCGTCAGCACCAAGAGCACGAAGGCAAAGAATGCCAATGCAATAAGGAAGCCCTCAGAGAAGCAGAACACGCCGCCTGAAATCACTGTATCCCGTCAAGCCGACGAGTCCGGCGTTATTTCCAAAGAGGAGCTTGATGAGATAGCCGAGCGCGCCGGGGCTATCATAATGGCACTCGAAAGCTTCGGCATAGGAGCTAAGTTTGCAAAGGCGCAAAGGGGCCCGACGGTTACGAGATATCTTCTCTCCCCCGCCACGGGAACCCGTGTAAATTCCTTTCTTAAGACGCAGGATGACCTTTCACTCGCGCTTGCGACGGATGGGGTGAGAGTTATTGCTCCCGTACCCGGAACGGCATTCGTTGGAATAGAGGTGCCGAACAACAAGGCCGAGCTTGTCACCTTTGGTGAGCTTTATGAAAATGAGGAATTTAAATCAAGTAAATCAAAAACCGCCGTGTGTATAGGTCGCTCCGTAACAGGCGAGGCGGTATATGATGATATTGCGTCTATGCCCCATCTTCTCGTCGTAGGTGCAACGGGTATGGGTAAATCGGTATGTATTAATTCACTTATTGCAAGCATTATCTCAAGGGCGACTCCCGACGAGGTGAAGCTTATTCTCATCGATCCGAAGCGCGTAGAGCTTATACAGTACGCGCGGCTACCGCATCTTTATCTTCCCCTGATTCACGACGCTAGGGAAGCGGCAAGCGCACTTGAGCGTGTACTTCAGATAATGAACGACAGATACGCTGAGATTCAAAAGCTATCCGTAAGGAACATCGACGCTTACAACGAGAGAGTCAAGGAAAATCCAGCCCTTGGCAAGCCTATGCCCAAGATAATAATATTTATCGACGAGCTGAACGACCTTATGATAACTATGCGCGACCCTGTCGAAAATCTGATTTCTTGCATCGCACAAAAGGCAAGAGCTGCTGGCATTCACCTCGTCATAGGTACTCAGCGTTCCTCGGTCAACGTAATAACGGGTCTTATCAAGGCTAACATACCGTCCCGTATAGCATTCAAGGTAACCTCGGCTATTGAATCAAGAGTTGCTCTTGATCAATACGGTGCGGAAAAGCTTCTCGGTCGCGGTGATATGCTTTACTCGAAGATGGGCGCGCCGGTAAAGAGGATTCAGGGCGCTTATATTTCCGATAGCGATATCAGAAAGCTCGTTGATGAGATTATTCAACTGTACGGTGAGGCAAGTTTTAACGGCGAGGCTCTCGGAAATAGCTCAAGCTTTGAGGAATTTGTGCTTGACTATGATAAGTTAATGCTTGTCCGCGATGAAAAATTCATAGAGGTAGCGAGAGCTGTCATAGACTCAAATAATGCGTCGATAAGCTTTATTCAGCGACAGTTCCGTATCGGATATTCCAAGGCTGCACAGTATATCGACAAAATGGAAATGATTGGAATTGTCGGCGCTAAGATCAGCCCGTCTGCCCCAAGGCAGGTGCTCTTCACAATCAAGGATTTAGAGATTTTTATTAAAGAATATAAAGAATAAGTATGATGCGAGGTAAGGATATGAGGGTTGCAATATTTCTTGCAGACGGATTTGAGGAAATCGAGGCGCTGACTCCCGTCGACGTGCTAAGGCGTGGCGGTGTGAGCGTTGATACTATCGGCATAGGCAAGAGCACGGCGGTAGGTTCGCACGGCATCACGGTCGTGTGCGATACGACGGATTCCTCTGTCGATTTTACCAAGTACGATATGATAATACTTCCGGGCGGAATGCCAGGCGCTGCTAATCTTGACGGCTCAGAGTTCGTCGACAAGGCGGTAAGATACGCCTATGAAAGCAACAGGCATCTCGCTGCAATATGCGCCGCACCGCTTATTCTTGGACGACGCAGTATGCTGATTGGCAAAAGTGCTATTTGCTACCCCGGCTTTGAGCATGAGCTTCAGGGCGCTGTAATCTCGGAGGACTGCGTAGTTACGGACGGTAATATCACTACTGCAAAGGGTATGGGTGTTGCCCTTGACTTTGCAAAGGAGCTTCTCCGTATACTTTGCGGTGAGGAAGTGGCAAAAAGAATTTCAGACAGTATTTATGACAGAGGTTAAAAATGGCGGATACGAAAACAAGAACGAGCATAGCATACAGGTGTCCAGACTGCTTTAATACCACTTTAGGAATCGTTGGCGAGTTTGCCTACTCCTACGGTATGCTTCGCTTAAAATGCAACTGTGACAAAAGCAATCTCGATATAATGCCGAAGAACGACGGAAAGCTTCAGCTATTCGTTCCCTGCTTGTTTTGTAAACAAAACCATACCTTTACGGTAAGCAAGGGGCTTTTCTTCAAAAGAGATTTATTTACCCTCGCCTGCCCATACTCGAATATGGATATTTGCTTTATCGGTGACGAGGAAAAAATCAACGACGCATTATTAAAGAGTGCGGACTCCATTGGCGCACTCGTAAGCTCGCTTGAGCTTGAATCAGCAGCAGACCTTCAGCCTGAGGATATGAGTGATGCTGAAATTCTACCCGACGCGAGCGTTTACGACCTTATTCGTCTTGTGCTAAAGGAGCTTGAGGCAGACGGATGCGTGGAATGTCCCTGCCACAACGGACCGTATGACTTGAGATATACCGATACGGGTATTCAGGCATACTGTGACGAATGCGGTGCTACATATGATTTCAATATTTCAAGCTCGGCTGTCGTGCATAGCTATCTTGAGCTTGACAAAATCACGCTCGCCTGATTATCTCAGACCGTAATACTGAAGCACGCCGCGGTATATACCCGTCGCAAAAAGATTTGGCGAATTAATTAGCATATTGCGGTCAGAGGGATTCGTTATAAAGCCCATTTCTATAACCACCGCAGGCATTTGCGTGCGTCTCAAAACGTAAAGACCGGGGCGCTCAACGACACCTCTGTTGCGAAGCCCCGTTATAAGTGTCATTTGCTCCAGTATATCAAGAGATACGTTGTATGCAACCGTTGATGAGGTGCTGTAAATCAAGCACTCGGAGCCGTTAGCGCTTTGGTTTACCGAGGCATTTGTATGGAGTGAGAGAAATAGGTCTGCACCAAATTCATTCGCCTGTCTTACTCTGACCTGAAGGCTCGTGCTGTTTGATATACCGAGTATCGTTTCGGCTGTCGGGCGCGAGAGCATTGTTTCAAATTCAGCATTCCCCTCAAAAAGCCTATTAAGAAGAATACCTATCCTGAAGGTTATATCCTGCTCGAAGTATCCACCGCCCTCAGCACCCGTATTATAGTCACGCGGATTGTGACCTTGATCGATATAAATTTTTATTGCCATAGCTATCCATTCCTTTCCCTATCCACTATATGAAAAACAGGTAAAAAGTGAAACTATGAACGAGTTGAAGAGAATTTTAAGCTTCGTCAGGCGTGCGGTCGACGATTATAATATGATATCCGAGGGAGACATTATCGGTATTGGTGTTTCGGGCGGAAAGGACTCGCTTACGCTTCTCGAGGCACTTTGCGAAATGAGAAGATTTTACCCTAAAAAATACACCCTCAAGGCAATTACCATAGATATGGGCTTTGAGGATGCGGATTTTACACCTATAAGAGAGTTTTGCGATAGACTTGACGTTGAATTCCTGACAGTGAAAACGGAGATTAAAAAAATCATCTTTGACGTAAGGCAGGAAAGCAATCCCTGCTCACTTTGTGCCAAGATGCGACGCGGTGCACTTCACCTCGCGGCAAAGGAACTTGGCTGCAACAAGGTAGCGCTCGGACATCACTTTGACGACGCGGTAGAGACCTTTATGATGAATCTCTTTTTTGAGGGAAGAATCGGCTGCTTTTCGCCCGTAACCTATCTTTCAAATCGCGATATTACGCTTATCCGACCTCTTATCTATGCCGAGGAGCGTGACGTAGCCTATTTCGCGAGAAAACGAGCGCTTCCCATTTATAAAAACCCCTGCCCCGAGGACAGAAATACCGAGAGGGAAAATATGAAAAAGCTGCTCGCCGAAATTGAGCGTGGCAATAAAGGACTGCGGCACCGAATTTTCCGCGCAATGTGCAAGGGTGAGGTCGACGGCTTCCACCTCGCGGGAAGATTTCCCGACGCAGGACCGATTGAGGAGTGAAAGTCATCGTAATACTTAACTTATAGAAAATAGCCTTACAAGTTTGTGCTTGTAAGGCTATTTTCTATTTACATACCGTCTGTCCTGCGGGGAGTATAATAAACTCACCGTCAAGCTTTAAATACACGGGGATATTGCTTGGGTTGGTCACCGAGCTTTCGGTGATTACAAGAGCGTTTACCGCGTCCTGATAATCGAATATATCATCAACCGACGCGTAGTAGAAGTCCTCACGCCTGTTGCCGTAAAGCTCGCAAAATGCCTCAAGGTCGCCCCAGTTATCGCTGTTCTCGAAGTCGTGCGAGTGAACGCCAAATGCGAAGAACTTAAGCTCACCGTCATCGGGATACTCGTCGTATTTTTTGCCCTCGGTAAGAATACTGAGGTGCGCGGCGTTGTATGACCAACGCATCCTGTCGGCGGGGAGCGCGTAGGACGTGCTATCCTTTACCTCGCCGGTCTTTCTTGCCGAGCGATAGCCACGAGCCTCAATTTCCTCAAGGATAGAGGCATCCTTCTGCTCAAAGTACGGCCAGACGTAGCTTTTTACGTTGCCCTTACCGAATACCTCCTCAAGGTCAGAAAGTCCCTCGTCAACAAGAGATAGGTAGGTTGACTTATCCGCGATAAGCCGCCAGCCCTTATTGCCTGCGATACGGTAAAGCCCCTCTCGGTCGGTCCTGTAAAGAAGTGAGGGGTCAGCGCTTTCCTTATCGAATTTATCATCGGAGTAGGAATACTCCACGGCAGGGTCAAGCGCAACCGGATGAAGCTTACAGTGGTTTGCAATTCCAAAGCCCTCGTAAAGAGTAAGATACTCCTCTTTCGTATGTCCTACAAGGTCTGCACCCGAAAGATTAAAGGTGCCGAGTATGCCTGTGGGTTTTACGATGTCAATAAATTTTTTATCAAGTCTTAAATTTCCGTCGTCTATCGTAAAGGTTATTGCCTTTCTTACAAATCCTGGATAATAATTCTTATCTACCGTCATTTCCCTCACCCCTTTGAATTATAATATACTACCTCGCCCGCGTCTACGGAGCGCGTAAGCCATACGTTACCGCCTATTATACAGCCGTCACCGATTTTTGTGTTTCCGCCAAGGATAGTAGCATTTGCGTAAATAACTACGTTGTTACCTATATCGGGGTGACGCTTAGTACCCTTTATGGGGTTGCCGTCAGAATCAAGCTCAAAGCTCTTTGCACCGAGAGTAACACCCTGATAAATCTTCACGTGATTTCCTATCGTAGTAGTTTCACCGATTACGATACCCGTACCGTGGTCTATGAAGAAATACTCGCCGATAGTGGCACCCGCGTGTATATCAATACCCGTCTTTTCGTGCGAATACTCGGTCATAAATCTTGCGACGTATGGTATTCCTCTTACGTAAAACTCGTGTGCTATTCTGTATATTGATATCGCGTAAAAGCCTGGATAGGTCAGCATAACCTCGTTGGTGCAGGTCGCGGCAGGGTCGCCCTCGTAAAGAGCGATGACGTCCTTTTTAAGCATTTCCTTGATAGCGGGAAGCCGCTCAACTATATCCTTGGCAAGTGCCTCACTGTCAGCCGTTTTCGTGCAAAAGGCAAAGGAAAGCTGAATCTGCCTTACAAGCCTTTTATAGAGCGACGAAAGAAGCTCCTCCTTAGGCACGCCGTCAAGCCCCTCTCTGTTAAAGTACGCGGGGAACATAAGGTATTGTATATCCTTGATTATCGCGATAATCTCTTTTCTCGACGGGGGCGTCATGCCAAGCGCGTCGGTATCAGCGAGCGCGTCGGTTATTCTTTTAAAATCGGGTAAGGTATGCATAAATCTTACAAAGCCTCGTTTTTCTTTATTTTTTGTATTTTATCACAAGTAGGACTATTTTTCAAGTGGAAGTATATGATTTTTTTGCCTGAGTGCATACAAGCCGCACGATTTCATAAAAATCGACGGCGCCTTTTTAACGTGCATATCAAAAAGCATCGGTATTTTTGCGTTTAAATACTGTGCGTTTGGTTAATAATTCTTGACAAGCTAACCTGAAAATGTTATAATATAAAAGTAAATATTTTTAAGAAAGGAGAGCATATCTGCTATGCGTAAGGACATTTACACTTACTACAAGGAACGGCTTATAGAAATCGGCGGAAGCAACAAGTGCCTGTATCTTAAGAGCATAGGCAGACGCGGCGCGTACGACGTCGGCAGAATCCTTGAGGGTCGCGGCGACAAGGTTAAGGAATTCGTCGAGTTTCTTTTCTCGGGCGGCAAGGACACGCTTACTCTCTTTTCAACCAAGGAAAAAAGGCAGATTATAGAAAATCTTGATATTCAGGCAAGATACGACAAAAGAAAGCTTGATATAAGCGAGCTTGAGGGCGATGAGAGGCTTCGCGCTTCGCAGAAGAACGACCGTATCAGGCGCGAGGAAAACAACAGGGCAATTGAGCTTGAGATTGCCAAGCTCCGCGAAATCCGCAGAACGGTTGAGGATATTGAAAGAGAAACGGGACGCTACGAGCTTTATATAGGCTATCCCTTTGTATTCGGCTCAATCAGTCAGGGCTCGTCGAGGACGCTTATCAAGGCGCCGCTTCTGCTCTTCCCCATTACGCTTGAATTTCCCGACGAAAACACAGTTGAGCTTTCATTTAACAGAGCGCAGAGGACACAGCTCAACCGCGCCCTGATTTTCGCCTATGCGCAGTCAAAGAAGTTAAGTCTTGACCAGATGGAAACCGAGTTTGACAATCTTCTCTCGCTCGGTGATATCAGCGGAGTTATAAGATATCTTGAGAGCTTTGGCATCGTATTCTCCACCTCTGACTATGAGTCAAAGAATATATTTAATTACTCAAAGTTCAAGGAGCCTGATGCACGCGCTCCCCTTTCGTTAAGATATGCGGCAATTCTCACGAGATTCCCCGTCGCAAACTCTATATTCAGCGATTATACCTTCCTTGAAAAGCAGCATCTTTCAAACGACGCAATAAACGAGCTTCTCAGAATAGGAAGAAAGAGAAAGCCACAGCCAGCGCAGAAGAAAAAGGGCAAAACGCCCGACGTGAGCTATACCGTCAAGCCTCTTGACTATGCGCAGAACGAGGTTGTAAGGCGCGTTGACGAGTGCGGTAATATGGTTATCTACGGCCCGCCGGGTACGGGTAAGAGCCAGACTATCGTTAACATTATAACCGACGCTATCTGTAAGAAAAAGAGGGTTCTCGTCATCTCGCAGAAAAAGGCGGCGCTTGACGTGGTATTCAACCGTCTTGGAAATCTCAACGAGAAGGCTATGTACATCTCCGACGAGATGAAAGAGAAAAAGTACTTCTACGAGAGATGCCTTGCGGCGCATCAGCGCGATATGATATCCGCACTGTCGGATACCGCGCGGCTTGAAAGCACCTTTCTTGAGCTTGAGGAAAAAATACGCCTTGAGAAAAAGAAGCTTGACTCAATATTCATCGCATTCAACCGCCGCCGTGCCTTTGGTCCTTCGCTTACCGACATGTATTCAATGTCGTCGACGGTGCAGAAGAATACGCTTGATTATCATATCTACACGGCGCTCGTCGGTGCTCCTGATATCCTCAACCTTAATTACGACGAGCTTTCAGAGGCTCTTTCGGATATCAAGGCGAAGAATCTTGAAAAGCTTTTCTATCAGTACACGCAGGATAAGGAAAAGAATCCTATTATAGATCACCTCAGACGTGACGTTGATATTCACACGGTGAGTGAGCTTAAGGCTCAGCTATCCGAGGTGATGAAGTCACGCCGCCCGATGTTCAATACCGCAAAATATCCCTATTACCGCCAGGTGCTTACTTATTATTACGAGCTTGAAAAGAAGCACAACCTGAAGTCTGCTATCGCGCTTGAGGTTAAGTTTGAGCGTGCTAAGGGCAGCGACGGTATCAGTAAGGACGAGATAAAGCGCAGATTTCTTGAAACGCGGGAGGCAATAGACACATACAGCCGCGATTTTGAGTTTTTGCGCAGAGTGCTTACCGATGACGGATATCTCACGGTTATCGACAACCTTCTTCGCGGAAATTCCGCGTATATTAAGCACGTGACCGAGGCGCTTGATAACTATATCTCACTTCGTGACGTGCACAAGGTTATTACCAGCCTTGACGATAACAAGCTTGCCGTCCTGAGCTTTGCTTATTCGATAGCCAAAAGCTATCAGAGCTATACGGATATTCTGTCGAAGATGCTTGAGCTTCGTATATATCACGAGATAACCAAGTATGAGGACGAATACCGTGACGAGCTATCAAAAACGGTCGATTATGCAAACATTACTTCGCGTATTGAGCGTTACAAGGCTCAGCAGCTTGAAATTTCCGCAGCACTTTGCGAGGGTAAATCAAGCAGAGATTACGAAGCTCTTTACGAACGCTCTGAGAAAAATAAGGACTTCCTATATCAGATCTCGAAGAAGCAGAACTTCTGGCCCATACGCAAGTGCATGGAGGTATACGGTGAGTTTATTCTGACGCTGTTCCCCTGCTGGCTTTTGTCGCCGGAAAACGTATCTGGGCTTCTTCCTCTTACCAAGAATTTATTTGACCTCGTTATATTTGACGAGGCGTCACAGGTCTTTATCGAAAGCACTATTCCCGCAATATACCGCGGAAAGAATATCGTCGTTGCGGGTGATGATAAGCAGCTTCGTCCGTCTACGACCTTTATGAAGCGGTATATGGGTATTGATATTGACGAGGTTGAGGATTATTCCGTTCAGGCAGCGCTTGAGGTCGAAAGTCTGCTTGACCTTGCCGTATCAAGATACGAAAGCGCGCACCTTACCTATCATTACAGAAGTAAGAGCCGAGAGCTTATTGATTTTTCAAATCACGCATTCTATCAGGGCAAGCTGCAGATAGCTCCAAACGTGGTGGGCAATACCGACTCCCGTCCTATTGAGCGCATTAAGGTAAACGGCAAATGGATTGACCGTAAGAATACCGCCGAGGCAAAGCGTGTTATTGATATTCTCAAAAACATCTTCGCTACGAGGAAAAACAATGAGAGCATCGGTATTATCACCTTTAATGCCGACCAGCAGAACTGCATCGCCGATATGATTGACAAGGAATGCGTAAAGGATGCAGAATTCCGCTCTTATATGACGAAGGAGCGCCTGAGATTTGAAAACGGCGAGGATACGAGTATTTTCGTCAAGAATCTTGAAAACGTACAGGGTGACGAGCGTGATATTATCATCTTCTCTATCGCCTATGCGGAAAACGAATCGGGGCGCGTGCATACTAATTTCGGCTCACTCTCCACCGAGGGTGGTGAAAATCGCCTTAACGTTGCGATTACCCGAGCGAAATCCAAGATTATAGTAGTCACGAGCATTGAGCCTGAGGCGCTTAAGGTTGAGAACTCGAAGAACCGTGGTCCTAGGCTTTTACAAAAATACCTTATGTACGTAAGGGCGATTTCAAAGGGTGACAGGTCCGAGGCAGACGCGATACTCCACGAGCTTGACGCTCAGGATACTCAGGGGGTTAAGACAGGGCTTGACAGAATTGACCTTCAGATTAAGGACCGCCTTGAACGGGCGGGATATACGGTCGTTACAAATCTCGGTAGCGTTGACACGAGAATTACTCTTGCAATTTACGATAGCGAGCTTGACAGATTCCTTCTTGGAATTGAGCTTGACCGCGATGCGTTCAACTCGTCGAAGCAGGCTATGGAAAGAGATATCAGCAAGCCGAGGTTCCTTACGACAAAGGGCTGGACTATTCTCCGAATCTGGTCGCGCGACTGGTGGCTCTATCCCGCAAAGACTGCCAAGTATATTATATCCGAGGCTGAGAGAATAAAAAGGGAAAACGGCTAAGAGGCGCGCGATTGTGAACAATATTTTTCGAGTTTTTAAAATTTAGAATATTATTCTTGCTTTTTTAATAAATGTGTAGTATAATGATTTATACTTGAAATACTCTTCTGAGTATAATAATATGAAAGGTGAAAAA
Organism: uncultured Ruminococcus sp.; assembly: GCA_964507065.1. Classification (GTDB taxonomy): domain Bacteria; phylum Bacillota; class Clostridia; order Oscillospirales; family CAG-272; genus UBA1740. The sequence continues at coordinate 11,970 of CAZDON010000010.1, read as the reverse complement.
GAAATGCTTAATTTCTTACTTGAAGGTGATGGAACCACTTCCACCTCAGGCGGCGGTGATATTTGGGGCACTGTAATTATGATTGCCCTTGTGTTCGTTTTCTTCTACTTCTTTATGATTCGTCCTCAGAAGAAGCAGGAAAAGCGTGACAGTGAGATGCGCGACGCACTTGCGGTTGGTGACGAGGTTACCACCATCGGCGGTATTATCGGTAAGGTCGTTTCGATTAAGGGTGATACCTTCGTGCTTGAAACCACCAAGGACAAGACGAAGATAAGATTCTTAAGAGGCGCTATCAGAAGCGTTGACGTTAAGGCGGCTGATATTGCTGCGGCGGTTATCGAGGGCAAGGAAGCAGAGGCCGCTGAGACTGCTGATACCAACGAGGCAGCAGAGTCTACCGAAAGCGTAGAGGCTGCTGAGGTAGCGGAGGCTACCGAGGAAAAGAAGGACGAAAATTAATTTTCCTTTCGGAATAGAATAGAGGGCTTTCGAATATGATTTATTAAAATCGTATCGGAGGCCTTTTATTTATGTATAAATACGCAAGCAATCAGGACGGCTTTCTTCGCAGAGTATCAATATCGTTTATTATTTCGCTCATAAGCTACCTCACGCTTTCTCTTATCTGCTGTGTAGGACTATTTCTTACGAAAAATCCAACGGCACCTCTCAAAATCGTATCCTTTTTATCATATCTTTTATCAGGTGCGATTTCGGGATTTATTTCATCAAAGGTAATCAAGGCTCAGCCTGTCGTGACGAGTACAGTCGCTTCCCTCGCCTTTTCCTGCGCGACCTTTGTTATATCCGTTTTCTCGGGCGGAAATATAGTTAATATGCTTATGAATATCGTATGCTACGTGCTTATATCCACACTTCTTGCATATCTTGGCTCGGTTAAGAAGAGCAATAAAAGAAGAAGGCGCTAAAAACACCCCCGAATGCCGACTCATTTAACAGTTCGGCATTCGGGGGTGTTTTGCTTTATGGCTTATTTTGTACCCACGTATATTTCTATTATCATTTCGTTGCTATCAAGCGGCTCAATTGGTGCCTTGATCATCTTTATCATTATTGGAGTTGTCGGCTGTAAATTGCTACTTCGAATATACTCCGAAATTACATTAGTGGCCCTCTGCCATTCCACAAAACCGCCTTCAATTCTAATCTTTATAGCATTCATTACTATCATTTTTGAAATGAATTTAAATTCATTAGTAACGACAATCTTTTTATCAAGAGGAACAAATACTTCAATTTCTATTAAAGCCTCACCCTCTTTATTTTTTACAGCGTTAGATACGATAATTATTGAACCAACTTTTTTCGCTCTTCTATCATCAATTAAGCAATTCATTTTTCTGAAATGCTCGTCTGAGTTTTTTGGTGTTACCCAAGCTTTATAATATAGCACATTTTTCATAGAAACAGTTTGGTTTTTAATAATTTCACTTATCACAATAATTTACCTACTTTATGTATTATCGAATAATTTTTAGAATTTTTCTTATAAAAAAGAAGTTTATTTAAAAAAGAGATTTAAAACAAATAGTGAATCGCCGTGTAAAAAGAAAAAAACTGACGAAGAATGTTGAATAATTGTATCGTAGCAGCTCACAATGCGCAATTATGGATTAAGTATTAACTTATAGGTTGCTTCATAATTTTTAACTTGGGAGTTATACTTAATACAAAGATTAATATTTTAAGGTGATTAAATGATTGATTATAAGTCGATAGGAAGAAGAATTGCATATAATCGTAAAAACTGCGCGATTACACAGGCATACTTAGCCGAGCAGCTTGATGTTTCTGAGAGTTTTATCAGCCAGATAGAACGCGGCAAAGCAAAAATATCACTTTCAAGACTGTACGAAATTGCTGAACTCCTTGGTATAGATGTTGCATTATTAGTTTCCGATTGTGCCAACCTTACCGATAATTGTATTAAATCTGAAATTGAACAGATAATCTCAGATTGGTCTTTTGAGCAGCGTTCAATGCTTATAGAATTAATAGTATGTGCTGACAAGAAAATGAAATCAAATTGAGACACTTGTGCCTCAATTTGATTTCATTTTGGTGATTAAACTTAAAAACCAAAGATCATTCTAAAAAATGTTATAAGCATATGTACCATTTTCTTAAATCCTTTCTTTTTTTAAAAATGCTAACAGAAAGGATTTTTTATATAAAGAGGAGTTGGAGTTAACGCCAACTAATTGGGAGTGAGAGGAAGAATATGCGAGTAGCTATATGTGACGATGAGCAAATCTTCAGAAATGAATTGAAGAATTATATTATTCAATATAAGAAAAACAGACGCGTTCAAATAGATATATATGAATTCGCTGATGGACCGTCTTTATTTTCCTCTGATTTATCCTTTGACATTCTATTTTTAGATTATCAAATGCCAGATCTCGACGGCATGGAAACAGCACGCAAACTTAGACAAACGAATTCTATTTGCAGCATTGTATTCGTTACTAGCTATCCTGAATTTGTTTTTGAATCATTTGAGATTAATCCCTATCGTTTCTTAAAAAAGCCTATATCTCAAAATCAAATTGAGAATGTGCTGAATTCATATATAACCCAGTGTAAAAGATTGGCCCCGATTATTGTAAATACTGACGATGGGCAAAGGGTTGTAGAGACAAAGGATATTATTTATCTTGAGGGCGACGGTAAATACTGTACCATAAGGACTAATAAGGATTTTTTCAGAAGCTCAAAGACCCTATCCGGAGTGTACGAGCTGCTGCCTCAATATTGCTTTATTCGAGTACACAAATCATATGCAGTTAACTTATATCATATACAAAAGCTTAATAGTAATGAAATATTTTTTACAAATGGAGAACGGGCTATAATTGGTAGAAGCAAGATAGCAGATTTTAAACGGATATACATAAGCTTTATAAAGGATTATTATTTAAATCTATAATGAACATTATTTTTTATACGATGGAGTCTTTCCTGTACTCATTAAATCTGCTAATAATAACAACTAAAATTTATAAAGTAACAGCTGATAAAAAAAGATATTTAATCTTTAGTTTTTTGTTACATACTATTTTGCTGGCAGTTGGATTTTTTATTGATTTATATTTATTCATTATCCTTGCTTTTATTAATCATGTAACGCATATTCTTTTGCTTAAAGCAATTTCAATTAACTTTAAAATCATCAGCATTATTGAAACATATCTTTCAATTTACAGTTTAAATATTATATTAACTGTTTCTGTAAATATGATTTTCTCATTTAGTGATAGCATACTTTTATTTGTTGATTTTGCTGTTTGTATATTAATATCATTATGCTTTGCTATTTTGGCTATAAATACTAATTTATCTGCAAAGATTAAAACATTATTAAAGGTTCTGCCCCAGTCAAATAAATATTTAATACTCCTATCGTGCATTGTTAACGGTATATTTCTTGCATTACTATCATCAAATCCCGCATTCAATGATAACAGCACTTGGAGCATTGTAATACGAATTTTCAGTGTTCTTTCTTCCATATTGTTATTTACTATTTTACCTATATTTATAGCAATGTCTATTAGCAATTTGTATTTAAAAGAGCAAAACACCTCAATCCAAAAAGAAATTGAGGCGCAAGCAAAGTATTATAGTGAAAAAGCAAAGTCTGATTTTGAATTAAGAAGATTCAAGCACGATTTTAATAATTTGAGAATCGGTGTCAAAACAGCTCTTGAAATGAATAATATTGAAGCTGCCACTAAACTTTTATATAACGATGAATATGATACTGACGGAAACTTGTTCGACAGCGGAAACGGTATTGCAGATGCAATACTTTATGAAAAACAGGATATATGTAAAACTCATAACACCTACATAAAATTTAACGGGTCGTTCCCATCAGACAGGCTCTCACCAATCGACCTTTGCATTTTACTCGGAAACTCCCTTGACAATGCAATTGAAGCATGTGAAAAAATCCCCAATAATCAAGAGAAAATTATATCCGTTGAATCAAAATATATCTGCGGTTTGTTGTTTCTTACGATTACCAATCCAACCTTGGATGACGTAGTAATAAAAGAAAATACAGTACAAACAACCAAAGAAAATATTCATTCTCACGGTTTTGGATTGTATTCTCTAAATAAAGTCGTTAAAAAATATAACGGCGAGTTTTCACTAACATGTGAAAATCGAATTTTTTCTGTTAAAATAGAACTGTGCATATAAAAAGCCGCAATAATTAGTCGAACGACTAATTATTGCAGCTTTTTATTTAATAATTCGTTGAATTTACGAAATCGAGTACTGTAGATATTGGAATACAATAAGCCATTCCGTATACAACCACTCCGTTTTCATCTCTTATTCTGAACGTCGTAAGAGCAATTAAATCACCGTTTTTATCAAGAAGCGCGCCGCCGCTATTTCCTTCTGTTATAGTCAGGTCGCACTGTATTACTTCTCTAATCTTTCCAAGGTATTCAAATCTAACGAGAGGGCATGAAACAATACCCTGTGACATCGCTATTCCGTGATTTAAGGAGTTTCCTATAGCATATACTATATCACCTGAGTTAAGTGTTTGCTCCTCTCTTACGTTCATTGGACGTAGCTTTATTGCTTCATTTTTTACTCTCATAATTGCTATATCAATATCAGTATTATAGCGAATCAGCTCTGTTTCCAGATATTCCTCTTCATCTGCAAAGCGAATTTCATATTTATCGTATGTACTGACATCACCTAACTGAGAATACGTAACAACGTGAGCGTTTGTAACAAAATCACCGTTATCATTAATTAAAACAGCAGTACCGTAGCTTTCTCCGACTTCGTATGACGTAGCTTTGAGCTCCGCTACACTGTGAATATTCTCAGCATAAATTTCACTCGGAGTCGGTTGATTTAGCGAAAGAGTAACCAATATAACAAAAAGGATAAACAATACGCTCATTATTATCGAAACAAGCGATATAAAAAGATTTTTTTGATTCATCTACTCCTCACTTGGTACAGGGTCAAGAACGACTGTCTTACCTTCTAAATCAAAAAGCTTATCAAGCGTGAACGTAAGATAGAGCCTGTCTTTCTTCTCTTCTGCTTCGGCGATTATGAGTATGTCATCATCTGTTAATCCACCTTCTTGATAAATATATATTCCTGTACCATTATTTTCTCTAGCAAAATCGTAAAATTCATATAAAGTACCGTTAATCCGGAAAGAGACTACGTCTAAGTTAAGATCTATTTTTATAGACGAATCCGCAGACTCCCACACATTATGCTTATGAAGATGGAAGTTACCGCGACAGGCACTCATACTAAAAGTGAGAATTATAATAAACAGTACACAAAAACTTTTTCTTGTTATTTTTTCCATATTATATAGCCCACAATAAAACCGCTTCTGTCGTTAAAACTACTCGCTGGTCACAGGATCAAGTATGACTGTCTTACCTTCTAAATCAAACAGCTTATCAAGCGTGAACGTAAGATAGAGCCTGTTTTTCTTCTCTTCTGCTTCGGCATACAAGACCATCTCTTCATCTGTTAAACCGTCATAGATATTGCTTTCATCGTATATTTCTATTGAACTACCGTCATTTGCATACCCAAAATTAAAATCACTAACTTCATCACATCTATTCACTGTCAAAATTCTGTGGTCAAAATCAATTTTAATGAAGTTATCTTCAGATATCCACACGCTATGATTGCTATAGTAAAAAATACCACGACATCCGACTACTGTAAACGCAAGAAGAAAAAGAAGCAATATACAACAGATAATTCTCATTACTTTTTCCATATTACATAACCCACAATAAAGCCACTACCGTTGTTAAAACTACTCGCTGGTCACAGGATCAAGTATGACTGTCTTACCTTCTAAATCAAATAGCTTGTCAAGAGTGAACGTAAGATAGAGCCTGTCTTTCTTCTCTTCTGCTTCGGCGATTATGAGTATGTCATCATCTGTTAATCCACCTTCTTGATAAATATATATTCCTGTACCATTATTTTCTCTAGCAAAATCGTAAAATTCATATAAAGTACCGTTAATCCGGAAAGAGACTACGTCTAAGTTAAGATCTATTTTTATAGACGAATCCGCAGACTCCCACACATTATGCTTATGAAGATGGAAGTTACCGCGACAGGCACTCATACTAAAAGTGAGAATTATAATAAACAGTACACAAAAACTTTTTCTTGTTATTTTTTCCATATTATGTATCCTACGATAAATCCATCGTCGTCATTAAAACTACTCGCTTAGTACAGGAGTAAGAACGACAGTCCTGCCTTCCAAATCAAAAAGCTTGTCAAGCGTGAACGTAAGATAGAGCCTGTCTTTTTTCTCTTCTGCCTCGGCAATTATGAGTACTTCGTCTTCTCCAACACCCTCTCCTACAGTGTAGTCGTCATATATTTCTATAAAACTACCATCAAACAAATACCCAAATGAAAAACTATATGCGTTGTTATTTATAACTATCTCAAATTCTCTATATGCAAAATCTATTTTTATATCATCGTCTTCAGATATCCACACGCTATGATTGCTATAGTAAAAAATACCACGACATCCGA